>JABDCU010000050.1 GCA_013287965.1 Candidatus Omnitrophota bacterium | reverse complement strand
GAAAGCTTTAAAGATTTTAGTACACGGGTCATGCAAGGCTTGGGGACCTTATTAGCCCAACATGAGGACAAGTCAATTGCCTTGGTGTCCCATAGCGGGCCTATCAGGGTGATCTTGTGTGAGGCCTTAGGGCAGAGCTTCAACAATTTTTGGACCCTCCAGCAGGATAATGCTGCAGTCAATATTATTGAATATCATTCATCTCAAAGACCTAAGGTCATTGCCCTTAACGACACGGAACATTTAATGATATTGCAAAAGGCAGACTCATGAAAAATGTTGTATTCATTGTAGGCGGTGCCCGCAGCGGAAAAAGCAGTTATGCTGTCCAATTAGCCAGGAAATTAAAACAAAGAGTCAGCTTTATCGCGACCTGTACGTATAAAGATGAAGAAATGGATGAGCGGATCGCGAAACACCGTCGATCAAGGCCCGCCTCATGGAAGGTGATAACAGAAGGAAAGAACATCGCGGCGGTTTTGCAAAAAATGCACTCTCCATCCCAAACCCTGGTGCTTGATTGTTTAGGGTTATGGGTATTTAATCTGCTTGAGGATAAATTGACGGACAGCCAAATAGAGCGGGAATTTAAGAAACTAGGGGAAGTGCTGGGTAAGGCCAAGGGGACTGTTATTGTGGTATCGAACGAGGTAGGCAGCGGATTGGTCCCGCCTTATTTGGCGGGAAGAAGATTCAGGGACCTTTTAGGCAGGGGAAACCAGATCATTGCAAAAAAAGCAGACGAAGTATTTTTGATGCAGATCGGTTTTCCGACCCGATTAAAGTAAAGGAAGGCAAAGGGATGAAATTATTAAAAGATACTATCAGCAGGATTGAAAAGATAGATGGTTCTCTTGCTGTTGAAACCAAAAGACGTCTGGATAATCTTACAAAGCCGCTGGGCTCTTTGGGGCGGCTGGAAGATCTTGCGTCACAGATCGTTGAGATCACACGGGACCAAAACCCTCAATTAAAGCATAAGGTCATCTTTACCTTCGCTGCTGATCATGGGGTCACGCAAGAAGGTGTCAGCGCATACCCTAAAGAAGTCACTCCTCAAATGGTTTATAATTTTCTTCGCGGGGGTGCCGGCATCAATGTCCTGGCCCGGCATGTGGGGGCCAAGGTCGTGATCGCTGATTTGGGAGTGGCTGTTAATATGGACCCTCATCCGCAGCTGATAATCAAAAAAGTCGGGCTGGGCACACAAAACATGGCCCAAGGTCCGGCCATGACCAAAGAAAACGCTATTGCGTCCATCGAGAATGGCATAGCTATATTTGAACAAGAGTTTAAGAAGGGCATTGATATGGCTGCCACCGGAGAGATGGGGATCGGTAACACCACCGCTGCCAGTGCCATTGCTTCAGTAATGATAGGACATACGGTAGAGGAAGTTACAGGAAAAGGCACGGGTATTGATGACAAAACCCTGGGAAAGAAGATCGCGGTCATCAAAAAGGCGATCAGTTTAAACAGGCCTGATCCCAAGGATGGCATTGATGTTTTAATGAAGGTCGGCGGATATGAGATCGGCGGCCTAACAGGGGTCATTCTGGCCGCATCGGCACGCAGGGTCCCGATCGTCATAGACGGATTTATTTCTTCGGCGGCCGCGTTGATCGCGGTGAGTATAGAACCAAAGACAAAAGATTATATGATCGCTTCTCATGTCTCCGTCGAGCCAGGTCACAGGATCGTTTGGCAATACTTAGGGTTAAAACCTGTTTTGGACCTTGAGCTGCGGTTAGGAGAAGGTACTGGTGCTGCCTTGGCCATGGGTATTATTGAGGCAGGGGTCAAGATCCTAAATGAAATGGCGACCTTTGAAACTGCCGGTGTATCAGAAAAGCAATAAGTGATGAAAAAATTCCTGCTTGCGGTACAATTCTTGACTATTTTTCCTGTCCGGATAAAGGACCAGGTCCAGGAAGAGGATTATAAGGGCATATTTTCTTATTTTCCCCTGGTGGGCGCGTGCCTTGGTTTGTTATTGGCGTCTTTTTCTTTTGTCTTGGGTTTTCTGCCTCACGTGGCAATGGTGGCTTGTATTTTATCTTTATATATTGTGATGACCGGGGCATTGCACATCGACGGATTCGCGGATACCTGCGATGGTTTCTTTAGCGGGAAATCCAAAGACAAGGTCCTTGAGATCATGCGCGATAGCCGCATCGGCACCATGGGTTGTGTGGGTGTGTGCACGCTATTGATCCTCAAGTTAATGTTTTTAATAAGCCTTCCTCATGAATTTTTCTGGAAAATATTGGTCTTGGGCTTGGTTTATTCACGATGGGCGCAAGGGCTTGCCTGTTATCTGAGTAAATATGCCCGGGAGGATGGCAAATCAAATTATTTTTTTAAGAATGTGGATATTAAAGATATTGTCATGGGGGGTATTAGCAGTTTAGTTATTTTTTTATTTCTCATGGGGCTTAAAGGCCTTTTATTGTTCATCTTGGCGATCATTCCTGTTTTTATTTTTATTAAATTTTCTCAAAGCAAGATCAACGGCATGACCGGCGATACCTTAGGTGCCACCAATGAAATCGCA
>JABDCU010000049.1:507-2557 GCA_013287965.1 Candidatus Omnitrophota bacterium | reverse complement strand
GATGAGCGGGGAGATACTTTGGGGTGGGAAAAACTTTCGGGACATTTCTCTTCGTGATTTTGCCAGGGGAACAGCTGTTGTTTCCCAACTTTTGCCTTTGGCGGCAATGACGGTCGAAGAATTTGTCCTGCTGGGGCGCCTCCCGCATTTCGCGGACATGCAATTTATGGAATCAAAAGCAGACCTCCAAAAAGCCCATGAATGCATGGCCCTGACAGATACCTCGCGTCTTCGCGACAGGCCCATCGATCATCTAAGCGGCGGAGAACGGCAGCTGGTACAGATCGCCAGGGCGTTGGCCCAAAACCCGAGCTTGCTTTTATTGGATGAACCAACGGCCCACTTGGACATTACCCATCAGGTGGTCATCCTGGACCTGTTAAGAAAATTGGTCCGCGAATTAAAACTCACCGTTGTCATGGTTTTACATGACCTTAATTTGGCCAGTGAATATTGCGACCGTTTGAGTTTGATCAGCCAGGGGAGTGTTTATAAGACCGGTACTCCCCAAGAAGTCATTGATTTTTCGATCATTGAAGAAGTTTATAAGACCGTGGTGGTCCTAAAAAATAATCCTGTGTCCCAAAAGCCGTATGTGTTTATTGTGCCCAGGGAAGAATTATTAAAGAGTAAGGTGGTTTTAAAAACTTGACTTTGTTTTAAGGTTGTAATAGGATACGGCAGATTTCTTGGAACAAACAGCATATCAGCTTAGGAAAGCGCGGTTTGATCCCGCCACAGTCCCGCTACGGTAATTTGTAGATAATTTTTTTAATACAATGAGTCCGAACACTGGCTGATATTTTTGCGTTAACTGCGTGAGACAGTATAATGCGCCATACATTGAGAAGTGTGACGGGACACCTCAATCGTTTAATTACGGTTGAGGTTTTTTATTTTTGGGGGAATGTATGAGGATTTCAGGCTTAATTTTTGTATTGGTTTTATTTTTTGTTAATTTGGTGCAAGCGGACCAGGAGGCTGATCTAGGCACCATCGTTGTCCAGGCTTCCCGCAGCAACGACACCACAGGCCAGATGAACCGGGCAGTGACCATCATTACATCCGATGATATAGCCAAGTCTCCGGATAAGAATTTGATGGAATTACTGGCAACGGTACCCGGTGCTTTCAGTATCCAATTAAGTAATATCAAGAACCAGCAGGTTGACATAGGTGCTTTTGGGGAAACCAGCATATCAAATGTATTGATACTGGTTGATGGCCGCCGTTTGAACCAAATTGATCTTTCAGCGCCTGATCTGGCACAAATTGACCTGAGCTCAATTGACCGTATCGAGATCATCCGGGGTGCAGGGACCGTTCTTTATGGGGACAATGCCGTGGGCGGGGTCATTAATATTATTACTAAAAGGGGCCTGAAAAATACCAAGCCTTCAGTTACCTTGACCAGTGAAGTGGACAGCTATAAAGGCAATAAAGACGGCATGGCCGTCAGCGGCGGGCTTGCCCAATTGGACTATCAATTTAATTATGACCGCCAGCAAAGTGATGGTTATCGCACACATAGTAATTATTGGGCCAATGATTATGATTCCCGTTTAGGATGGGACCCCACGGATGTTTTCGGGATTGATTTTGTCCAGGGCTATCACCTGGACCGTTATCGCCTTCCCGGAAGTTTGACCATTGATGAGATCAATCAAGTAGGGCGCACTGGTTTGGGAACGGGTTATTATAACGAGTTTGGTTCTACATCTGATTCCCATTTTGATGTGACGCCTCATTTGAAATTTGATTTAGGCAGCAGTGAGGGCGAGTTCACCTTGTTTACTTCCGCACGCAAGGACCTTAATAAACATATTACGCAGAGTTTTAGTTTTTTCTCGAACTATGATACGAATTCTTATGAGTTCCAGCCAAAGGTGGTCTTGACGACTCCTTTAACAGACCGCCTGAAGAACAAATTGACTTCCGGATATGATTATTTTTACAGTAAACAAAACAGGCAAACGACCGACAGCAGTGACTCAACTCTTGAAGATGTCGTTTTTGCCAGCAGGGTGACACAGGGTGTTTATTTGCTCGA
>JABDCU010000049.1:0-497 GCA_013287965.1 Candidatus Omnitrophota bacterium | reverse complement strand
TGAGATGACACTGGATGAGCGATGGCTTCTTAATGCCGGTGCCCGCGGGGCATGGGCAAAATATCTTTTTGACCAAAAATCGCAAATACCATCCAAGGTCAAAAGTTCCGACACAACGGAAGGTTATGAAGGAGGATTAGGGTATAAATATAACCCTGATTCAAAAATATTCTTTAATTATAACCGTTCTTACCGCCTGCCTGCTATTGATGAGATCTTTCAAGCTTCTTTTATCGACGGCAGCACTATTGTTCCGGCCAAGGTGGTACAAGGACTCACCTTTCAGACAGGTAATGAATATCAATTGGGCATTAAAGACCGGAGCCTTAACGACCTGGACTTGGGGGCTGACGTTACAACGGCCCAATATAAGAATGAAATTTATTATGACCCAACCGCGCAATCCAATGCCAATTATGGCGGGCGGACCCGTCATTTTAGTGAAGAGGCGGATGCGGCCTATTATCTGTTTAACAGGAAACTTAAGCCGTTTGCCG
>JABDCU010000048.1:2741-2858 GCA_013287965.1 Candidatus Omnitrophota bacterium | reverse complement strand
GAAAGGTGGTTTTTTGTGAAAGGACGTTATCTTTTTACCTCTGAATCTGTGGGGGCCGGACATCCGGACAAGGTTTGCGACAACATTTCAGACGGCGTTTTGGACGCTGTTTTAAAA
>JABDCU010000048.1:0-2731 GCA_013287965.1 Candidatus Omnitrophota bacterium | reverse complement strand
CTGTGAAACTTTTTGTACGGCAGGCCTGGTCATCGTCGGCGGAGAAATTACCACCACGACCTATGTGGATGTGCACAAGCTGGTGCGCGAGGTCCTTTTGGATATCGGTTATAATCATCCCAAATACGGTTTTGACGCTAATACCTGTTCTATTTTAAACGGGATCAACAAGCAGTCCCCTGATATTTCTCAGGGTGTTGACAAGGGTGGCGCGGGTGATCAGGGTATCATGTTTGGTTACGCCGTGAATGAAACGCCGGAATTGATGCCATTAGCCATCCAGTTAGCCCATGCTTTAGTGCAGCGTGTCACTGAAGTCCGTGTGAAGGGCATCCTTAAATATTTAGGGCCTGACTGCAAGTCCCAGGTCACGATCGAATACGAAGATGATACTCCCATCCGTGTTGATGCGGTTGTTTTGGCCTGCCAGCACACCGAAGATATCCTGGATAAAACGGGCAAGAAGATCACTGACCGTGCCCGTCAGGAAATGATCAAGATCATTGCCCATCCCATCGTCGGCAAGTTGATGGATAAGAACACTAAATTCTATGTGAATGAAACCGGTAAATTCGTCGTCGGCGGTCCGCAGTCCGATACCGGTGTCACCGGCCGCAAGATCATTGTTGATACCTATGGCGGTGCCGTCCCGCATGGCGGTGGTGCCTTCTCCGGCAAAGACCCGACCAAGGTTGATCGTTCTGCCGCCTACATGGCGCGTTATGTGGCTAAGAATATTGTGGCCGCGGGTTTGGCTAAAAAATGCCTTTTGCAGTTGGGCTATGCCATTGGTTATCCTCAGCCGGTGTCTATCATGGTTGATACCTATGGCACGGGTAAGATCTCTGAACAACATTTAACAGTACTCGTGCGCAAGCATTTTGACCTGTCTCCTAAAGGCATTATTGAAACACTTGATCTGCGTAGACCCATTTATCGTAAAACCGCTTCCTATGGCCACTTTGGCCGTCCTGGATTTTCCTGGGAAAAAACCGACAAGGCCGCGGCCTTAAAGAAGGATGCTTAAATCATGACCAAACTTATGACCAAGCCTACACCTAAATCTAAAGCTGTCATTCCCGCGAAGGCGGGAATCCAGGATTTTAAAGTCAAAGATATGTCTTTAGCTTCCTGGGGACGCAAAGAAATTGAAATTGCTCAAACTGAGATGCCGGGACTCATGGCCATCTGCAAGGAATACGAAGGCAAACAGCCGCTTAAAGGTGCGCGCATTGCCGGTTGTATTCATATGACCATTGAAACCGCGGTTTTGATCGAAACCTTGATCAAGTTAGGAGCACAGGTGCGCTGGTCGTCCTGCAATATTTTTTCAACCCAGGACCATGCAGCCGCGGCCATTGCTGCCGTCGGTATTCCGGTCTTTGCCTGGAAAGGTGAAACCTTGGCGGAGTATGACTGGTGTGTGGAACAGACCATTCATTGGCCAGGCGGGCAGGGCCCTAACATGATCCTGGATGATGGCGGTGATTTGACCATCATGGTCCACGAAAAATATCCGCAGTATTTAAAAGGTATTCGTGGTCTTTCAGAAGAGACCACGACAGGTGTGCATCGCCTGTATGAGATGATGAATAAAGGCACCTTAAAGATGCCAGCCATTAATGTCAATGACTCGGTCACCAAGTCCAAGTTTGATAATTTATACGGCTGCCGTGAGTCATTGATCGACGGCATTAAGCGCGCGACCGACCGCATGATCGCAGGCAAGGTTTGTGTCGTTGCCGGTTATGGCGATGTGGGCAAGGGCTGTGTGCAGTCTTTCAAAGGTTTGGGCGGGCGTGTGATCGTCACGGAAATTGATCCTATCTGCGCCTTGCAGGCGGCGATGGAAGGTTATCAAGTGATGCCCATGAGTGAAGCGGCCAAGATCGGCGACATTTTTGTCACGGCTACAGGCTGTATGAATGTCATTGTCGGCAAACATTTGGATATCATGAAAAGCGGGGCAATAGTCTGCAATATCGGGCATTTTGACCTGGAAATTGATGTCGCTTATTTGAACAAGCGCAAAGATGTTAAAAAGGTACAGATCAAGCCCCAGGTTGATGAATACACCTATCCCGACGGCAAGAAGATCATTATTTTAGCTGAAGGCCGGTTAGTCAATTTGGGCTGTGCCATGGGCCATCCGTCTTTCGTCATGAGCAATTCTTTTACCAATCAAGTTTTGGCCCAAATAGAACTTTGGCAAAACGGGCATAAGTATGAAAATAAAGTTTATACACTGCCTAAAAGCCTGGATGAAAAAGTAGCCAGTCTGCATTTAGCTAAAGTCGGTGCCAAGCTGGAAGTTTTGACTGCTGAGCAAGCCAAATATCTCGGCATCAAGCCCCAGGGACCTTTTAAACCAGACCACTATAGGTATTGATCCCATGGCTAATAAGATCAAGAAAATTGGGATTTTGACGTCCGGCGGGGACGGTCCGGGGATGAACGCAGCCATCCGTTCGGTGACGCGCTATGCTTTGCATTTTGGGCTTGAAGTGGCTGGTATCATGCGCGGGTATCAGGGGCTTTTGGAAGATGATATTGTGCCCATGAACCACCGTTCAGTTTCGAATATCATCAACAGAGGCGGGACCATCTTGAAAACCGCCCGTTCCAAAGATTTTTCCACGGATGAAGGCAAGAAAAAGGCCGCGGAAGTCTTGCACCGCAATGGCATTGATGCCCTGGTGGTCGTCGGTGGTGATGGTTCTTACCGGGGAGC
>JABDCU010000047.1:2101-2945 GCA_013287965.1 Candidatus Omnitrophota bacterium | reverse complement strand
AGCGTGCACGATGGGCAGGAAATAATGCGTGCCCTTGAGCATGGTATGAAAACTCCAACCGAATTTTTCCAGCAGGTCTTCGTAAGCATCATGGACAATTTTAAACTGATTGGCAAAGAAAATAATGCCCGCGGCGTCTGTGTCGTGCAATCTGATTTTAGTTTTATAAATAAACAATATTCCCTGTTCCTTCGTCATCGTAAAGTTTTGAGAAATGCACTTTTTAAAATTTATACAAGTGCATTATATCAAACCATTGACAAATACAAAGAAGATTGTATTATGTCTTTTGTCTAAAAAATTTGGAGGAAATATGGCCCGACTACGCTTATCGCAGGTGAACAATAAAGCTTTAGTTGCAGAATTTATCGGGACCTTCACTCTTATCTTTATCGGTGTGGGGTCGATTGTCGCGGACCATTTGACCGGCGGTAAGGTGGGATTGACAGGCATTGCCCTGGCGCATGGCTTGGCCATCGGGACCATGGCTTCAGCCACAGCAGCTGTCAGCGGCGGGCATTTGAACCCGGCGGTGACCATTGGCCTTTGGTCAGCCAAGAAAATTGATACTATCAATGCCATTTCTTATGTGATTGCCCAATGCCTTGGTGCCATTTTTGCCGCTCTTTTGATCAAACTGTGTGTGCCCGCGGATGCTTTAACAGCAGTGAGCATGGGTGTGCCTGCTTTAGGTCCGGGAATTTCGGCACAGATGGGGCTCGTGACTGAAATTATTTTGACCTTCTTTTTGGTTTTTGTGATCTATGGTACAGCGGTTGATGCGCGCGCGCCTAAAGTGGGGGGCTTATTTATCGGATTAGCAGTAGCTTTGGATGTATTGATG
>JABDCU010000047.1:0-2056 GCA_013287965.1 Candidatus Omnitrophota bacterium | reverse complement strand
TCTTAGGCCCGGCACTAATGGGCGGCGGTTTGCAAAATGCCTGGATCTATTGGGTTGGTCCTATCGTGGGCGGTGTCTTGGCCGCGCAAATCTATAAAACACAATTAGAAAAGTAAATTCAGAAAGGAATAATTATGGCAGAACGTATAGGTGCAATCACCATGAAAGGTAATCCTTTGACCTTGACCGGCAATGAGATCAAGGTAGGGGACAATGCTCCTGATGCCACCTTGGTGGCTAATGATCTTTCCGAGGTCAAGCTGTCTTCTTTTAAAGGTAAAAAAGTTATTTTGTCAGTAGTTCCGTCGCTGGATACTCCGGTCTGCGATCTTCAAACCAAGAGATTTAATCAGGAGGCCTCCAAACTTTCAGATGTTGTGGTGTTGACGGTCAGCAAAGACCTGCCTTTCGCGCAAAAGCGCTGGTGCGGGGCGGCCGGGGCCACCGCTGTCAAGACCTTGTCTGATTATCGCGGTAATTTTGGCGAGACCTACGGGGTTTTGATCAAGGGTTTGGGGCTTTTGGCCCGTTGTATTTTTGTGATCGATGAAAAAGGCAAGGTTTCCTATATACAATTAGTTAAAGAGGTGGCTACTGAGCCTAATTACGAGGAAGTCCTTAAAGCCCTTAAAGGTGACGCTTGCGGCTGTGGGCATAATCATTAATAAATAGATTCCCGCTTGCGCGGGAATGACAATATTGGAGGAATATTATGGCTTTTACCTTACCCCCGTTGGCCTATCCGTATAATGCCCTGGAGCCGCACATTGATGCGCGTACCATGGAGATCCACCACACCAAACATCATCAAGCCTACATTAATAATGTCAACAATGCCATCAAGGGCAAGGCAGACCTGGAAAGCAAGTCCGTCGAGGAATTGATCGCCAATATGAATGCCATCCCCGAAGATATCCGCAATGTCGTGCGTAATAATGGCGGCGGTCATGCCAATCATACGTTTTTTTGGAGCATTATCGGCCCCAAGGCCGGCGGCCAGCCGCAGGCACAAGTCGCCGCGGCGATCAATCAGGCTTTTGGTTCCTTTGATGCTTTTAAAGAAAAATTCGCCCAGGCGGCGACCACCCGTTTTGGCAGCGGCTGGGCCTGGGTCACTGTTTCTAAAGATGGTAAATTGGAAATTTCTTCAACACCTAATCAGGACAGTCCCCTGATGGAAGGTAAAACCCCCATCTTAGGCATTGATGTCTGGGAGCATGCGTATTATCTGCATTACCAAAACCGTCGTCCTGATTATATCGCGGCTTTTTGGAATGTTGTCAACTGGCAGGAAGTTGAAAAGCGTTACAGCACGGCCAAAAAGTAACAGCCCGACGAGCCCATGCCGGACAAATGGTTAAAATATTTAAAAAAGAATTTGACTTCGGATTTTTATCAAACTACTATATGTAGTATTGCATTGGCCAATCAAGCGTATATATAGTGTTTTTTACCCCCAGGAGGACAAGCCGGATGCCGCAAGATACTACCGCCGCCAATTTTGATATCAAGGTCCAGAAACGTAATGGTCAAGTCATCGAGTTTATCCCCAATCGCATCACCCACGCCATAGCCAATTCTTTCAAAGAACAGATCGGCCTTCCCCGTGAGTCTGAACTTAGTGAAGAGATCATGAAAAATGCCCAAAAGGTCACTGATTGTGTGGTGGCTGTCCTCAAAGAACGGGGGATCCAACGGCCGTACTTAACTGTTGAAGAGATCCAGGATGAGGTGATCCGCCAGCTGTATGAGAACGGCCATAAGGAAGTTGGCGAACGTTATGCTTCGTACCGCCGCTATCACGCGGAGCGCCGCAAATTGTTTGAACTGTATTCGGTGATCAAGCGTGACGGCAAGGTGGTTTCTTTCAAGCAGGAAAAGATCGCCCTGGCCATTGCCAAGGCCCTGATCGCCCAAAATAAGGGCGTTTATAATGAAATTTTGATCGAAAAAGCCCAGGAATTGACCGAGAAAGTCGTTTCCGAGATCCGCACCCGCTGGCCGGATGGTAAATCCATTCACATTGAAGAAGTGCAGGACATTGCTGAAAAAGTGA
>JABDCU010000046.1 GCA_013287965.1 Candidatus Omnitrophota bacterium | reverse complement strand
AAGCCACGGCTTAAGGAAACCAGGCGGACCGCAGCATTCTCAGGAAAACGGCACTTGGGTCTTGTTGGACATGGGAGATGTGGTTGCCCATATTTTTGAGCCTCATGCCCGTGAATTTTACGCCCTTGAACATCTCTGGCAGGACGCTGTTAAAATTGAATACAAAACACGTGGCAAGAAAAAGTAATCTGTTTATTTAAATAAAAAGCACCTTAAGGAAGATTTCTTTAAGGGGCTTATTTTTTAGGTGATCTATGTTTTCCGATACACGCCGCCAATTACAAGCTCTCATTGAAGAATCCCTGAAAATGTTTGAAGGGAATATTTCCCCTCAGGTCATCATCGATGTGCCCGCAGATAAACAACATGGGGAGTTTTCTTGCAATATCGCCTTACAATTAAGCCGTTTGCTTAAAAAAAGTCCCTTAGTCATTGCCCAACAAATCCTGCCGCGATTACAAGAGCTTTTGGAGACCAGTCCTCTTTCCCAAGAGATAGCCAAGATTGAGATCAAAGCACCGGGGTTTATCAATTTTTATTTGTCTCCGGTTGGTTTTTATCATGTTTTATACGATGTTTTCCAGCAGAAAGACAAATATGGCTGTTCTGATTTTGGCGCGGGCAAAAAATTCTGTTTGGAATTCGTCAGTGCCAATCCCACCGGCCCTTTAACAGTGGCCCATGGCCGCCAGGCCGCGGTGGGGGACAGCTTGGCCAATATCCTTGGCGCCGTCGGCTTTAGAGCTCAAAGGGAATATTATGTGAATGATGAGGGTAATCAAATCAATATTTTGGGCCGTTCTATTAAAGTGCGGGCCCAGCAGATCTTAGGCGAGGACGTGCCTCTTTTTGAAGAGGCCTATCAGGGTGATTATATCCGCGTGATGGCGCAGTTGTTTTTGGACCAACAGGGCATTAAAACAGCTACTGACCTGGACAAAGAGCCGGAGGCAGAGTTTAGAAAGTTCGGCGTTAAGTATTTGATGGGCATGATCAAAAAAGATTTGGAAGATTTTGGTGTGGATTTTGATATATGGTCCTATCAATCCAAGATCGCCACGGGTAAGGCCATTGAAGAGCTTTTGGCGGATTTTAAGAAAAAAGAATATGTTTATGAGAGCGAGGGCGCCTGGTGGTTTAAATCCACCTTATGGGGAGATGATAAAGACCGGGTGGTCAGGAAAAGTGACGGGCAATACACTTATTTGACCCCGGACATTGTGTACCATAAGGATAAATTTGCCAGGGGCTTTACCCGCATTGTTGATATTTTAGGGCCGGACCATCATGGGTATATCCCTCGTATCAAGGCCGCGGCTGCCGCCTTAGGCCATTCTAAAGATGACCTGGATGTCCTGATCGTGCAGTTGGCCACTATTTACCGGGACGGCAAGGAAGTTTCGATGTCTACCCGCCGGGGAGAGTTTATCAGTGTTCGCGAGGTCATTGATGAGGTAGGCCGGGACGCGGCCAGGTTTTTCTTTTTAATGCGCCAGGCCAGCGCCCATCTGGAATTTGACCTTGAGTTGGCCAAAAAGCAAAGCCCGGAGAATCCGGTGTATTATATCCAATACGCGCACGCGCGCATCCATAGCATTATCCGCAAAGCACAGGACGAGTTTCATTACTCGCCAAAGAACCGGGACTTTAAACATTTACAGCATCCTGAAGAAATTGATTTAATACGCAGGATCGGCCTTTACCCTGATATACTCATCGGATGTGCCAAGACCCTGGAGCCCTTTGCCCTGATCAATTATTTGCAGGGCATTGCCGGTGCTTTCCATAAGTTTTATGATTTCTGCCGGGTGCTGGATGCGGATAAAGAACTTTCCACTGAGCGCTTAGGTTTGATCGAAGCGGCCAGGGTAGTCTTAGGTAACGGTTTAAGATTGCTAGGGGTTTCCGCCCCTGAAAAGATGTGATCCCTATGACCAAACGATGGGTCATCCAGCCTCAAGATCCGCAATTACAAAAAAACATCAGCGATGCTTTGGGCATTCATCCTATCATCGCCCAGCTTTTGATCAACCGCCAGATCACCTCGGCGGCCCAAGCCAAAATATTTTTATCCGCTGACATGGCTTCTTTGAACAATCCTTTTTTGCTCACAGACATGGACCGTGCTGTCGCCCGTATTGATAAGGCCCAAAAAGGATCTGAAAAGGTGCTTATTTACGGTGATTATGACGTGGACGGAGTGACGTCCAGCGCTTTATTGCGCCGCCTGTTCAATCATCTGGGTATACAAACGGTTAATTATATTCCGCACCGTATGGAAGAAGGCTATGGCCTAAATCAAGAAGTGGCGGAATTTGCCAGGTCTCAAGGGATACATTTGCTTATCACCGTGGATTGCGGCATCAATGCCTTTGCCCCCATCGAAGCTATAAAGGCCGCCGGTATTGATGTTATTGTCATTGACCATCATGAGCCCGACGCGGGTGATCTTCCGCCTGCATTGGCTGTGATCAACCCAAAACGCGCGGACTGCCTGTATCCTTTTAAGAATTTATCCGCCGTGGGCTTGGTGGCAAAATTAATGCAGGCGATTTTGGGGAAAATTCCTTTAGAAGACCTGGACCTGGTGGCTTTGGGGACAGTGGCGGATGTGGTGCCTTTGCTGGGGGAGAACCGTATCTTTGTTAAAAATGGTTTACCGTATATTGAACGGACCAATAAGCCGGGCCTTCAGGCCTTGCTGGAAGTGGCCAAGATCGCGGGCAAAAAAATGAAACCGTATTATATCGGTTTTATTTTAGGTCCCCGTTTAAACGCCGCGGGGCGCATGGATTCAGCCACGGTTTCTTTAGACCTGCTTTTGTCAGAAAATCCCGTTGATGCCCAGGCCTTGGCCCGTAGTTTGGAGACACACAATCAGGACCGTCAAAAAATGCAGAGTGAGGTGGTTGAAGAAGCGATGAGCATGATCGAGGCGGATGAGATGC
>JABDCU010000045.1 GCA_013287965.1 Candidatus Omnitrophota bacterium | reverse complement strand
TTTTGAGCGTAAAGACCAGAAACCCAAGCAGCGCCTCTTAACAGGCAAAGACCTGATCAAAACATTAAAATTAGAACCCTCAGAACTTTTTGGTAAGATCCTTGGTAAGGTTGAAGAATCTGCAGCTTTGGGTAAAATTAAAACAAAACAAGAAGCCTTGGGCCTGGCCCGCAAAATGATCAAATGAGATTATACAAACTCCCCGACACAGTTTTAAGCATTAAGGCATTAAAGATTAGCTCTGCCGACCAAAAAACAGGGGATCTCGCGTCCGGGTTTTTAAACGGCATCACGTCCAATATCATAGACGCCCCGTTGAATGCCTTTTTAAACCAGCACGGCCGTATCATCGCCACCTTTCGCCAAAAGAAGATCAGCGACGATGAATTCCTGATCAGTGTGCCTGCGATCGCGGTAGATAATCTTTTAAAACATCTGGAGCGTTATGCGAAATTAGCTCACGTGAGCATAGCCCCAAGTCCGCACAATACTTTTATTGATTTAGACAGCAGCCAAATCGTATGGGCTTCTGAAGATCACGCCAACAGCATTAGCGAGGAGGAATTTACCTTGTATCGCCTGGAGCATAATGTCCCGTTGATGGGCGTTGATTATCAAGCTGATGAATTTATCCTCAACGTCCACGAACACGACCATGTTTCCTATACCAAGGGCTGTTTTTTAGGCCAGGAGCCGGTGGCCAAGGTGCACAATCGCGCCCAACCCAGCCGTAAATTGATCGTCCAATTTGAAGACCAATGCTCTCCCCAAGACGCCGCTAAAATGACCTCCAAGATCATAGATCCAAAAAGCGGACGTCTCAAAGGATTTATCTTCTCACCCTTGCCCCATCGGAAATAAACCGTTATAATTGATGCGTGAGACTTCGTCTATTCATCATTATATTGCCTGTTTTGTGGTGGGGATTTGATGCCAGGGCACAGGCCCCTGAAGAACAGCCATCATCCATGCCGGAACAATGGCAGTTGACCCTGGACGTGATCAAATCCAGGGCCCAGACCCTGATGGTTGAAAATAACGGCTTACAAGTTGAATACCAGCAGTTAATAGGCCAGGTGCAGCAATTACAGCGATCGGTTTATGAGCAGCAAGCTAAAAATGAACAGATAGGCCGTTATATCAAAGAACGGCATGGCCGGACAGACCAGCAGGAGCGTATCGAGGAGTTAACACAGGTCATTAAAACAAAAAGAGCGCAGGCCAGGGCTTTTGATGAACAGTTGAAGAATTTGACAAAGAAGCAGTCGGGCATAGACCGTAATATCCAACAGTTGAAATATACGATCTCGGAGATAGAGCTCCATCAGCAGGCCCCGCCACAGGCGGGGCAGGGACAAAAGACAGAGGCCCAGCCTTCTCAAAATACAGCGCAACCCCGGGCAGATGATCAGTTGGTCCAATTGCGCAAGCAGCTTGAAGACCAAAGCAAGCAAGAAGTGCTCCTGGAAAATGAAGCGGGGGCCGGCAGGTACGGTGAGCTTAAAAAGCGCAAGGAAGAGCTTGAGGCTGATATTTCCGCTTATGAATTGCGCATGGATGGGCTAAAGCAATCTTCCTTGACGGCATTGTCATGGCCGCTCAAGAAAAAGAAAATGGTCCACGAAATGGTTTTGATAGATGCCCGTAATAATCAGATGCGCTCTAAGATCAAGGTCTTGCGTGAGGACATTGATGTTTTAAGAGACCAGGTGGCCAGGTTGGAGCGCCGGGTGGATTTTGTTAAAGATCAAAGTATAAAGTAAGGCCGTTTATCTAATATAAATTTAAGGAATCGGCACATCCTAATCAATGTAAAAAAATATGGAATTGTATGGAAGGAGCTTGTATGTCTAAAGTGAAAACTAATTCTTCGACCATAGTACGCGCCTTGATCGAGGTGTCGATCACGCCCCAAAAAGACGTTGGTTTTGACAGCATCGCCGAGCGGATCTACAGTTATCCCGAGGTCAAAAGCTGTTATTTGCTTTCCGGCGGGTATGACCTGTTGGTGATCGTTGAGGGTGAAAACATCCATACAGTGGCTGATTTTGTCGCCGCGAAACTTTCATCCATGGCCAATGTGCGCCAGACAGCCACACATTTTTTACTGCGCAAGTACAAAGAAGAAGGTCAGGTTTTTAAACATCCTAAAAATGAACGCAGGCAGAATATTTCGTACTAAGGAAGCGCATGAGAATTTCTAAAAGGGTCGATCAACTGGCCCCCTCAGGCATCAGGGCTTTTTTTGATTTAGTGCTGGGCATGAAAGACGTCATCTCTTTAGGTGTCGGAGAACCGGATTTCGTCACCCCTTGGCATGTGCGTGCACGCGCCATCGAATCCCTCGAACAAGGTTATACCTCGTATACTTCCAATAAGGGCATGATCGAACTGCGCCGTGATATCACCGCGTTCTTGAAAAAACGTTATGACCTCACCTATGACCCTGAAGAAGAGGTCCTTATCACCGTCGGTGTCAGTGAGGCCCTGGACCTGGCGATGCGGGCCATCCTTAATCCCGGCGAGAAGATCCTGATACCCGAACCCTGCTATGTGGCGTATGGGCCGGTGGTGGAATTGGCCGGCGGTGAGGCGGTATTCTTAAAAACGGGCGTTGAAAACGGCTTTAAAGTGACACCGCAGCAGATCGATGAAGCCGCGGGAAAGGGTGTGCGCGGCATCCTGTTGGGTTATCCGTGCAATCCCACAGGCACCTCGTACAACAAAAAAGAATTGGAAGCCTTGAGCCAAGTCATCAAAAAACATGATATGCTGGTCATCAGCGATGAGCTTTATGATGAATTGACCTATGATTTCCAACACACACCGATGGCCACGTTGCCGCAGATGCGTGACAGGGTCATTTATCTTAATGGTTTTTCTAAGGCCTATGCCATGACAGGTTTTCGCATCGGCTATGTTTGCGGCCCCGCGGACATCGTAGGGGCCATGACCAAGATCCACCAGTACACCATGTTATGCGCCTCGATCACCGGCCAGATGGCGGCCATTGAAGCTTTAAAGAATTCCGCCGCTGACGTGCAGGCCATGAAAAAAGAATATGACCGCCGCCGCCGTTTTATCGTCGGTG
>JABDCU010000044.1 GCA_013287965.1 Candidatus Omnitrophota bacterium | reverse complement strand
ACCTTTCGCCTTATGAAAAAGACCGTATTATCCCCCAAGCCACCGGTGAAACCGAATTGGGCCGTGACATGCTGGCCCAAGACTACATCTTAAAACAGATCACCGCTTCCCTTATTTATCCTGAAAAAGGCTTAGGAAAAAGTTTCTGGAACAGGATCTACACAGAGGCTTCCCAACGTTTCGGAACAACCCAAATCCCGGTGAATACTTTTAATAAGGTCTGGATCGTGGCGGACAAAGCCAGTGTTTATGAGGCCAAGGACACGGTGTTCGTGGTGGACAGCCATTTGAAGGTGATGCTGGATGAAGACTACATGGCATTGAACAAGCATCAGCAAACCCAACCCATCAATGATACCCATGCCTTAGGCAGTCAGATTATCCGTGAAATTGTCCTTCCAGCCCTGGAAAAAGAAGTTAACGAAGGCAAGAACTTCGCTCCTTTACGCCAGATCTTTCATTCTTTGATCTTGGCCAAATGGTATAAGGAAACTCTTAAAACCGCGCTGTTAAATCAAGTATATTCCAATAAGAACAAAATAGTGGGCGTGGATGTAACAGATAAGACAATCAAAGAGCAGATCTACCGGCAGTATTTGAAGGCCTATAAGAAGGGCGTGTTTAACTATATTAAGGAAGACCTGGTCACTATGGCATCTCCTACCGGTTTGCCGAGCAAGGAACAGGGAATATTGCCAAGAAAGTATTTTTCGGGCGGGTTGCAAGTAGAACCGAAAAGAATCGATTTTGCCTCAATTACCCAAGCTCGGCAAGCAGCAGAACAAGGCCCTTTTGTGGATATTACCATCACCGCCCAAAGGACGACGAGTAATGGGAATCTTCAACAACCCGCCAACGCGGCGATGGTGGCCCAGGCGACGCAATATGCCGCAAGCGTGGCCAGTACCACGGGCGTTATATTAACAAGATTTAAACTGCGCGGAGCAGATCAGGTCATACAGAATATTAAATCTCGAAAAGCCACCAACCCTGATTTTGATGAGATCAATACTTTGATATCTTTCTTTTCAGACATTTCAAATCGTATCAAGCACAGTAATCTTTCGATTGAAGGGCAGCCGGAACCGCAATTAATGAAGGTCATGAGCCTTCTTTCCAGCAGAGAAGGGTTACAGGAACCCCTGAGTGAGGAAGATTTTAAGACCATGACCAGAGCTATCAAGGATGTTTCTGACGGTATTGCGAAACGCATTTATGTTTACATCGCGAACAGGGACCGGGTCATTCTAAGAGTGCGTTCCAGCGAAGGTTTTGGCCGTGATGAAGTCGCGGAAAGTTTAAAAGCCAATGAAGTTGTTGTCCCTGATGAGATAAAAGAAGAGATCCATGAGACAACGATCGGCGATGACTTAGAAATATACACAAGCAAGGGAGGTCATAGTTATCCGATCGCAGATGTTATTGTGGATGTTGTTGAAGGGACAAATTCTTTTGTTACTAATTCCAAAGGGAAAGGACTGCACAATATTAAAGACAGCGAGTCCGGCGCTACCAGTACCATTGTTATGGGGCCAGGCGTGAAAAGCATCGGCAATATTCCTGATCTTTATGTGGGTCTTTTTATGACGAATTTAGGTGAACATGCCAATGAGTTTCGGCTGAGGAAGGTTTCTGTTGATGGAGAAGAACTTTCATTAAGTGACCCAGAAGTTTATGCCCGCCATCCGGAATATATTATGGAATATTTTAAATTTCTTGCTGAGAGCAGGAATATCCCTATTAAAGATGTGAAAGAAGAAATGGTTGTCATGGACCGCGGGCGTGAAAAGAAATTCTTGGAAGTGCTTGCTATCATTAAAAAGCAGGTCCCAGGGCTTGTGATAACTACCATTGCAGACGGGACAGTGATGCATGGGTTAAAAGCTGCCATGACCCCTGAAATGTACAAGGAGGCCACAGGCCGGGATTATGGTTTGCACAAGACTGTTTTGACCATCAGTGCGGCCCCGGAAGGATTCATGAACTTGGCTATAGCGGGCCTTCTGCGTGATACCGGCGCGGTAGGCACTACGCGTGTTGAAAGCAAGGAAGTTAATAACTTGGATGGTACAAAAGCAGGTAAAGAGAAAGCAGAAAATCACGATCGTCGCTACGCATTTCTTAATGACGAAAAAGAAGAAATCCATGATGTGCGTCATTCATATGAAGACGCGGAAGAAATTATTGCCGGAAAAAAGGCGTTTACCGAACAATATGTTCAAGGCGAGGTCCACGGAGTATTTTCATTTATTACCACTAATGGTGTTTTTCATCAGCCTGGAGTTGTTTCCAACCCGGATGGTGACACAGTGAAAGTATTAAAGATCGGGCTTGTTGATGGTAAGCCTAAGGCAGAGATTGTTGACCAGCATTTTGATCCTGATTCCTTAGAGGCAATTATTCCGCAGACAAATGGCAACTCCGCGATGAGTGCAAAAAAAGAAACCTTCGTAGTACATGTAAATAGATTGGGAGCACTGCATGCGAGTTCTGCAAGGGGCGCAGTTGTTCCTGCTAGGAAATGGGATACGGGTGGTATCGACCTCAATGCTTCCAAAATAGACATGCAACGGCAAGGCCCGGGGATCCGGATCAAACTTGACCAGGCCATGATTGAACGCTTTAGGATGGGTGATTTTGACGGCATCCTGCCTGTTGTCACCGGTATTACAACCATTACTAATATCTATCCCTTGTTGGGCCTCACCCAAACATCGCCGGCGTTGGCGATGAGTAATTAAATTATTTTTGATTTTTCAGGGATTTTGTTATAATTAAATCGCTTCTTCCCCGAAGCGTTGGTGTTGTTTTTAATTCCCCCTAAAGAAGTGCTTTCCCGATGTTTTATTTGACTCCGCAGGAACGCAAGTTTATTGCCATCATCATGGTTGTTTTTATCATGGGCGCTTTTGTGCAATTGGCTTTGCGCCGTGACATCGCGCCTGTGCGTTGGGCCAAACAGGTGCGTCAATTCAAGATCAATATCAATACGGCACGCGCAGACCAATTGCAAATGCTTCCGGGCATCGGCGCTAAATTAGCCGGGAGGATTGTGGATTATCGGCACGAGAACGGCCCTTTCAAGAAACTGGAAGGCCTTGAAGATATTGATGGCCTTACAAAGAAGCGCTTTGGACGCATCAAGGAACTTATAGAGCTATGAACAGCACGCATAGGCCTTGTTGTTGGTTAGCCTTGATTTTATCTTTGGGTATTTTCACAGGTCATTTTTTACCTTTCACCTTAC
>JABDCU010000043.1 GCA_013287965.1 Candidatus Omnitrophota bacterium | reverse complement strand
TGGATTTTGAGATCACCAAGGGCCAGAAATTGTGCTTGGTCGGCCACAATGGTGCCGGTAAATCAACGCTGCTTAAAATGATCGCCGGGGTCCTGCCTCCTGACGCGGGGACGCGCAAACTTGGGCATCAGGTCAATTTGGGCTATTTTTCCCAGACGCGGCTTGATGTTTTAAACCCAGCCCGTACCGTTTTTGAAGAATTGGCCTCTGCTACCGAGCGTAGTGTGCCGCAAGCGCAGATGCGGACCTTGCTGGGCGTATTTAATTTCAGGGGTGACGATGTTTTTAAGCATGTGCGTGTTTTGTCAGGCGGTGAGAAAAGCCGTTTGATCTTAGCCAAGCTTTTGGTCAATCCGCCTAATTTCATCTGCCTGGACGAGCCTACGACCCATTTGGACATCGACGGGGTAGAGGCCTTGACCAGCTGTTTCCAGAAATACGAAGGCACGCTGTGCTTTATCAGCCATGACCTGTTTTTCGTTAAGAATATCGCCAATCACATTGTGGAAGTCGTCCCTGGCGAGCTGAAGAATTATCACGGCAGCCTGGATTATTATCTGGAGAAAAAAGCAGGCATTGATCTGCAGAAAGCAGCCCAGAAAGGCAGGGCCGTGGGCGGTGCTGATAATAAAAAACAATTCCAGGCTTCCATGGAAGATATCAAAAACCAGCAGTTAAAGCAGGCGCATGAACGTCATAATGAGGCCTTGAAGCGTTTAGATGAGATCAAAAAAGAAACCCGGGCCCTGGAAGCTGAGAGTAAACAGTTAGAGACGGAAAGCTACGTCAAGTCCCGCTTTTTAAGCGACACCTTTGGTCGCGATCCTAATATGATCAAGGAATACGGCATACGCTTTAAGGATATCCAAAAACGGTTGCGGGACATTGTTGTTATTTTAGATCAATTACAAGAGGAAAAAATCCGGATTAGTAAGTAAGATAGAGAATATGAAAATCATCCCTTATTTGGTCCTTACCTGCCTGTGTTTATCCGGATGCGCCATCCTTGGAAATCTCGATGAGGTTTTTATTTTACAGGGTTATTCCAATGAAAAAGACGCTCAGCACCGTTTGGTCAAATCCATTAATGGCCATTATGATGATCTGTCTAAGGTCATTGATAAAGGAACCATCAATGATTATAAAGATGAAGGCTCCTTTGTAAAAGCTTTTGGGGCCCCCATCCTTAAAAAAGACCTGAGCGATGGCAGCCAGCGATGGCTTTACCGCTACGCTATTTATAGGTTGGCCAAAGATAAGGTATATGTATATTTTGATCACAATGGTAAAATGATCAAATGGGAGAAATTACCATGCCCGAAATTCTTTTAGCCATCGCGGTCATCGCTGTTTTGATCGCGACCATGGTTGTCCTGGTTTTATTCATGCGCAAGATGGAATTTTCCCAAAGGGACACCGCCGCGCAGATGGAACTGCGCAAACAGGCCATTGAGCATACTGTCGCGGGGCTCAAAGAAGAGTTAGGCAAATACCAGCAATTGTTGCGCGAGTCGCAAGGCGACCATGCCCGCAAATTCGGCAGCCTCGAGAATGAGCTTAAAAATGCTTCTGTCGCCACCCAGAAACTCGCGGAAACCACCGTTAAATTGAATAATATTTTAGGCAATGTCAAATTGCGCGGGCAATGGGGCGAGCGCATGGCCGAGGACATTATCCACTACGCCGGCCTTATCGAAAACGTCAATTACCTCAAGCAAAATGTCAATGCCAGCGCGACCAAGCCGGATTTTACCTTTCTTCTGCCTCAAGGCCATTGCATCAACATGGATGTCAAATTTCCTTTGGATAATTATCTGCAAATGGTCAACGCGCCTGAAGGGATGCAGCGGGACAGTTACGAAAAAGAATTTATTAAGAACGTCAAAGACCGCATTAAAGAGATCCAGAACCGTGATTATATTAATCCGTCGGAAAATACCCTGGATTTTGTCCTGTTGTTCATCCCTAATGAGCAGGTCTTTGGTTTTATCCAGGATAAAATGCCGGATGTGATGGATTTTGCCTTAAAACAGAAGGTGGTGATCTGTTCACCATTTACCTTGTATGCCATGTTAAGCGTTGTCCGCCAGGCCCATGAGCATTTTCGTTTTGAGAAGGACATCAAGAAGATCATTGAGTTGATCGAGGGCTTTACCAAGGACTATGAATTATTCAAAAACCGTTTTGCGGATTTGGGAAGCCTGATCGATAAGGTCAGCAACCAATACGCGGATATCAGCGATAAAAGTTTCAAGAAATTAGACGGCAAGATCCAGAAGATCGCGGACCATAAAAAGGGGCACCCGGAGATAACCTTGTCAATCCCGGGGATTGACAAGGTTCCTGCTAAGGATTTGATTGATGCAGCTTGAACCCGAGAAAATGTCATCCCCGAATTCTTTTTTCGGGGACGAAGGCATCATCGCCTTGACCAGTGATGCCTCAGTTGATTTTACCTGCCTTGATTTTGACAGCCCTTTGAGCCAGATCCAGCGGGCTTATTTACAAAGAAATTGCGGGTTGGACATACCCCAAGTGTTTTGGCGCAAACAGGTCCATGGCGATGATGTTCTTATAGCTCACAAATCCTTTGTCATTCCAGCGAGAGCGGGGGTCTTTAAAGGCTGTCCTGATGCAGATGCCTATATAACCGATGAAAAAAATTTGGCCCTAGCCATACGCACGGCAGACTGTGTGCCGGTTTTCATTTTTGACCCCGTGCATCGGGCCATAGGCCTGGCCCACGCCGGATGGAAGGGGACCCATAAGGCGATTGCTGCCAAGACTGCGCAAAAGATGCATAAAAAGTATGATAGCCAGTTTCCTGATCTAAAGATCTTTTTGGGCCCCAGCATCCGTGAGTGCTGTTATCAGGTGGGTGAGGAATTTTTGGATTATTTCCCTGAGCATCTTCAGGAGAGGGACGGGCATTTGTATTTGGATGTTATAAGCGCCAACCGTGATCAATTGCTGCAAGCGGGCGTGAAGCAAGAAAACATCCTTGATAGCGGGATTTGCACTTGTTGTAATAAAAATTATTTTTCACATCGGCGTGACGGCGCCAAAGCCGGCCGCATGATATCCTTAATGATGCTATTATGAAAACCCAGTACATTGTCATTTTAGTCACGGCCAAAGACAAAAAAGAAGCAGAGAAAATCAGCCGCGGCTTGTTAGAAGCCAAATTGATCGCCTGTGCCAATATTATAGGAGGCGTTCAGTCATTATTTTGGTGGCAGGGTAAAATTGATACATCTAAAGAAGTTTTACTGATCTTAAA
>JABDCU010000042.1:3130-3310 GCA_013287965.1 Candidatus Omnitrophota bacterium | reverse complement strand
ACGCTAAACCTACCACTGCTAATGCAATAAGTATAGAGACCATGCGTTTCATAGAACACCTCCTGTTAGAGGGCAACACAGAGCCCTTCAACTTAAGTATGGCATATTAAGCGGGAATTATCCAGATGGAATTGAAGTTTTTTACCACTCCAGCGCGCCGCCGGTTTGGTACTCGGTAAC
>JABDCU010000042.1:279-3120 GCA_013287965.1 Candidatus Omnitrophota bacterium | reverse complement strand
TCGAAGAAATTCTTCTCTTTTTTGAGGTCAATGACCTCGCTCATCCAGGGGAAAGGATTACTGCTATTGTATTGCCGCGGCAGGCGGAGCTTTTCAAGGCGGCGGTCAGCGATGTATTGCACGTATTCGCGCATCATGGCTATATTGAGCCCCAATACGCCATTAGGCAGGCATTCCTTGGCGTAATTGCATTCCAATTCAACCGCTTTCTTGATGCGGGTGATCAAATGCGCCTGAAACTCAGGGGTCCAGCAGTAAGGATTCTCTTCAATGATGGTATTGATCAGCTGAATGCCAAAATTCATGTGAATGCTTTCATCGCGCAGGATATACTGGATCTGCTCGCAGGTGCCGGGCAAGCGGTTTTGGCGGCCGAAAGATAAAAGTGTCACAAAACCGCTATAAAAAAATATCCCTTCAGTGACCACATAAAAAGCCACGAGATTATCCACAAATTTCTGCAAACCTTCCTTGGCGGACAAATCCAGGTCGTGATCAATGATCCCATCGGTACAGCTCATGGAGAACTCGTCTTTTTCATAAATGGCCTGGTTTTCACGGTACATATTAAAGATCTCGGTCTCATCCAGAGAAAGTGATTCCACGATGTATTGGAAGGTATGCACGTGAATAGCCTCTTCAAAAGCCTGGCGCAGCAAATACTGGCGGCATTCGGGATTGTCCACCATCTTGTAAATGGACAGGACGATATTATTACCCACCAGGGTCTCCGCGGTTGAGAAAAAACCTAAATTACGCTTGATCACATGGCGCTCATCAGCAGTGAAAGCATTGGCGTTTTTCCATTGCTCAATATCACGCTGCATGGAAACTTCCGTCGGCATCCAATTATTGGCGCAGGCATCCAGGTAAAAATGCCAGGCCCATTTGTATTTAATAGGCACCAGCTGGTTAATGTCCACGGTACGGTTATTCAAGATGATGCGTTTCTTGTCAGCGGAAACGCGCTCGCGCGTCATGCGTATGCCGCCGGTGCATTCCGGGACGATATCAGATTTGATAATAGGGGTTTCGGGCATAAATTTCCTTTATTGACAAGATTCGCAATCTTGGACCGGTTCCGCGCTGGGTTTGGCTGCCGGCGTATCCACCACCTTGCCTTTTTCATCGCGCTGGCGTTGACCTACCACATTACCATATTTATTAATATCCAGGGTGCTTTTTTCAATACGGGTCGCCCCCATGGAACGCAAATAATACGTGGTCTTCAGGCCCTTTTCCCAGGCGTACATATACATGTCGCTGATCTTTTTGCCGCTGGGTTTGGCCTGGTATAAATTCAAAGACTGCCCCATGTCGATCCACTTCTGGCGGCGGCTGGCAGCCTCGATGATCCACTCATAATCAATTTCAAAGGCAGTGGCATATTTGGCCTTAAGCGTTGATGGTACCCGCGTGATCTCCTGCACAGAGCCGTCAAAATATTTCAGATCATCGATCATCTCCTGGTCCCAGATGCTTAATTTTTTAAGGTCTTCGACCAGGCATTCATTGATCACGGTAAATTCGCCGGAGAGATTGCTTTTAACAAAAACATTCTTATACATCGGCTCAATGGATTGGGTGACACCGGTGATATTGCCGATGGTTGCCGTCGGAGCAATGGCCATGACCAGGCTGTTGCGCATGCCCGTGGCTTTAATGGCAGCGCGTAAAGGCGACCAGTCCATGCGCGAGCCGCGGTCCATGTCCAAATAACCGCCCCGCTCTTTTTCCAAAAGCTCGATGGTATCAATGGGCAAAAACCCGCGGTCCCACTTGGAACCTTTATAGCTTGAATAGCTCCCCCGTTCACGGGCCAGTTCCATTGAAGCCTGCAACGCATAATAAGAAACAGCTTCCATGCTTTCATCGGCAAAATCCACTGCCTCTTGAGAAGCATAACTGAAATTAAGGCTGTACAAAGCATCCTGAAATCCCATGATGCCCAGACCCACCGGACGATGGCGCTGATTAGCGGCCTTGGCCTCAACCGTGGGATAATAATTGATATCAATGACATTATCCAGCATGCGCACAGCGGTCGTGACTGTTTCCTTAAGCTTCTTGGTATCAATACCCTTGTCGCTGACGTGAGCGGCAAGGTTGACAGACCCTAAATTACAAACAGCTGTTTCATCCTTGGAGGTATTAAGTAAAATCTCCGTGCATAAATTTGAACTATGCACCACACCCGCGTGGTCTTGGGGTGAACGCACATTGGAAGGGTCTTTCCAGGTGATCCAGGGATGGCCTGTTTCAAAAACCATGCCCAGCATCTTGCGCCACAACTGCACCGCGGAGATCGTCTTAAAACTCTTGATCTTCCCCTCTTTGGCCAATTGTTCATATTCTTCATAACGTTTTTCAAAAGCCTGGCCATAAATATGATGCAGGTCCGGGGCCTCGGAAGGTGTAAACAATGTCCAGTCCGCGTTATGCTTGACCCTCTTCATAAACAGGTCAGGGATCCAGGAAGCCGTATGCATATCATGCGTGCGGCGGCGTTCATCGCCGGTATTTTTACGTAATTCAAGAAAATCCTCAATATCCAAATGCCAAACTTCCAGGTAAGCGCACATGGCCCCCTGGCGCTTGCCACCCTGGTTGACTGCCAAAGCCGTGTCATTGGCCACCTTTAAAAACGGAATAATGCCTTGTGACTTGCCGTTGGTGCCCTTGATGCGACTGCCCATGGCCCGTACGGACGTCCAATCATTACCAAGCCCGCCGCTCCATTTAGAAAGCATGGCATCATCCTGGATGCATTTAAAAATATGCAAAAGATCATCCTCAATGGTGGTCAAAAAGCAGGATGATAATTGCGGATGACGGGTACCG
>JABDCU010000042.1:0-269 GCA_013287965.1 Candidatus Omnitrophota bacterium | reverse complement strand
TGATCTTTTGCATATTTTTAAATGCATCCAGGATGATGCCATGCTTTCTAAATGGAGCGTCGGGGTGGATGACATGAAACGGAAAGTGGAAAGGACATTATAAAACTCAATGGCTTTTTGGTTTTTCTTCTCTCCCTCATTAGCGGCCAGCCCCATGGACACCCTCATCCAGAAGATCTGGGGCAATTCAATGCGGCGGTCTTCCCAATGGATAAAATAACGGTCATACAAGGTCTGCAATCCCATGTAACGGAAAATAAAATCGCGTT
>JABDCU010000041.1 GCA_013287965.1 Candidatus Omnitrophota bacterium | reverse complement strand
CGCCGCCAAAATCCTGCTTTTGCCCTTCTCCCGATGGCGGATGACATTTTCCAATACCATGATGGCATCATCCACCACGACCCCAATAGAAAGGCTCAGGCCCAGCAAGGTAAAGGTATTAAGAGTAAATCCTGAAAAATAAAGGACAGTGAAAGTCCCGATGATCGAAGTGGGAATTGCCAACAAAACATTTAAAGTGGATGTCCATGAACCCAGGAACATCCAGCAAACCAATCCGGTCAAAAGGGCTGAAAGCATTAAAGTAAACTTTAATTCACGGACAGCTTGCTCCGTATAACGGGAGTTGTCAAAATTGATGGAAAGCTTCATGCCCGGGGGCAGGCCTTTCTGGACTTCCGCCGCCTTGGCCCGGACAGCACGGGCCACCTCGACGGCATTGGACCCGCGCTGCTTGAGAATACTCAAGGTAACGCTGGGTGTTCCCATGGCACGGCTGTAACTCAAGGCATCAGCCATTCCCTCCTCGATCCGTGCGACTTGATTGAGATGGATGGGGACATAATTCGGCGCACCACCGCGCTGATTGATGACCAAATCACCAAACTCTTCGATGGTTTTGGCCTCTCCCATGGTCCGTACGTTCAACTGCGTCTTGCCGCTGTCTAATTGTCCTGCGGGCCCTTCCAAATGTTGATTTTGGATCGTGCTGATGACATCATCCACCGAAAGCTCGTAAGTATTAAGGGCTTTCTCATTGACCCAAATGCGCAGGTTGGGATCACGATAACCCCATAGCGTGATGTCACCGACCCCTGCCACCGTCGAAAAATCATCCTTAATACGGTCATTCGTATATAACATTAAGTCTTTGATAGGATATTTATCGCTCTCCAAGGTCAGTTGAATGATCGGCTGGTCTTCCGGGTTTGATTTACGGATGGTAGGTGCCGTGATCGCTTTGGGGAGTTTTTGTAAAACGGAATCCACCTTGGCCTGGACATCCTGAACGACCTGGTCAATGTTACGGCCAAGTTCGAATTCAATGGTCACAGTCCCTTCAGAGTCTTCCGACTCAGAGGTGACGCTGCGGATACCCTGAATACTCATCACCGAATCTTCGATGATATCAACAATGGAAGTTTCAATGACCTCCGGGGCCGCCCCTTCCAGGCGGACATTGACGGAAACCACGGGATAATCCACGTCCGGCAGTTGGCTGACCCCCATGCGCATAAAGGAGATCCCGCCGAAAACAATGAGCCCGGACATCAGCATCCAGGCAAAAACAGGACGTCTTATGGAGATCTCGGATATGTTCATTGCCCGTCCAAATCTTCCATCATGGCAACACGATGTGCCACCGATGCTTCCAGCTGGTTATAATCGATCTTGGCCTGGTAACGCATCTTTTCCAAGGAACGTTGTGTGTCCTGATAAGCGGTGAGCGCCTGCAGCACGTCGAGATTGGTGACCAGATTATATTCATAATCCTTAACATTGGCTTTATAGTTTTCTTCCGATATATTAAAGGCTTCTTGAAGGGCTGACATCTGGCTCAATTCCGCCTTAAGGTCATGGTGCAATGAACGGACATCTTCCAGGGCCAAACGCTCGACCTGACTTAATTGTATTTCACTTTGGCGCTTCAGGGATTCAGCAGTCTTGACCTTGGAAGATGTTATTCCTCCTGTAAAGATCGGCAAGGTCACGGCAATTTCCACGTCCCAGTTCGCTTTATTTTCCTGATTAGGCCTCTCGGCATAATAATCGCTGATCAAATCCACAGATGGTAAATACGCACCCCTGGCAACGGAAACATTAGATTTAAATGCATCCACATTCTTTTGGGCGGCGATGATATCAGGCCTGGCATTGACCTGGGACTGATAGCTCTCCAATGTCCCTAGGTTTACGGGAACATCATCGGTATCGTCCAGCTGGACGTCTTGGTCTAAACCTGTAAGAAAAGCCAATACTTCACGGGCCACCTCCATTTGCCCCAATACTTGTTCCCTTTGGGCCTTGAGAATGGCCTGGGCTGATTGGACAGTGAGCACTTCCGTGGTCCTGGAGCGGCCTATATTAAATCGCTCCTGAAGTTCTTTAATTCTTTTTTGGTATAATTCTAATTCATTATCCAGGACACTCAGGTCTTTTTGTACGGCCAAGCAGGTATAAAAAGCTGCTGCCACATCACTGTAAAGCTGCATGCCCGCCCATTGCCTGGCTTCTTCCTGGGCCTTGATAAAAGATTTTTCCTCATGAACCGCGGCAAAATCGCTGAAGCCTCTAAACAAAGGCTGGTCAGCAGTTACGCTCAAGGTCTGTTGTCCGGCGGAAGTCGATGTGTTCCCTGAGCTCATGAAGCCAGGGGCATTTTGGTGGAGATAAGTATAAGAACTATTGATGGTGGGAAGGATCGCCCCCCAAGCCCTATGATAGGTTTCCTCAGCCTGGACCACCAATTCCTGCTGAGTGGCAAGGACTTCGCTTCTTTTGAGCGCTGCCTTAAAACAGTCTTTGAGAGTAAGCGGCTGGTCAGCCCCGGCCCAAGCAGGAATTAATAAAAAAAGAATAAAAACAAACACCTGAAAACAAATCATTGAAGATAAGTATATCAGAAGAGGGGCAAATCATTCCATCCATTTTAAGAACTATTTTTACTACTTATGGCCCCGTACGGGCAATGGCGGCAGCTATTTTCGCAGCAAGTTCCTCTTTTCAAAAGATAGTCCCTGGTCAAAACCATAAGGCCTAACTCGTCCCAATAAAAATCTACACCTTCTTTAAGTTGTTCTTCTTCCATTTATTTGACCAACCCTTCCTGCTGTAAAGTTTTTTGAATGGAGGGCCGGAACATCATGCGCTTGAGATACTCATTAATATACTTATACGGGCTTAAATCAACTTTAACTTTAGGACACCAGTTTAAGACTGTCACTAAATAAGCATCCAGAGCGGAAAAAGCATCGCCAAATACAAACTCTTTTCCAGCTAAATGATCATTGACCAAATTGAGCCGCTTGGCTACTTTATCTTTAATGCCCTGCACCACCTCTTGCGGCCCATTGGAATAACCAAACAAAGAACCGATGCCTTTATGCAATTCGGTTGAAATAAATGCCAGCCATTCCAGAAACTGATAACGGTCCCCCTTGACAGCTCCCTTGGAATCGCTTAAATAAGACAAAACGGCAATATTCTCCGTTAGCGTATGACCATTATCCAAAATAAGGGCCGGCACATAACCTTTAGGATTAATCTTGTAAAAATCTTCTCCTTTTTCTGTCTTGTGTGTTCTTAAATCAACAGATTCGACGGTGTAAGCGATGTCCCACTCATTAAAAAGAATATGTGATGCCATGGAACAAGCACCGGGTGAATAATAGAGCTTCATAACGGCCTCCTTGTATTGAGTGATAAAATTGGACTGGAAATCGAGCTAAAATAATTCTGAATTTAAAATTACATTAAAATATACACAAAAGCAAATTAAAATTTTATGAATTTATAATTAATTTTATATGGACAAAATATAATAGAAAAGCCCACCTAAAAAGTGGGCTTTTCTATTTATATGGCTCCCCGGTCACCCCCAAAATCCGAACTTTTTCTATGAGGTCATTTTGGGACTTACACAGGCTAAATCCTCTAAAAGATGGGTTATTTTTAACTAAAAGCCTGTACTCTTCATAATTCTGGATAATAAATCTTCCTGTTTTCAAATCTAGCCATTGGGTTCATTTTGTGTATACTTTCTTTTTGAACACCCATGATATCTCTAACATCCAGTCCATGATGAAGTAAAGCATCAGAAATTAATGACCGATGGCAGCGCCAGGGTACGGCTTCAGCGCACATAATGGCCACCGTTTTTTCTTGTGCTATTTTGATAAGCTCCTGAAGAGAATTCTCAAAACTTTCAGTTTGCATATAATCAGCATACCCCCGAAAGGAAACATTACGCCAGCCAAGATTAATCGAGTCTTTTTTAGCATGTCTTAGTCCACCTAAACCCGGCATATGCTCGTAATCAATGTTCTCTTTGGCAAGACTTCTGGCTAAGGCCTCCTGATTGTATTGTGGATTGAACCCGGATTTAGGA
>JABDCU010000040.1 GCA_013287965.1 Candidatus Omnitrophota bacterium | reverse complement strand
GTGTTAAGGGTCGCCTGCGGCGGGGAGAATTATGTCAGTGTGGCCAAGGTCAATAATTTAGGCAATGCGATTGAAAAAGCAAAAAAAATGGGTTTTTGGATCGTGGGTACTGTTGTCGAAGAAGCCAAGGGCCTCACGGAAGTCGCGTTACAATTTCCCTTAGGGCTGGTCATGGGTTCTGAAGAAAAAGGGGTGAGGGACATCATCCTTAAAAAGCTGGACATGCAGGTGATGGTCCCCATGAAAAATCAACGCATGTCCCTTAATGTCGCTCACGCGACTTCGATGTTGTGCTATGAGATCATCCGTCAAAAAAAGTAAAAAGATAAATCCTCAAGTCGCGGCCCTGAATTTTTTTGCCGAAGCCGGGCTTTTAAAACGCGTCAAGCGCAGCGGCTGGTGGGTGGCTGGTATTGAAAACCCCGAGAGCGTTGCCGAGCATTGCTTTCGCTGTGCGGTGATCGGCTATTATATCGCCCATTGTGAGGATGTTGATCCTTTCAAAGTTGTGACACAGACGCTTTTTAATGATATCCATGAAGCGCGTATCAATGACCTGCATAAAATGGGCCATTATTATATTGATTTCCGTGAGGCTGAAAAAAAAGCTTTTAGTGACCAGGTTGCTGATCTGGATAAAAAGGTCAAGGCCTCTTTGCAGGCGATGCGCCGGGATTATGAGGGTCAATTATCTCCTGAGAGCGTTGTTGCTCGTGACGCAGATATCTTAGAATGCCTGGTCCAGGCCAAGGAATACGCGGACAACGGCTATCCGGTGGCCCGGACATTTTTTAAACGCGCCCCGGACCATTTAAAGACAGCCACTGCCCGGAAATTATGGAAGCAGGCGCTTTCCTGGGACGCTCACGCCTGGTGGCAGAATGTAGTGAAATTCGAGCGGTAAATAAAGGGACACAATACTTAATTCTTTGAATTAAGTATTGTGTCCCTTTATTTATCAGTGGTAATATAATACTTATGCTACGCATCGGCATTGCTGCCAGTAAAATGTCCAAAGGTAATTTATTAAGCTATAATTTTTATGTCATTTTGATCGCCTGCCTGCTTTCTTTTTTTATTTTCCTGATCTGCGGGTTTTCCATCCTTCTTATTATTTTCCTGGTTTCTTTGGTCTTACATGCTCTTAGACCCACGGATTTTCACGCGGGTTGGGTGCATATGTTCAAAATTTGTTTGGTCGTTTTGGGGTTGGTGGTGGGGCTCCTTAACGCGGTCGCGATCTTTAAGAACATCCAATTCACCAAAAATAAAATATGAGTAAAACTAAACCCGTCAAGGTCGAAGAACAGCTGGAAAAAGATTTTGTTGAGTCTAAACAGCTCTTTAAGATCATCTTTGAGCATTCTCCGGCCGCGATCACGGTCACGGACAGCCATGAGCGTATTGTCACCTGGAACCCCATGGTCGAGAAGATGCTGGGCATGAAGAAGGCAGACCTGTTCAACAAGCCCATCAGTTTTTTGTTTACGGCAAAAGAGTGGAAGCGCATCCGTTCTTTGAACATACGCCATCGAGGCATGATCTCCAACATCGCGACCGGTGTCCTTCGCAAGGACGGTTCTTTGCTGGATGTCAGTGCCTCCATATCCGCTCTGAAAGACAGCCAGGGCAAGGTGATCGGCTCCATCGGCATCCTTTATGACCTTACCCGTGAGAAATTGGCCCTGCACCAGATGCGCGAGTCAGAAAATAAATTACGCATCATCCTGGATAATTCCGCCGCTGCCATTACCATGACGGACGAGAAGGAGCAGATCGTTTCCTGGAACAGTTTTGCCGAGAAACTTTTTGGGATGAACGCCCAAGACCTCCTTTCAAGGCCGGTCAATACTTTATACCCTCCCGAGGAATGGAAAGCCATCCGCTCTTTAAATATCCGCCAAAGCGGGTTTAAGCACCATTTGGAAACCAAGGCCATCCGCAAGGACGGCTCGATCATCGACGTGGACCTTTCGGTCAATATCCTTAGGGACGAGCAAGGCAAGATCGTCGGTTCCGTGGGAATGCTTCAGGACATTACCGAACGCAAGCGCTCCAATGAACTGGTCCTGCAGGCCAAATTGGCCGCGGAAGAGGCCAACAACGCCAAAAGTGTCTTTTTGGCCAAGATGTCGCACGAGGTGCGCACACCGATGAATGCCATCATCGGCATGATCGACCTGACGCTGGATACGACGCTTACCGATGAGCAGAAAGACAATTTAAAGGTGGCCAAGGACGCGGCTGATAATTTGTTGAGCCTGATCAATGATATCCTGGACCTTTCCCGCGCGCAGGCAGGCAAGGTGGTGATCGAAGAGATCGAGATCAACGTGCCGGACATCGTCAAGAATGTGTGCAAGGGGCTGATGGTCCTGGCGCGCAATAAAGGTGTTGATGTTGTCTGGACGATCGACCCGGCGGTGCCGCGGCTTTTAACAGGGGACCCTGTCAGGCTTCGCCAGGTCATCGTCAATCTGGTCAATAACGCGATCAAGTTCACGCATAAAGGCAAGGTGCAGGTCAATGTGAAGATGAAGGCACTCACCGATAAGGACTGCCAGGTGGTCTTTGAGGTGATTGACAGCGGTATCGGGATATCCCCTAAAAATCTTCCCCATATTTTTGATGTGTTTACCGACGCGCATAATACCACGGCCCGGCGTTACGGAGGCACGGGCCTGGGGCTGGCCATTTGTAAAAAGATCGTGGAGATGATGGGCGGGGTTTTTGACGTCGAGAGCGTAGAAGGGACAGGCAGTACATTCCGTTTTACCATTCTTTTTGGCTTTAAACCTGATGTGTTCGGGAATTCAGGCGGGGAACAGAAGACCGCGGCAGCCGCAGGGGTGTCTTCGGTGCCGCCGGAACTGCATCACTTGCGTATTTTATTGGCGGAAGATAATACGGTCAATCAACGCATTGCTGTCAGGATCCTGGAAAAATTAGGATGGAAGATAACAGTGGTCAATAATGGCCAGGAAGTTTTGGATATCCTGACCAACCAGACCTTTGATGTGATCCTGATGGATGATAATATGCCCTTGCTAAGCGGGATCGAGGCCACCCAGGTCATCCGCCGGGAAGAAAAGCAAACAGGCCAGCATGTGCCGGTCATTGCCATGACAGCCAATGCCATGGCCGGTGACAGGGAAAAATACCTGGCATCAGGCATGGATGGGTATGTGTCCAAGCCCATTGACCGTAATTTACTTTATGATGAGATCGTCAATCTTGTCACCCAGCGATTAAAAAATTGAGAGAGGCCTTTATGAGCGAAGAGATCATAGATCTGAAAGATGTCTTGGACCGTGTGCAGGATGACAAGGAATTGCTTGCCGAACTTTTCGATATTTATCAGGAAGATTTTGTGGTCAAACGAAAGGCCCTGGGCGAGGCCATTGCTGCCCGGGATATTGCCAAGATCAAGGAAATCGCCCATTCGATGAAAGGGTCTTCCGGAAATATTTCTGCCAAGCCTTTGCACGCGGCTTGTCTTAAATTAGAGGTCCTGGCCCGTGAAGGCAAGACCGACGGCATGCAGGAGGTGGCTGTGGCCATCGACGGGTATTTTGAAGAAATCAAAGTCTATGCCGCGCGTTTTAAAAAGGACCTGGGTCTTTGACGAGCAGGGCAGGTCACCTCGCGCTGGTTTTCTTTGGATTGCTTGCCTTTGTTAATGCCATCCCGCATCCTTTTGTCCACGATGATGTCGCTTTCATCCTCAATGATCCGCATATTACCGATCTCAATGGCTGGGCAGGGGCCTTTAAAGTGCCCGCGGCCGCGGACGGTCTCAATACGTATTACCGTCCGGTCTTAGAGGTCCTTTACCGTTTAGAATATCATTTCTTCGGCCCCCATCCTTTTGGCTATCATCTGATCAATGTCATCGTGCATATTATCAATGGGCTTTTGCTTTTTGGGTTACTGAGAAAACTATTTTTTGCTGATCACGTGGCATGGGTGATCTCCTTATTATTTTTGATCCACCCGGTGCAAACCGAGGCAGTCTCTTGCATCTCGGGTATTTCGAATCTCTGGATGGCGTTCGGTATTCTATTGGCCTTGCATGCCTATTTAAATAAATGGTATATAGCCGCCCTTTTATGTTTTACGATGGCTTTTTTGGGGAAGGAGCAAGCAGTGCTTTTCGTCCCGTTGGTGATCGTTATTGATTGCTACCGGGGAAAAAAGAATTTTCTATCCTGGCTCTTTTGGGCATTGGTTGTTTGCATCTTATTGTGGCTGCGCCAAAGTATTGCCGGCGGGTCACTTTTAAAAGACATAACGGTTTCACCGGGGGAATTGTACCTGCGCCTGGCGGCGAT
>JABDCU010000039.1 GCA_013287965.1 Candidatus Omnitrophota bacterium | reverse complement strand
CCTGGGTTCTGATATTAATGAGATCGAGCGTATCGGAACGCAGCTTGAGAGGATCATTAAGGATATTCCCGGCACCAGGAGTGTTTACGCGGAGCGCACCGCCGGAGGGTACTTTTTGGACTTTGACTTAAAGCGCGACCGGTTGGCCCGTTACGGGCTTTCCATCCATGATGCCCAGATGACCATTGCTTCGGCCATTGGAGGGGAAGATGTGACCACTACCGTTGAAGGCCAGGAACGTTATGCTGTCAATGTCCGTTACCCGAAGAAATTACGGGACAGTGAAGAGAAATTAAAGCATGTGCTGATCGCCACCCCTTCCGGGGCGCAGGTCCCGTTAGGGCAGGTTGCGGACATCGTTTTGCGTACAGGCCCGTCCATGATCCGTAATGAAAATGGGATGCTCGCCGGCTATGTTTATGTGGATGTGACAGGCCGCGACATTGGTACCTACGTTGATGAAGCCAAGCGGACTGTAGAAGAGAAGCTACAATTACCTCAAGGCTATGGACTTCTATGGAGCGGTCAGTATGAGAATATGCTGCGGGTCAAGGAGAGGTTAAAAGTGGTTTTGCCTTTGACGCTCTTTATCATCGCATTTTTGATATATATGAATACCAAATCCATGGTGCAGACAGGTATTGTGCTTTTGTCTGTGCCGTTCTCGCTGATCGGCGCGGTGTGGCTTCTATTTACCTTAGGCTATAACATTTCCATTGCCGTGTGGGTGGGCATGACCGCGCTCATGGGCCTTGACGCGGAAACAGGTGTATTGCTTTTGTTGTTTATGGAATTAGCGTACAAGCAAGCGGTACAAGAAAATCGCATGAATACCCGCAAGGATTTAAAAGACGCTATCATTCAGGGCTCGGTGCGTCGTTTACGTCCTAAATTAATGACGGTGATGGCTGCTTTTGTGGGGCTGCTTCCGATCATGTGGTCAAACGGTGCCGGCGTGGATGTGATGAAGCGCATCGCGGCACCCATGGTCGGCGGGCTGGTAACATCATTCTTGTTGGGGCTTTTGGTTTACCCGGCTATTTACTATATCTGGAAAGCTAAGTTCGAATTAAAAGGAAAACTTAAATAAAGGGAGGGTGATATGAAGAAAATGGCAGCATCAATATTGGCAGTTTCTTTAGTCGCAACGGGCTTGTCTTTTGCCCAGCAAACACCGTTGTCGTCACAAACAGCGGTGCAACAGGTACAGGTCGGCAATAAAATCTGTCCGGTCAGCCGCGAGAAAGTCGGACAAATGGGGCCTCCGGTAAAATATAAGTACAATGGGAAGGTGTATAATTTATGCTGTCCGATGTGTAAAAAGGACTTTAAAAAGGACCCTGGAAAATACAGAAAAATCGCCGAGAATGAAGTCAAAGGGGAGAAGAAGCAATGATCGAGCAGCTATTGCCCATACATCCCAAGCTCGTGCATTTTCCGATCGCTTTGTTTACCACGGCGTTGATTTTGGATATTTTAAGCCGTGTTTTCCGTCGTGAGGACCTGCATAAAGCAGCGGTGGTGATCTATGTTGCAGGAGCGTTATTTACGCCTGCAGTTGTTTGGGCAGGGTTATGGGAACAGCAGCGGCTTAATTTACATCATCCTGTTCTCGAACAGCATAAGTTATACGGATTTATAACAATGTGGTCATCGCTCGCATCGTTACCTATGTTGTGGTTCTTGAAAAGAACATCTTTTAAATTCTTTAGGACAGCATTTACATGTTTGCTGTTATGTATGGCAATCTTGGTCACAGCCACAGGTTATTTTGGTGGCCGGATGGTCTATGAATACGGGGCAGGAGTGCAGAATTAAAGATTCTTGAGTGCCGCGATTATCTCTTGATTGTGGCCTTCGGGTTTGACTTTTTCAAAGATCTTGGCGATCTTGCCGTTTTTGTCGATGATGAACGTGGTGCGGGCAACGCCCATGTATTTCTTGCCGTACATGGATTTTTCCACCCATACGCCGTAGGCCTGGCAGATTTTCTTGTCTTCATCAGGTATAAGAGGGAAGGGTAGTTTGTATTTGCTGATGAATTTGCCGTGAGATGCGGCGGAGTCAGGGCTGACGCCATAGATCACCGCGCTGAGTTTTCCGATCTCTGTATAACTGTCGCGTAAGGCACAGGCCTCAACAGTGCATCCGGGAGTATCGTCCTTGGGGTAGAAATACAGGACAATATTTTTACCTTTGTTTTCCTTAAGCCCTGGGAAATCTGGTGCCGTGCTTTCTGCTTGCGGTACAGACATAGTGGTCCTTTCTTTCACGGTAATTTCAGCGTGGGTATAATTAGGCGCAGTTATTGTTAATAGAACAAAGGCAGAAAATATAAGTTTTTTCATAGGGTCTTCCTTAGTATGTTTTCCAGGATTTGGTTTTGCTGTCATAAATTTCTTTGATCCGTTGCGCTTCGTTTATCCCGTCTTCCAGCGGCCAAGCCGTTGCTTCCAGCTTATTGCCGTCGGGGTCATAGAAATAAAGTGACCATGATTTTTCGCGTTTCTTGGCAAATTCGATCTTGGTTTGGTTCTTTTCCAAATGCGCGATCATGGCATCAAAGTCACGGGCATGAACGCGGAAGGAAAAATGATTGGCCCCCAGGCCTTCGTTGGCAAAAAGGTGGCTGTTGCCGAGGTCTTTGGCTTGGATAATCCCCAAAAGTGACGGGCCGCAATCCAGAAAATATTCAATGCCGGGTTTGGAGGGTTCGCGTTCGGTAACTTTAAGGCCGATGACTTCGGTATAGAATTCCAGTGATGTTTTCAAATCCCGCACATTAAAAGCCACATGATCGATCCCGATAATTTTGATCATATTTTTATTCTCTTCTCTATTTTTTTCTGTTTAAAAACCAAATATTCGCTGTACCCGGCGGATTTGGCCAAATCCACGGCCTTATCAAAATCTTTTCCCACATCTTCAGGGTGATGGGCGTCAGAACCAAAGGTCAAAGGCACGCCTGCTTCACGATAGATCTTTAAGCAATTAGGAGCAGGGTACATTTCACCGATGGGCTTGCGCAGTCCCGCGGTATTGATCTCAATGGCCACACCAGTGTCTTTAAAGACCTTGGCCGTGGCTTTGATTTCATCGGTCAGGTCAATGCTTGGCCTGGCGCCGAATTTTTTCGGCAGATCACAATGGCCTATGATCTGAAAAAAACCGGTTTGGGCGGACTTTCTTAAAAGCGCGTAGTATTTAAGGTAGACATCATTGACATCATGTTTTTTCCAGTATTCGCGGGTGGCAGGGTCGTCAAAAGCCCAGTCATCAATGAAATGCACAGAGCCGATGATGTAATCATAAGGATAGCTGTCGATGATGGTCTTGGTTTTGCTTTCAAATCCGACCAGAAAATCTGATTCCAGGGCGATCTTGATGCTGATTTGGGACGCATAGCGCTTGCGCACGTCCTCGATCATAGTATGGTATTTAGGCAATTCGTCAAAGGCCATGGTTATTCCGGGCATGGGCATGTGCACCATGGGCGCGTGATCAGAGAAGCCGATCTCTTTTAAGCCCACCTTAATGGCTTGTTTAACATACTCTTCGGGCGAGCCCGTGGCATGCCCGCATAGAGGGGTATGCATGTGATAGTCGCAGTAAGGAAACATAGGACGACATTATAACAAAAGGCCCTATTGCTTTGCTACCATAAAGTTTTTTAGTGTGAGAGAGCTAGTTGTAGACAGCAAATATCTAATATGTTAATATCACCATCCTATGGACCAATATTTCCGTAAAATGTTAGAGCATATCGGAGAAGACCCCAAGCGTGAAGGGCTTGTTAAAACGCCGGCACGGGCTGCCAAGGCCTTTGAATTCATGACCCAGGGGTATAAAAAGAACATTAATGAGATTGTTAACGGTGCCATTTTTACCTCTGACAATGATGAAATGGTCATTGTCAAAGACATTGAAATGTATTCCTTGTGCGAGCACCATCTTTTGCCATTTTTCGGCAAGGCCCATGTGGGTTATATTGCCAAGGGAAAAATAATCGGTCTTTCCAAGATCGCCCGCATCGTGGACATGTACGCCCGCCGCCTGCAAGTGCAGGAAAATTTAACCAGGGAAATTGCCAAAAGCTTGATGGATGTCACTGGTGCCTGTGGTGTAGGGGTTGTGATCGAAGCCCAGCATTTGTGCATGATGATGCGCGGGGTAGAAAAACAAAATTCGCTGATGAAAACATCCTGCCTTCTGGGGACCTTCCGTGAGGACAGCTCGACGCGCAAGGAATTCCTGTCGCTCATTTCCTAAAATATGACCTCTAAAACCAAAGGTACTGCTTTAGTCACAGGTGCAGCCAAACGCATTGGCCGTGAAGTAGCTTTGCATTTGGCCCGTGAAGGGTACTCAATAGCTTTGCATTATCATCACTCCAAGCCCGAGGCCATGGCCA
>JABDCU010000038.1 GCA_013287965.1 Candidatus Omnitrophota bacterium | reverse complement strand
TGGCTCCGGTCAACAATCAGCCGGATGACCGCCTAAAGCGCGCCCGGCAGATCCCTTTGCAAAAAACCGGAAAGCCCGCCAACATTTTGCAAAGCGTCCAATTTTTATTAGAGAATGACTATCTAACCGGCCAGATCATCGCCAATGACGGCGGGGAAAGTTTAATATAGTGGCTATTATCAGGATCAACGATTTAAAAGTCCGCGCCCTGATCGGTGCTTATTCCTGGGAAAAGGTCAATAAACAGGACCTGATCATCAATATCGCCATTCATTATGATGCTTCCAAGGCCTGTCTTTCTGATAAGCTTAAAGACGCGCTTAATTACGAGTCCGTGGCCGCTAAAGTCATCAAAACTACCGAACGCACGCGGCATACCTTATTAGAAAAGTTAGCTTCCAAGCTTTTGGCAGGCATCATGTCTGACCGCAGGGTGCAGGCAGCCCATGTGCGCGTTGATAAACCCCAGGCCCTGCCCCAAGCCAGGTGCGTTTCCTTTGAGCTCTCAATCGAACGCTAAAGTTAAAATTTTCCTTGCGGGGAAGCCATTCGTTGATAAACTAAGCGCAAGTGAACCAAGCTTTACGAAACAGAAGGGATAGGGAATATTGCAGTTTAAAGACGAAGTGGTTTTAATCACCGGATCCACCCGCGGCATCGGCCTGGCCGTGGCCCAAGCCTTTGCCGAGCAAGGGGCCTGTGTCATCATTATAGGCCGTGATGGTCCCCAAGCCCAGGCTATTGCAGCCCAGATCAGGGCCAAAGGCCATTTGGCTGATGGATTTGGCTGTGATGTGACCAGTTTAGCCAACGTGCAAGAAACTGTTAATAAAATTCTTGACATTCATAAGCGCATTGATATATTAGTCAACAACGCTGGTATTACGCGTGATAATCTGCTCTTAAGGCTTGATGAAAACGATTGGGATGAAGTCATCAGGGTCAATCTCAAGGGAGTTTTTAACGTCACCAAGGTCGTGACCAAGGTGATGTTAAAAGCCAAAAAGGGCAAGGTCATCAGCATCGCGTCAGTGATCGGGATCACAGGCAATATCGGTCAATCTAATTACGCGGCCAGCAAAGCAGGCATCATTGCTTTTTCCAAGTCAGTGGCCCGTGAATTTGCTTATAGGAATATCACGGTCAATGTGATCGCTCCGGGATATATCCGTACGGACATGACCGCTAAAATATCTGAAGCAGTGCAGGCAAAGGTGCTGGAACATATTCCATTATCGCGGTTTGGCGAAGTTGCTGATGTGGCAGGCGTTTGTTTGTTCCTGGCATCCCCGGCAGCCAATTACATTACCGGACAGACTATAGTAGTGGATGGCGGTTTGACGATTTAATAGTAAGACTAAAACAGGAGGAATACATGGCAGTAGAAAGCAAGATCAAGACGATCATCGCGGAACAATTAGGTGTCAAGCCTGAAGAAGTTACGCCGAATGCGTCTTTTGTGGATGATCTGGGTGCGGATTCTTTAGACACCGTCGAGCTTATTATGGCGTTGGAAGAGGAATTTAACGTCGAAATTCCCGACGAAGATGCCGAAAAGATGAAGACCGTCGGTGACGCGATCAAATACATTGAAGAAAAAGCGGCCGCTTAAAATTTTTAAACGTTCCTTATTTTTCATGACTTGCCCCCACAGCCCCGCCATCGGCGTCGATCGTGGGGGCAAACCTTTAATAGGGGGTATTTGAATAATGCAGAGTAAAAGAGTTGTCATAACCGGTATGGGGGTTGTCTCGCCCGTCGGCACCGGGGTTGAAAAGTTTTGGGCTGCCCTCGTCAAAGGCCAAAGCGGTGTGCGCACCGTCAGCCATTTTGATGCCTCTGCTTTTGACTCGCGCGTCAACGGGGATGTCATTGATTACGACCCTTTACAACACTTTAATTCCAAAGATGCCCGCAATACATCCCGTTTTATCCAATTTGGGGTGGTGGCGGCCCCTTCGCTAAATATTTGTCGTACTCATCTTCCGCCGATTGGATGCTCCCGATGCCTGATCCGATGATCACCGCGGCACGCGAAGTATCCGGGAGCATCCAATCGGCGGAAGATGAGTACGACAAATATTTAGCGAAGGGGCCGGACCGCATCTCGCCATTTTTCATCACACGCATGATCATTAATGAAGTGGCGGGCCATGTTTCTATTGCTGCAGGGGCCACGGGGCCTTGTTTCGCGATCGCGACCGCCTGTGCCACGGCCAATAATTGTATTGGGGAGGGCATGCGCATGATCCAGCACGGTGAGGCGGACGTGGTGATCGCCGGAGGTGCTGAAAGTGCCACTTCCAAACTTGGGCTTGGCGGTTTTTGCGCCCTGAAAGCTTTGTCCAAACGGAATGATGAGCCCGCGAAGGCCAGCCGGCCTTTTGATCTTAACCGTGATGGTTTTATCATGGGTGAGGGGGCAGGGATCGTTGTTTTGGAAAGTCTTGAATTTGCAAAAGCCCGTGGGGCAAAAATTTTTGCGGAATTAGCCGGTTACGGCCGCACGTCGGATGCGTACCATATCACAGCGCCTCATGCTGAAGGTTTAGGAGCGCTTAAGGCCATGGACATGGCGATCAAGGATGCTGGTTTAAAAACAACGGACATCCATTACATCAACGCGCACGGGACTTCAACCAAACTTAATGATCAAATTGAAACTTTAGCTATCAAAAAATTATTCGGCGATCATGCTAAGAAAATTCCTGTGTCTTCGACAAAATCAATGACCGGCCATTTGCTTGGGGCAGCCGGCGGTGTTGAGCTGGTAGCCTGTATTTTATCTATTAGAGATAATATCGTGCATCCGACGATCAATTATGAAACCCCGGACCCTGACTGCGATCTTGACTATGTGCCTAACGTTGCCCGCAAAGTGCAGGTGGATGTGGCCTTGTCCAATTCGCTGGGCTTCGGCGGCCACAACGCCACGCTGGTGGTAAAAAGGTATAAAGAGTAATGAAAACCTATAAATTAGCCATCATCCCCGGCGACGGCACCGGTCCTGAAGTGATCAGAGAAGGCCTTAAAGTCTTACAAGCCGCCGCTTCCAAATTCGGTTTTAAATACGAAGCGCATAACTATGATTTTGGCGGAGAACGGTATCTGCGCACCAAAGAAGTGCTGCCGGATTCAGCAGTCCCTGAATTAAAAAAATTTGATGCCATCTTTCTGGGTGCTATCGGCCATCCTGACGTGAAGCCGGGCATCTTGGAAAAAGGCATATTGCTGCGCCTGCGTTTTGATCTGGACCAATATATCAATTTACGGCCCGTTGCCCTTTATGATGAACGCTTTTGTCCTTTGAAGAATAAAAAGCCCGAAGACATTGATTTTGTGGTTGTGCGTGAGAATTCCGAAGGGCTGTACAAGGGGCTTGGAGAATTCCAGAATAAAGGGACAGCTGATGAAGTCGCGATCCAAATTTCCCATAATACCAGGCGCGGGGTGGAGCGCTGCATCCGTTACGCTTTTGAATACACCCGTCAGCATGGGAAAAAGAAGAAACTGACCCTTTGCGGCAAGACCAATGTATTGACTTTTGCCTGGGACCTTTGGGAACGCACCTTTTATGAAGTGGCCCGTGAATACCCTGACGTTAAAACAGAATATACTCACGTGGATGCGACCACGATGTGGTTTGTGAAAAACCCGGAATGGTTTGATGTGATCGTGACTGATAATATGTTCGGTGACATCATCACTGATCTGGGCGCCATGATCCAGGGTGGCATGGGGATCGCCGCGGGAGGCAATATCAATCCTAAAGGTGTTTCCATGTTCGAGCCCATCGGCGGTTCAGCCCCTAAATATACCGGCAAGAATGTCATTAATCCTTTGGCCGCGATCTGTGCCGGCGCCATGCTTTTAAGGCAGGTCGGAGAGTCCAAAGCTGCTGCCTCCATCGAAGAAACCGTCAAGCACGTGGTTTTAACCAAGATCAAAGATTTAGCCGCCGGAAAAATGGGCTACACCACCACTCAAGTCGGTGATCTGATCGCAGGGTCTTTAAAATGAAAAAATACAATGTCGCCATTTTGGGCATCCGCGGAGCGGTGGGCCAATGCATGTACCGCATCCTCAAAGAGCGCAAATTCCCCGTTAATAAATTAATATTGATTTCCCCCAGCGGTGCCGGCGGTCAATTAGATGGCATTAAATATGTCCCCCTAAGCAAGGACGTGTTTAATGGGGTGGACATCGTCTTGTCTTCACCGGGAGCTGAGGTCTCAAAAATATGGGCGCCTATCGCGGCCAAAGCAGGGGCCGTGGTGATCGACAACACTTCGCAATTCCGCATGGACAAGGACGTTCCCTTGGTGGTGCCTGAAGTCAATCCTGAAGATATCAAAAAGCATAAGGGCATCATTGCTAATCCCAATTGCTCAACTATTCAAATGCTCGTTGCTCTAAAGCCTTTGCATGACTTTGGTAAGATCAAGCGCATTGTGGTGTCCACCTACCAGGCTGTTTCCGGTGCCGGTGCTGAGGCAGTGGCAGAGCTGGAAGACCAATTGGCAGGCAATAAGACTTTCAAGAAATTTCCCCATCAGATCGCGCATAATTTGATCCCGCAGATCGATGTGTTCACGGATAATTTTTACACCAAGGAAGAAATGAAGATGGTCAATGAGACCCGCAAAATGTTTCATGATAACAAGATCCAGGTGTCTGCCACTTGTGTGCGCGTCCCTGTTAAAAATGGCCATTCTGAATCTGTCAATATTGAGACTAAAAGCAAGATCACCCGTGCGCAGGCGATCAAGCTTTTAAGCAAGGCGCCCGGGGTCAAGCTCATTGATGATGTCAAGAGGTCCCAATACCCATTGCCGATCAACGCTGACGGACGTGACGAAACCTTCGTCGGAAGGGTCCGCGAAGACATCTCCATCCCCAACGGCCTAAACCTTTGGGTCGTCTCCGACAATCTGAGAAAAGGCGCCGCCTTAAACGCCATTCAAATTGCCGAAATCCTGATCAAGGGTCTCTAAACCTATTGTCATTCCCGCGAAAGCGGGAATCCAACCACTTATGAATATCAAAAACATAGCTTTCTATTCTTTTTTTAAACCATCCTTTGATCTTGGTTTT
>JABDCU010000037.1:5133-5277 GCA_013287965.1 Candidatus Omnitrophota bacterium | reverse complement strand
TTTCAGGTGGTTTTGATGTAAAGATAAGCAAAGCTATGCGGGTCGTGGATGCTGTGCCGTTGGGAGTATCCTTACTCACCATCTCCACTTCGCCTGCTGTATCACTGACCATCGCGGCGTCGGGTCCGGAAACATTTAAACCCC
>JABDCU010000037.1:0-5123 GCA_013287965.1 Candidatus Omnitrophota bacterium | reverse complement strand
GCATGGGTTGTCAGTAAACAATTTGATGCGCAGAAAACAGGCAAAGTTCCGGTTGAAGTTAATTTTTATTTAGATGGGAAGGCTTCTTTAGAGGGGAAGGGCCCTGTAGCGGGGAGAATAGATCGGCCGATTGATGAACCAGCCAGGCAGACAGCAGAGGTGATATTGGGGCATATTAAACGTCAAATAGATGCCATGAAGAGGGATGTGTTGGAGAAAAACAAAGAAGATCATGATATTTTCCCTTTTCTTCCCAACATGATAAGGGGTTTAAATGTTTCCGGACCCGACGCCGCGATGGTCAGTGATACAGCAGGCGAAGTGGAGATGGTGAGTAAGGGTGTCCCTAGAAAATCTGTTTATAACGCTGTTATAAAATTTCTTGAGAAAGATGACTCTAAAAAGCTTAAATTAGCCTATGAGGCGGATTGGTGGCGGAAAGAATTTCATAGGCCATATTTATTCCATAGGATCTATATGCAAGCGCCTTCAGGCCTGCGTCAAAGTCTTGCCTTAGGGTTGAAAGACCATATATATCAATTAAGATCGTACTGGGATTTATTTGAGGACCCTGCGGACCGGAAAATAAATTCGAAATTTGATATAGGGATCTATAAGGACCAGCGGGACAATGGTGAATACTATCTAGTGGTAGTTCCTTCCAAATCCGGAGCAGGGCCCGAGGCGGATATCCAGGAATTTATGCGTGATGTCCGTGTTGTTAAATATAGAGAATATGACCAGGACCGCGTTCAGATCAGTTCCATTGAGTACCCGGACAATGACAATGAAACAACTGCCGCCTGGAATAAAAGCAATATAGCGTCAAATATTAAAAAGAGATTTCATGGAAGGGTTGACCTCGAAGCAATATTCCCGTCGGATAGTTGGGCCAAGCCGAATTTTACCGCTGAGGAGCTTCAGGACAAGATCCGGCAAAATATTGTTTCCGGGTTGGACAGCCAAAAGTTGAATAGTGTCCTGGATGATTTGTTGCAAAATCACGATGGAAAAATTACGTTGCCGGATGGTCTTTGTTTGGCTGCTGACTGGTTATTAGGAGGGTTTTATCATTATGAAGAAACAATAGATGGTGAAGGCTACGCTCTACCATTGCACAAGCAGCCAGGACAGTTTGAATTCGAATTTACCACGCTGGAAAACGAGACTTCAAAGATCGTGATAAGCAGGGAAAATTTGATAAGAATGATATCAGATTTATGGGAAAAGGACAGGGTGCTTGCCCTGTTCTTTGTGCGGCAAATAAGCGGGATGAATGACACTCAGAAAGGTGAAGATGCTTTGTCGAGGACCGGTCCGGAATTGGCTGTAAAGATCAAAAGATCAGCCAATGGTCCGGTGGACCTTCAGCGCGATCCCGGATTTATGCGTATATTAAAAATCATCATGCCTTGGTATTATTTATATTTTGAGAAAAACGGGAAGGGTACGCCCCCAGCGCAGGAAGAGGGATCTCAAGGTGTTTTGTTGACATGGATTGGGGATGATGGAAAAAAGGAGTGGGCTTTGATCACGCCCGGACAATGGCAAGCCCTCATGGCTGATGCAAGCGACTATGACCATCAATTTATTGAAACCTTTATCCAATTTGTGACAAATTCTTTCCTGAAATCGCAAAGCAATTCAAAGCGAAAAAGTTCGGCCATGATCAGCCCGGGCCAAGGCACCGCCTTGGCAAGGACGCCCGGTGGTATTGACCTTAATAGTGCCAAGATGCGAATGAACGTGCGTAAAGAAGGCGCGGGGGTGCAGATGCGGTTTGACCGTGCTATGATAGAACGCATTAGGCATAATGGCTTTGACGGCGTTGATTTTAAAGTGGAGAGCATCATTCCGGTGGCCAATCTGCCTTTGCTCTTGGGCCTGCGTAGGGAAGAATATGGAATTTCTTAGCACATTTATATTTTTTATATTCCTTTCGGCCATGGGCCCTTGCGGATGGGCGGACCAGAAAGCTTTGGATGCCCAGCAGCAGGAGGGGCTGGCCTTTTTGAAGGCAAACATGTCGGCATCTGATGTGACGGCGTTAAAGAATGATTTTTTGGTTGAGGATGTCCGCTTGGCGTATCAGGCCGTCAATGAAGTCCCTTGGGGCAAGGGCATGCCTCAAGAAATTTTTTTAAACGATGTTTTGCCGTATGCTTCTCTCAATGAGCGCCGTGATAATTGGCGCGCGGATTTTCACCGGCGCTTTATTAAAATTGCCAGGAAAAGCAAAACCATTGACCAGGCGGTCCTGGCATTAAATAAATATGTCTTTAAAACATTACACGTTTCCTATAGCGCGGATAAGCGTCCCAAACCCGACCAAAGCCCGTATGAATCCATCCGGGCCCGATGGGCTTCATGCACGGGTCTTTCGATCCTTTTGGTTGATGCTTTACGTTCGGCAGGAATTCCGGCACGGATAGCAGGTGTTGAGATGTGGCCTGATGATAGCGGCAATCATACTTGGGTGGAGATCTGGGACGGGCAATGGCACTATGTCGGTGCCGCCGAGTCAAGTTCACTTGACAAGGCCTGGTTTACTAAAAAAGTATCCCAAACAGACGCCCGGCATCCTGTTTACGCGGCAAGTTTTAAAAAGACCGGCCTTAGTTTCCCTATGCGTTGGGCGCCGGACCTTAAATCCGTTCCCGCCGTTGATGTGACTGAAAATTATACCCGTGGAGGCGGGCAATGATGAAAAAAATCATTTTGTGGATCGTTTTTGCAACAGGAATTGCCGTTTTATTTTCGGCTTTAAGTCTATTGTCTGAATCACGGGAGGCATTAAAATGGCCGCAAACAAAAGGCCAGGTGATCTCCTCCGTGCTGACCATTGGACATTTACCTGATTTCATGGGTTTAAAATTTGATCCGGTGAGATGGTATGGTACGGATGTTCAATATGAATATTCAGTCGGTGATGGAAGATACGCATCAAACAGGGTGTCATTTCAAGAGGGCGCCACCAGGGACCCTAAAGACGCGTTAAAGGTGATGAATAAATACCGCCGCCAACACCAAGTCATGGTTTATTATGACCCTGCCCACCCGCAGCGCTCGGTCCTTGAGCCCGCGAACATAGGGGACATTCTCACACCGTTAGTGGCAGGAGGATTATTGGCTTTTTTGGGGTTATTTTTCTTATATAGTAAATCTCTGGAGATCAACCGTGATGCGCTAAGTTACCTTTATCAAGGGCAAATTTATCAGGATCAGAAAAAATGGGATGAAGCTCTCCGGGAGTACAGCGGTTTTATTAAAATAGACCCGCATATTGCTGTAGGTTATATCAACCGGGGGAATGTTTATGTCCAAAAAAAAGATTGGGACAAGGCCATTGCTGATCTTACCCAGGCCCTCGCGATCGACCCCGGGGATGCGTCAGTCCGCGCCGCCCTGGCAGAAGCTGTTAAAAATTTGACATCGTCGCGAGAATGTGTTAAACTTTAAACATCATGGAAAAGTTAATGATCCAAAAACATTACGTACCTTGCTTTATGCTTTCCACATGGAGAAAGCATGCGGGGACGGGTGTGTTTTGAATCGTTAATTAAATAACTTTAGCAGTCAATTCAAACCACCGACCCCTCAAAGTCGGTGGTTTTTTTATTTTAGAAAGGAGGTGAGAAAGATGGAAAATAATACCCTGCTCAGTAATGAACAGGCTTTAGGCTCGGACCAAATACTTAAAGTGACCGCTTTGCTGTATTTGAAAGAGGCGCTTATCAAACAAGAGTATGAATCCTGCCGGGAGCTTATTGATACTGCCAAGAATTTGGGCGTTGACCAAGGCGATATCAGTGCCGTGATCGCGGAATATCTTAACGCGGATAATCCGGGTAGGCAGAAGACAAGCCGTTTGCGTTCATAAAGGAGGATGATCAAGGTATGTCTTGTGCCTACACATAAAAAGGACAGTCTGTTATTACTATAGACTGTCCTTTTTTTTTATTTGTGGTATATTTATAAAATTATGCCGTTTCCATTTAAAAATATCAATTTTCTTAATCCTGCGACTTTTGACGGCGCGGTTGTTTATGCCATTGTGCTTTTGCTCTGTGCCTTGGTCTTAAACCGCGTGTTGCGCCTGGCCGTTGAACGGGCACTGGCCCGCGGCTCACACATTCACATTGACCGCACCCGTGTCAAATTCATATCCCAGTTGGCCCAGATCATCATCTATATCGTTGCTTTTTTTATTTATGCCCATCTTATCCCGGCCCTGTCTAATATTGGTAATGCAGGCCTGGCCAGCGTGGGGGTGCTTTCGATCGTCGCGGGCTTGGCCGCGCAAAATACCCTGGGCAATTTGATCTCAGGTATTTCCTTGCTGCTTTACCGTCCCTTTAATGTCGGTGACCGCCTGCAGGTGACAGCACCCACGGGCCTGGAAACAGGGCAGATCGAGAGTTTGAGCCTTGGTTATACCATTCTCAAGACAGATGATAACCGCCGTGTGGTCCTGCCCAACAGCCTCATGGCCAGCCAAACCACGGTCAATATGACCCGGGATGATCCGCGGGCGATCTGTTCGGTCCCTGTTGCCATAAGCCTTGATTCAGACCTTGATCAGGCCCGCGCTATTCTCCTTGAAATTGCCGGCAGTAATCCCAAAACCAAGAAGATCGTTGGATGCCCTGTGACAAATTTGGATGGTTCAGGCGTTGAGCTTACCATCAGTATTTGGTGCGCTGACAGCCTTGCCGCCGGTGCTTTGAGATGTGATCTGCTGGAATCGGTCAAGAGGCGCTTTTCCAGCGCGGGGATCAAATTTCCTCCGGTCATCAATTATCCAGCCGTTTAAAATAAATAACTTTAGTATATGGACAAGCCTGTCATTGTGTTAAAATACAAAAAAGTTTAATTCAGGAGGACATTGTGTTGTTACGTTTATTATCTGTTTTTATTTTGGCGATAGCTTTCAGCGGCTGCGCTTCCACCCAAACGAAGACCCAAAATGAACAAGTGGAAACACGCGTCACCGAGCTTGAGAAAAATCTTCAGGCCAAGGACGCGGAGATCGTGGACCTGCAATACCAAGTCAAAGATCTCTCCAGTAAAATAGATACCACCGTAAAGCCTGTTGACTCTGACCAGGCTTCCGCGGATTCCCA
>JABDCU010000036.1 GCA_013287965.1 Candidatus Omnitrophota bacterium | reverse complement strand
AAGAAGAGCGTTACAGCCGGATGGTGGCTGAAGAAACGCTGCAAAAAAATGATGCTAAACTGGCCGCCCTGCAGGAATCGCTGAAAGAGGACCAGGACAAAATGAGCAAGATCGAAGATATCCTCGACCAGGAAAAAAATGTCAACGCAGACTTAAAAAAGCAGTATGACGCCTTAACGCAAGCCAAAGCTGGTTTGGAAAATAAATTACAAACGGTGCTCCAGGAAAAAGCCGCGGCCCTGGCCGCTTTGCAGGTCCAGCCGGTGGCACATCCGGCCGCAGCAACAGCCGCTGTGGGGCACTGAACGAATAAGTATCTTGCAGTTTTAACGCGATGCCCCGCCTTTGGCGGGGCTTTTAAATATGGATAAAGATCAGCTTCCCCGTCACATAGCTATTATCATGGATGGCAATGGCCGTTGGGCCAAAGCCCGGGGCTTAAGCCGTCCCCAGGGACACTTGGAAGGGGTCAAAAGGGTCGAGGAGATCATCAGGACTGCCAGTGACATGGGCATTGGCTTCTTGACCATTTACGCTTTTTCGACGGAGAATTGGAGCAGGCCGCAGGATGAAGTAGGCATGATCATGCGCACCTTTATCATGGTCCTGGGGCAAAAGGCCAATGAGCTTGGGAAAAAAGGCGTACGTATCAACTTTTTAGGCCGACGCCAGGGAGTGCCGCAAGAAGTGCTCAAAGCCATGGATGATGCCGCGCGCCTGACGATGAACAATAAAGGCATGACGCTTAACATTGCTTTTAATTATGGCGCCCGCGCGGAGATCATTGATGCCATTAAATCCATTACTTCCCAGGTAGCGGCAGGCAAGATAAAGTCCGATGATATTGATGAAAAACTTATCAGCGCCCATTTGTACACCAAAGACCAGCCGGACCCGGACCTATTGATCCGTACTTCAGGAGAAGAGCGTATCAGCAATTTTCTGTTGTGGCAGCTTTCTTATGCTGAATTGTATTTTACAGACAAATGCTGGCCGGAATTCAATGAAGAAGAGTTTTTAAAAGCGTTGAACAGTTATGCCCAACGGGAACGCCGCTGGGGCGGAGTGAAGGTTTAACATGTCTTTAAAAAGATTCGTATCGTCGGTATTCATGATCGGCCTGACAGCCCTGGCTGTCATCAATAATTATTTCTTTATTGTGGTCATCGTCCTGCTGACCGCGGGCGGCCTTTATGAATTTTTCTACATGGTGCGCAAAAAAGACGTCCCGATCTATTCTTATACCGGCATCCTGATAGGGCTTTTGATCCCTGTTTCCATTTTTACCCATTTTGAACCGACTAAAAATTGGGAACTGCTGTTCATTGTTATAGGGTTTTTACTGATCTTGTTCATGCAATTCGCGCGGCATGATAACCGTCACGCGATCCTGGGGTTGTCAACGACCTTGTTCGGGGTCTTGTACGTGGCCTGGTTTTTTTCTTTTTTAGTCAAGATCCGCCTGATGCTTCCCGGGATAGAAGGGGTCAAATTATTGGGATTCATCATTCTGGTAACTAAAGGCGCTGATATCGGGGCCTTGCTTATCGGCATCAATTTTGGCAAGCACCCGTTGCTGCCCAAGGTCAGTCCAAATAAATCCGTTGAAGGCACCCTTGGGGCGGTCTTGGTTTCAGCCTGCATCGCCCTGATTTTCCGTTCATTTTTGCCGCCGATACTGGATCTGCCCTGGTGGCAGATATTTTTCATGGGAGCGTTCTTCGGGGGCCTGGGCCAACTGGGAGACCTCTCCGAATCTTTGATCAAGCGCGACTGCGGGGTCAAAGATTCCGGAAAACTTTTGCCCGGGATGGGCGGCGTTTTGGATGTCATTGACAGTTTATTGTTCTCAGCGCCGGCGTTTTATTTATACATGAGTTCTACACTCAATACATTGCAATAATGAGACCTTGCCGCATTGCCATTTTAGGTTCGACCGGTTCCATCGGTCTTAATACGCTGAAGGTGGTGGACCAGAACCCACGGCGTTTTGAGGTCAAGGCTTTAAGCGCTTACAATAATTTTAAACTGCTCGAAGAGCAGGTAAGGAAATACAAGCCCTCCCATGTGGCAGTAGGGAATGACGGCTTGGTCCATTTTAAAAAGACCGGCATTAAGGGAGTAAAGCTTTATCCCGTCGAAGATTGCAGCCGGCTTGCGTCTTTAAAAGAAGTGGATGTGGTGGTGCTCGCCTTAAGCGGGACAGCAGCTTTGATGCCTTTTTTAGAGGCCCTGCGCGCGGGCAAGACAGTGGCACCCGCGAATAAAGAAGCCTTGGTCATTGCCGGTGACCTGATCATGGATGAGGCGCGCCGTCACAAGGCGCGCATTATACCGATAGACAGCGAACAGAGTGCCATTTTTCAATGCCTGGAAGGGCAAGGGTCAAAACCTGCGTTTATCCATTTGACCGCTTCCGGCGGGCCTTTAAGAAAAGTGCCGTCAAAAGATTTTAAGCGGATGCGCCCCAAAGATATTTTACGGCATCCCCGCTGGAAGATGGGGCCTAAGATCACCGTGGATTCGGCCACCCTGATGAATAAAGGTTTTGAGGTCATTGAAGCCAAGCATTTGTTTAATTTGAGCTGCGATCAAATTAAAGTATTGGTCCACCCGGAGGCGATCATCCACTCCATGGTGGAATTTGAAGATGGTTCTTTCTTGGCACAATTAGGGATAACAGACATGCGCCTGCCGATCCAATACGCCTTGACCTATCCTGAGCGTTTGCCGACGGGCCTTAAAGGGCTTGATCTGGCCCAATTAGGGTCATTGCATTTTGAAAAACCTGATCTTAAAAGGTTCCCGGCACTTGAGCTTGCTTTTGAAGCGGCCCGCGTGGGAGGCAGCATGCCGGCCGTGCTTAACGCCGCGGATGAAGAGGCGGTAGAAGCATTTTTGAAAGGTAAGATCGGGTTTTTAAATATTTATAAAACCGTTGAAAAAGTGGTTTTGGCCCACACAACGCTAAAAGATCCGTCCTTGCAAGCCATCTTGCAGGCGGATGAGTGGGCCAGAGAAAAAGCCCGGAAAGTTTTAGAAAAATTATGTCATTGATCATTTTTATTTTTATATTAAGCCTTTTGATCCTCGTGCACGAATGGGGCCATTACATCACCGCCCGCAAATGCGGGGTCAAGGTTGAGCAATTTGCTTTAGGCTTCGGCCCGAAATTATTCGGCTGGGTGCATGACGGCACGGAGTTTTGTTTGTGTGCTATTCCCTTAGGTGGTTTTGTCAAAATGGCCGGTGACGAACGTGACAAATGTTTAGGCACCAGCGATGAGTATTTTGCCAAACCAGCGTCCCAGCGGGCCCTGATCATTCTCATGGGGCCGGTGGTGAATTTAATTTTGGCCTACGTGTGTTTTTGGTTTGTGTTTATGCTCGGCTATGTGGACATGGACCTTTCATCCGCAAAAGCAGACCCCGTCATAGGCCAGGTGTTGGAACATTCGCCGGCGCAAGAAGCGGGATTAAAATTGGGAGACAGGGTCTTGAGCATCAATGACCGCGCTATCGCGCATTGGTCCCAGCTGCAGGATTCGATCACCAATTCCACCGGGAAAATCTTGACCTTTGCCGTCAAGCGCGAAAACCACGAGATCTCTATGGGGATCGCACCCCAGGAAACAGACCAACAGGATATTTTCGGCCGTCATCACAAGACGCGGCGTATCGGTGTGGCACCCATGCCGATCAATAATGCCAACGGCATTGTGGTCACCCGTTACGGATTTTTTGGATCCATGCTCAAGGCAGGCGAAGAGCTATGGAGCGTCACTGTCAAGACCTACGGGGCGCTTTATCAAATGGCGATCGGTGAGCGTTCACCCAAAGAGGCGATGGGTATCATAGGCATGTTCTTCGTGATCAAATTTGCTTTGACCATCGGCTTTTCTTTTGTCCTGCATATTGTGGGGATCATCAGCGCTTCATTGGCCATTTTCAATCTCTTACCGGTGATCCCTTTGGACGGCGGGCATTTGTTTTTGATCGGCCTGGAAAAATTGCGGGGGAAGGCCTTGTCCATGAAGACCGACCAATTGATCGCCCGTGCCGGATTTACCCTGATCATCATGCTGGCCTTATTTGTGTTCTATTCGGATTTCGAACGCATCGGTTTGATCGATAAAATAGTCAGGGGGGCCCATGCCTACTTTCGAGCATAATGAGATCAAGGCGCGCATCCATCATTATCTAGTCTCCAAGACCAATTTTTTGCAGGTCAAAGACACCATGCAGGAAGACCAACTGCGTGCCTTTGTGGAAACTGCCATTGATCGGCTTTGCCAGGAAACAAAATTAACAGTCACCTTTGAGGAGAGGATATCGCTCCTTCGTGAATTGGCTGCTTCAGTCATCAGTTTGGGGCCGCTGCGCCCCTTTATGGAGGACCCGGCCATCAACGAGATCATGGTCAATGGGGCCAAATCCGTTTACATCCAGCGCGCCGGAAGGACTGAAAAGACCAATGTCAGTTTTCAAGATAATGCCAATTTGATACATACCATCCAAAAGATCCTGGCAGCATCCTCTACCAGCCGGCGGGTGGACGAATCTTCCCCGTATGTGGATTTTTCCATGGCTGACGGGTCGCGTGTTAATGTTATTTTGCCTCCTTGTTCCCTGGTCGGCCCCGTCTTGACGATCAGAAAATTTTCCCGGGACCTGACGACCATTGATGATCTGATAGAACGAAAGACCCTCAACAAACAAATGGCTGTATTTTTGACTGCTGCCGTTAAAGCCAAATTGAATATTGTTTTCTGCGGCTCTACCGGCAGCGGTAAAACGACCCTGCTCAATGTACTCTCCCGTCACATCCCTGAACATGAGCGCATCATTACCATTGAGGACACCTCCGAACTTCGCCTGATGCAGGAGCATGTGGTTTCCCTGCAGGCTAAAACTGCCAATATGGAAGGCAAAGGCGAAGTAAGTATCCGGGACCTCTTTGTCAATTCTTTACGCATGCGTCCGGACCGGATCATCATCGGCGAGATCCGCGGCCATGAGATCCTGGATCTGGTGCAGTCTATTGCTTCGGGCCATTCCGGTTCCTTGGCCATCGTGCACGCGGATTCACCCAAGGAATGTTTTAACCGCATGATCACCATGATGCTGATGTCCGGCATCCGTTTAAGCGGGGAACAAATACAACAGCAGTTGGCAACTTCCATTGACCTGATCGTTTATGTTGAACTATTTATGGATGGCGTACGCAGGGTCTCGAATATCACAGACCTGCGATGCAATAAGGAAGACGGCAGCTCTTCCCTGGCGGATATTTTTACCTTTAATCAGCAACGGGTTGATGAACAGGGAAAAGTCGTGGGGGATTGGGTGATGAACAAGCAAAAGCCGTCGTTTTATGAAAAGTTCGTTAAACGCAATATCCAATTACCCGACGGGTTTTTTACCGCCACATAACCGGGTTATGAGAAGGTTTTTATGTACTGGTCCAAATATTTTATCCCAACGTTAAAAGAAATCCCGACAGGGACGGAGGCGGTTAGCCATCAGCTTTCCCTGCGCGCGGGGTTGGTCCACATGTTGACTTCGGGCGTGTATTCTTATCTGCCCTTGGGATATAAAGTATTGTCCCGTGTAGAGAACATTATCCGTCAGGAAATGGATGCCATCGGCTGCCATGAATTGCTGATGCCGGCACTTCACCCGATAGACATTTGGAAAAAAACCGGCCGTGACGTCACTCTCAAAGAAGTCATGATCACCTTTGATAATAAAAAAGGCCAGCGCATGTGCCTGGGGCCGACGCATGAAGAGATCATTACGGATTTGGCCAAACATTTTATCAAATCTTACCGTCAACTGCCTGTTACCTTGTATCAGATACAGACCAAATTCCGGGATGAGATCCGCACCCGTTTTGGCATTGTCCGTGCTTGTGAATTCATCATGAAAGACGCGTATAGCTTTGACCGTGATGTGGAAGGCCTCAAAAAAAATTATGACCTGCAGTTGGAAGCTTATAAAAAGATCTTTAAACGCTGCGGCCTGGATGTGATCGTGGTTTCCGCGGACAGCGGGGCCATGGGCGGGAGCGTTTCCCATGAATTCCTGGTAGCAGCCCCCATCGGTGAAGATGCTGTGTGGGTCAATAAAAATGATGGTCAGATCATTAAAGATGAAGAAGGCAAAGCCCCGCAAGGGCCTCAGTGGGAACGCAAGGTAGCTATTGAACTAGGCCATGTTTTCCAGCTGGGCACAAAATATTCCGAAAGCTTAGGCGCGCTCTTCCTGGATGAGAATGGAGAGCAAAAACCCATGATCATGGGCTGTTACGGCATCGGTGTCAGCCGCCTGATCGCTGCTATTATTGATCCGTTAATGGTGCTCTATCTATTCCAGGTGAAGATACTTCCAAGGAGAAAATCTCACGAGGCAGGAATCCTTCCTGCTCGATCGCGGCCACCAAAGATTTGTTCAGTATAACACACTCGCCTATAGTAATTCCACCAGAAGGTTTATCAGCGAGAATCTGGATGTTTACGTCATTCGGGCGGCCTTTAACATTTAATTCGACCAACTCTATCCCTTGCGCCTCGCAAAGTTTCTTGGCCAGCGGTCCGATTTTTTCCTGGATCTCCTCAAGTGTCATGATTTCCATAATTTTAATATTTCTTCTTTAACTTTATTTTTATCGACGGCGAATATTCCCTGTTCCTTCGTCATGCGACGGGTTTTGATCTCCACCTGATTATTGGCCAGAGCTTTTTTACCAATGACGATCCTTAGGGGTATACCTATTAAATCCGCATCATTAAATTTTCGTCCTGCACTTTCATCCCGATCGTCCAAAAGCAC
>JABDCU010000035.1:3102-6849 GCA_013287965.1 Candidatus Omnitrophota bacterium | reverse complement strand
TGATAAGATTAAAGAATACCGCCGTGATCTTAATGCGGTCACCAACGATCTCCGGCATCTTCCTGTCGATCTCGACCTTGGCAGACCTCTCGCGGACCATAAAATCGCAATTGGCCAGGGCCGCGTCAATGGTCTCCTGGATGGAAACCCGCGAATAAGGGTTTTTGACCCGGGACATTTTTGTCAATTCCAGCATGTCCTTGATCAGGACATTAAGCCGCGTTGCCCCCTTGCGCACACCTTTAATGCAATCTTGGCCCTGCTCATCAAGCAATGGGGCATATTTCTTTTCCAGAAAGGCCGCGTAACCGACGATGGTCGTCAATGGCCCTGCGATGTCATGGCTGACCGTATGGACAAACCTGTCGAGCTCCTGGTTTAACTTTTCCAGGTCTTTCTTTTGTTTGCTGATCTCATCTAAGTTCCTTTTGAAGGCAAAGAGCAATGCCCCCAAGCCGGCGGTGAATAATAAAGAGAACCAAAATATGGTTTTTGACTGCTGGTGCCAGCGCTGGCTCCTGTTGACCGACTCATGCACCAATCCCCACACTTCTAAAACGATCTTTTGGAGATTTTCCGTCAAGACTGTCTGCTGGCTGTCTGTATTTTCCAGGTCATCCAAAGATAATTGAAAGCCCCCCTTTTCTACCTGCTTGAAAATGCCCTTTACAATGCTGTCATACTGCCGGGTTTGCCAGCGCATCTGGTCAAAAGAAGCCGTCAAATTCCCGGGCACCCCTGAGAGATTATCCACCTTTTGCATCTGACCATCAGTTAATTGGCTATATTGATCGAACTGCTCGGACAGACCCTTTACAAAATCCTGCAGGTATTGCTGACGGGCCGGATTGACCTGGCCAAAAGCCAATTCTTCGGCGGATGAGGTCAATTTGGCAAAAATAATTTCTTTTTCTAATTGGCTGTCTTTGAGCGACGTGGCTGTTCCCATCAATACCAGGTCAACTTGGGCCACATGGTCAAATTCATGGACTATTTGGGCAAACTGACGCACGCCAACCCAGGCCAGGCTCGCTAAGAACGCGAGCAGCAATAAAACCAGGATAAAAATTTTAGAAGGTGTTTTCATTGTTGATAAAGTCCGAAAGCGACCACACAATTCCTGCCTTGTGACTTAGCACGATACAAGGCCCAGTCAGCTTTGTCCATCAGTTCCTCTAAAAGTTTACCGTCGGATGGGTACATGGCTATCCCGATACTTAAGGTCACGCGTAATGTACTGTCGTACGCCTTGATGGGCCTCTTCTCGGCGGACTTGCGGATACGTTCCGCCACCACACGCGCACCCTCCATTTCCGTGTCCGGCAGGACCACACAGAATTCTTCCCCGCCGAAGCGCCCTACAATATCGATCTCGCGCACATTTTCATGGATGATATTAGAGATCTCCTTGAGCACCGCATCGCCGGCCAAATGCCCGTGCTGGTCATTGACCATCTTAAAATGGTCGGCATCGATCATCAAAAAGCTAAGGCTGCTCTTTCGAAGGGCGGAACGTTTTATTTCCTCATCAAAGCGCTCAATGAAATAACGGCGGGTATACGCCCCGGTCAACCCGTCGGTGATGGCCAGGGTCTCAATATCTTTGTACAATTTCAAACGCCGCAGGGCCAGGGCAAACTGGTGTGCCAGGATCGCGAATTTCTCCTTGTCCTGGGGCTCCAGCCCTTTATACAGCAATACTCCCAATTTTTTTTCTTTGCTCTTAAGGACAAAAACCGCGTATTCGCGGGGTACGGCCCCGCCTTTAAAACTTTCACCGATATCATGGACCAATTGGCAGTCTTCGACGCTCACGTTCTCTTTTAATTTCCGAAAGAAGATGTTAAAGGCATCCTGTTCATTGGAGTGCCGGGTGATCTCCTTGGTCATGTCATAAAGCGTGAATATCTGCATCGCCTCACGCTCTAAGCTAGCTTTCTCCGCGTGGGCTTTATCTTTCTGTTCAATGATCCTGCCGAAAACATCCTTGGCCCCCAGCACGTCTTCGTCAGCCCGCTGTTCGAGCCCCAAGACCACCAGCTGGGCCAGATAAAAGACCACGCCCACAAAAACCACTGTTGCAATGATTAAAATATAGATCATGCGCTGCACACCTTGTTGCGTCCGGTTTCTTTAGCTTGATACAGTGCTTCGTCCGCTTTAAAGATCACTTCATCACGGCCGGGCGCGTCTTTGGGAAAGGCGGCCACGCCTATTGAGACCGTCACATGGGTCTTTTGCCGCCGTAGAATAATTTCACGGGCTTCCACTTTTTTCCTGAGTTCATTGGCCAATTGCACGGCTTTTGACTTTGAACAATCAGGAAGGACAACGCAAAACTCTTCCCCGCCGTAACGGCACACCATTTCTCCGGGATGGCTGAAATGCTCTTCCAATAATTGGGCGATGGACTTAAGCACGATGTCCCCGGCCATGTGGCCGAAGGTATCGTTGTATTGTTTAAAGCGGTCCAAGTCGATCATTAAAAAACTAAGCTCCCGTCCCCGGCGCATTTCCCGGGCAATTTCTTCGCCAAGACGCTCCAGCATATGCCGGCGCAGGTACAGACCGGTCAGGCCGTCTTTAATGGCCATCGTCTCCAGGCGTTCATATAATTGCGCGTTTTCAATGGCGATCGAGGTCAAGTCCGCGATGGTCCGCAAAAACCGCAGGTCATCCGTGGAAAACTGGTGTGCCGCGCTGCTGTCTAAGCGAAGTATCCCCAATGTTTTTTCACCGACGATCAAAGGTGTCGAGATAAGGGAACGCAGCTGCCTTTTGTCTTCCGCGTCCATTTTATCCAGGTCAAAACGGAAATCCGTCTGGACGTCCTCGACGATCAAGGGGTGCAGGGTCTTGACGACGAACTGGTCAAAGATGTCCCCCTTTTTGGCCTTAAGATTGACCTGCATCTGGCCTTTTTGTGATGAGGATATCCCCAATTCACCGGTGGTGGAATGGAACAGGTACAGGATCACGGTAACGTCTTTATGGCCGAAAAGCTTGGCCACTTCGACGGATAAAGTGCCGGATGTCTCTTCCAGGCTTAAACACAGGCTTAATTTCTCGGTCAGGTCTTTTAATTGCGCGTAATTGATGATCTTCAGGCGCAGGGAGGCGATGGTCTCCCATTCATGCTGCAGTTCGGCTTTCATCAGGTTGGCGCGCTCAAAATACTCTTCTTTCAAAACAGCGATGTGTGACTGCTTTTTTTGCAGGCGGCCATGAAAAGCGGCCAGAAGGCAGATATCCGCTAAAAGGGCGGCGGCCAGGAAAAAATAAGCTATCGGGTTTTGGGTGGCGTAAACAAAAAAGCCCGCTAAGGGGACAAAGAAGGAAAATAAGACGAGGAAGTACAGCTTAGATAATGGTTTCTTCGGTTTTTTGATCAAAGAAGTGTACCTTGCTCATGTCAAACACCAGGTCCATGTCGCGGTTGATGTCCGGGCGGTCATGCGCGCCGACGCGGGCGATAAAATTATGTTTGCCGGAGCTTAAATACAAATAGACCTCGCTGCCTAAAGGCTCCACCACTTCACAGGTCGCCCGCACGGTATTTTCCAGCGAGGCCTCAGAGGCAAAAAGCTTGTCGTAAATGTCCTCTGAACGGATACCCATGACAACTTCCTGCCCGTTATACACGGCGAGCTTAGGGTACATCGCGTCTAACAGTTTAACTTTAAATTTTCCCTCATCAAAGAAATATTTACTGTCCTTCTTGATGATCTTGCCCGTCATGAAATTGAT
>JABDCU010000035.1:1415-3092 GCA_013287965.1 Candidatus Omnitrophota bacterium | reverse complement strand
TCATTGATCTTGAGCAGTCCCAAAAAACCCATGCGGGTGAAGAAAGCTACAATTATGTGATGACCTATTTTACCAACATGGACTCCAAGGACCTGCAGATCTTGCCCGTCATGAAATTGATGGGCGGCGAACCGATGAAAGACGCCACGAATTTATTGACCGGATGGTCATACACGGTCATGGGATCAGCGCATTGCTGGATGAGCCCCTTGTTCATGACCACAATGCGGTCGCCCATGGTCATGGCCTCGGTCTGGTCGTGCGTGACATAAATAAAGGTCGTCTGCAGGCGCAGGCGCAATTTATGGATCTCGGTGCGCATCTGTACCCGCATCTTGGCGTCCAGGTTGGAAAGCGGCTCATCAAAAAGAAAGACCAGGGGCTTGCGCACGATGGCGCGGCCCAAGGCCACGCGCTGACGTTCCCCGCCGGACAATTCACGAGGGCGGCGCGCTAAATATTGTTTGATCCCTAAGATCTCGGCGGCTTCATGGACACGTTTTTCGACTTCAGCTTTGGGATAATTGCGCAGTTTCAGGCCAAAGGCCATGTTCTCAAAAACGCTCATATGCGGATAAAGCGCGTAATTCTGGAACACCATGGCAATATTGCGGTCTTTGGCAGGGACATCATTGACCAGGCGGTCATTGATCCATATCTCGCCGGAGGTGATCTCTTCCAAGCCCGCGACCATGCGCAGGGTCGTTGACTTGCCGCAGCCGGAAGGGCCGACAAGCACTAAAAATTCCTTGTCGTTGATCTCCAAATTGACATTATTGACGGCATCAGAACCGCCTTTATACTGTTTGCAAAGATTTTTGATCCTGATATTAGCCATATTATTAATTCTGACAGTAGCTGATGGTGCTCGCCAAAACGCCTTTAAGGTCCTGGCGTTCCACGATCATGTCGATCATGCCGTGGGCCAACAAAAATTCCGAACGCTGAAAGCCCGAAGGCAATTTTTGCCTGATGGTTTGCTCGACCACCCGTGGCCCCGCGAAACCGATCAGGGCCTTGGGCTCGGCGATGATCACGTCCCCCACTCCGGCAAAAGAAGCCATGATGCCGCCCATGGTAGGATTGGTCAATACAGAAACATATAACAACCCTGCTTGCGCGTGGCGCTGTAAGGCTGAACAGGTCTTGGCCATCTGCATCAAAGAAATGGCCCCTTCGTACATGCGGGCCCCGCCGCCGGAGCCTGAGATTATGATCACCGGTAATTTTTCCTTGGTGGCATACTCCACCAAGCGGGTAATTCTTTCACCGACGACCGAACCCATGGAACCCATGATAAAACGCGAATCAGTCACCGCTATCACGGCCTTTTTACCATCGATCTCGCCGTGGCCGGTGATCACAGCGTCTTTCAGGTCGGTCGAATCCTGGTCTGCTTTAAGTTTTTCCTTGTAGGATTTGGGGCCCTGGAATTTTAAGGGGTCCGCGGAGGTCATCTCTGCGTCTGTCTCAACAAAGGTCCCTTCATCGATCAAATGCTCAATACGTTCACGGGCGTTTAGACCCAAATGAAAACCGCACTTGGGGCAGACGTTCAAATTGTTCTTTAATTCTTTGGAATAGGCAGGCGATTCACAGCCCGGGCATTTGGTCCAGACGCCGGCGGGGATCTCCTTGCGCTTGACCTTGATGAAGGTGTAATTGGATTTGCCGAAT
>JABDCU010000035.1:0-1405 GCA_013287965.1 Candidatus Omnitrophota bacterium | reverse complement strand
GTGACATATTATTTACCGTATCGCGGGTCCTGGCTCGGTCTTGCTGTTAAGGTGCTCCTAATTGAAACGCGTACGTGACCAGCGTATAGAATGGTGGTTTCCCTTAACTGCACCTTAGAGCAGTCACCGTCCGCCCCTTAACATCAATCCCGAGCCACCCGCTAATCCATCTTATAAATGGTCAATCCAGACAATACTTTAGGATAGAAGTAAGTGGTCTTGGGCGGCATGCGCTCGTCGTTGAGGGCAATGGAACGCAATTGGCCTACCTTCACAGGATTAAGGATAAACCCTGCCTCAGCATTGCCCTCATTGACCGCCTGCAGCACTTCATTGGGGTCTTTAGAATACACAATGTCCTCGGAAGCCACCCCTACCTGGTCTAAAATAAAGGCCTTTAAAATGGCCGCGTCCAAACTGCGATAGTCCTTGGAGCCTTCCTGCACCATTTTATCGATGAGCGTTTTATTCTTTAAGCGCAGCAAAAACATGCCCTGTTTATTATACAAACCAAAGGCATGTTCGTTCTGTCCGGCGCGGGCCAGCAAAACCAGCCAATCAACCTTGGTTTTCACTTTATCGATCCGGAAATATTGCTCTAAAAGATTGACACTGATGGGGAACTTCTTGACGATACGGTGGATGGGAAAGATCTGCAGGTCCTTGGAGTCCATGTTGGTAAAATAGGTCATCACATAATTGTAGCTTTCTTCACCCGTGGTCTTTTTGGCCTTCTTTAAAGCTTCCCGGCGGATCTGGTTGGCCACCTCAAAACGGTGATGCCCATCGCAAATAAATAGATCTTGGCCCGCCATAACATTAGCGATTTCCTGGATCTTCTGCGGATCATCAAGCCGCCAGATCGTATGTTTGACCTTATCGTGGTCGACTGCCTCAAGATACGGCTTGGCCGTGGCCAATTCTTTGAAAAAGATCCGGTCAATTTTTCCGGCCCTGTCCGCGTAGCCGACGAAAATAGGACTCAAATTGGCTTTAAGCGTGCTCCAAAGCGTCATCCGGTCGGTTTTGGCCGCGGCATGCGTATGCTCATGCGGCAAAATGCGCACACCGGAATCTTCATTGATCTTGAGCAGTCCCAAAAAACCCATGCGGGTGTATTTTTCGCCCTGGTACTTATAATCCTGCTTATAAAAATAAACACAAGGAGTTTCATCCTGCTTAAGGATGCCTTTTCTAAACCATTCCTCGTAAGTCTTACGTGCCCGGGTATATCTATTGTCCTTGGGGCCATCTTTAAGGGTTTCTTTGCCTAATTCCAAACGGATAAAATTATGGGGATCTTGTTTGTAATAAGCTTCCTGTTGTTCCAGAGAAATAACATCATAAGGCGGGCAGAAGACGTTGGAAAGATCCGCGACTTTTTCTTTATTATAGAAGACCGCCG
>JABDCU010000034.1 GCA_013287965.1 Candidatus Omnitrophota bacterium | reverse complement strand
AATCCCTGGTGGCCACAATGGTCCGCTCCACGACCCTTTGAACATCATCTGGGTGAGATTTGCCCACATAGTTCCCATCAATTGTTTCTATAAGGTCGCCCGCCGCCAAAGATTCCTTGATAAGCCTTGGTTCGTCCTCAGTGCCGATCACCTCAATGTCCTTGGCCCCCATCATGATCGCCTGTTCTTCCACAAACTTGGCCACATAAGGGTTACGTTGGCGGATCTTCTCGATCATACCCTTTGCTTGTGCGGAAAGCATCGCGGCGCTGGGATGGGCTTCAATATAATTACTTATATCTAAAACAGTCTTTAGCTCATCTGCATCTTTAACTGGAATTTCAATGTCAAACCTGTCCCTCAACGCATTAATAAGCCTGATTTTAAGCTTGGGATTGAAACCCAAGTCTTCTAAAGTAGATTTGAGATTAATTTTATCGTCATTAATCTGTATATAAGTTGAAATAATCCTTATGACTGCGGAGTTTATTCTAAAAACATCCCTTATTACAGAGCCTCCCATTACCCTTAATCTAAACATTTGCCCAGCAGGCACAAGGGGCACTGATATTGAATAAACATATTCTTCTGCCTGCTCTTCATTTTTACCTTCACTCTTTAAAACTTCCAATAATGCTCTTAAACCATTAACAACAGCCATTATTTCTGGCCGACTACTAGGAATTCTTATATGCTCTTTGTAGGAGTCTAGATACGTATCAGTAGCAGCCTTGAGCTCTTTTGATACCATCGCGGCGCTGGGATGAGTTTCAATATATTTAACGACTTCACTGACGGTCGTTATTTTTTGCGCATCTTCTTCGGGAATTTCGATACCAAACCCCTCTTCGATCGCCATAATAAGCTCCACAACATCCAAAGATTCAGCACCTAAATCATCTATAAAAGAAGCGCTGGGGGTAACTTCTGTTTCATCAACACCTAATTGCTCGACAATAATACCCTTGACCTTCTCTTCTATTGCTGCTGTACTCATCACCTTGGACCTTGGACTTACTGCCTGGGTCCGGGCTGCACTGCCCGCTGTAAAAGCAGCTGTTTCCAACTTCTCCGTTTTAGCATGCTTTTTAATATAATCAATAACATCACCGACCCTACTCATTTTCTTTGCATCTTCTTCGGGAATTTCAACACCAGTCCCTTCTTCGATCGCCATAATAAGCTCTACAACATCCAAGGAATCAGCACCTAAATCTTCTACAAAATGAGCCCTGGTCTTAACTTTTCCTTCTTCAACACCTAATTGCTCTACAATAATACCCTTGACCTTCTCTCTGATGTTGACGCTATTTTCAACATACCCAATGATTTTCTCAACTGTATCCAATCTCACTTCATCTTCTTCAAAAATCTTAATATCAAGACCATCTTCCAACGCCATAAAGATTTCAGGGACATGCAAAGAGTCAGCGCCTAGATCTTCTAAAGAAGCTTTGAGGTCAATTTCTTCATCCTTTTTATGCAATATCTTTGCAATAATTCCTTTAACTTCCTTTTCTACTGACGCTGTCATCGCGGCGCTGAGGATCTTTGTTGTAACACAGTCAACGGCCTCCTGGACGGTCTTTATTTTCTCAAGATCTCCATCGGAAATTACAATATTAAACACTTCTTCAAGATTCATTACAAGCTCTGTCACATCTAAAGAGTTAAAACCCAAGTCATCTACTAAAGAAACATCGAGAGAGGTCTCAAGATCTTTAGAAGCAGTGGGAGAAGGTTTAATCTTTCTTAATTCTATTAGCTCTTTAATAACATTCTTTACCTTCTCCTCTACTGATGCCGATGCCGCCATCGCGGCGCTGGGGCCCCCTTTGATCATGCTTGTATGAAACATTTCCAGTCCATCGCCAGTCACTGCTGAATTCAAATCACCAGGATTCTCATCATATGTAAGAATTACACTAGCCACTGTACCGCCAGAGAAATATTTCCTGGGCGCAGTCTCACCGCTTGCCGCATTAACGTCTTCCTTAATATAGTTGAACACGCCCTTCTTATAGGCTTTCAGGTATTGCTGATAGATCTGTTCTTTGATAGTTGGATCATTTAAATCAATGCCTTTGACCTTTGATTGATTTGCATAAACTTGATTGAGTAAGGCCTCTTTGAGATTTTTCTTATACCAGCTGGAAAGGATAACAGAGTTAAAAATTTGGCGCAGGTTGGCAAAATTTTTGCCAGTGTTGATTTCTTTTTCGAGTTCGGGGAGGATGATTTGTTTGATTATTTGGGAACTAAGAGTATGTGCTGAAGATGAAACATTGATATGTTTCTGTAACGCCAAATAATCCTCTTCCAGCATGACCTTCAAATGGCAGGCCACCACAAAGGCGGTTTGGTTGTGCTCAAAAACTTCTGCCTTGTCGGCCATGATCCATACCTTATTAAAGGTATTGACCGGCACCTGAGTTGTGCCGTACATCTGTTGGGCTTTGGAATAGACTTTGTCCCAAAAGGTTTTGCCCAATTGTTTTTCAGGATATATTAGGGAAGCGGTGATCTGTTTGAGAATATAATCCTGCTCCAAAAGGTCACGGCCCATGTCTGTCTGGCCTAAGGCATCAGGGATCATTCTATTTTTTTCATACGGGCTTAAGTTGACCCACAGGTCTTTATCAGGAATGGCGAGACTTGCTAAGAAATACTTGATGAGCTTTTCACCTTCTTTTTTAAGCGGCTCACCGGACATCTTGTCTTGGCCGACATCTACAATAAAATCAAATAGGAATGGATTATCTTTGTGAACGGTCAAGCCCTTGATCATCACCGGCTGATAGGCAGGACTTAAATTGATCATGGTGCCGGGTGCGGGCAGGCCTAGGACTGAATCTGCGTGAGCTTTAGGAAGAGGGGTTAAGGTTGTCAGAAAAAAACAAACAATAACGTTCAAGCTCAAGATTCTTTTAAACATGATGAATAGTCCCCTGGTTTTAAATTTGGAAGAAAGCGCTACCTTGAAAGGATAACATATATTTTGAGCTTGTCAAATTTGGAAGTCAAAATGGATATTTTATAACATATTGATAATAATGTACTTATAGATTGGTGAAAAAATAATCTGACTTTTTTTAGAAATTAATATCTAATTCTATGGATTCCCGCCTTCGCGGGAATGACAGACTTTCCAATTACCAGCGGTAGAGTTCTTTGCGGGGAGGGGTTTGGGGCTGTTGTGCGGGTCTCACAGAAGAAACAGTTTTAGACATAAGATTCTTGGATTTTATTTCATTTTTGGACTTGGCTTCACTAATAGCGTGTTTGAGCATGGTTAAGCTTACACGCTTTCGCGCAAGATCAATTTCTATGACCCAAACCTTGACCTTCTGCCCTACTTTAAGAAAGTCCGCCGGGTTTTTTATATAGGTATCTGACATGGCGCTGATATGGACTAGACCATCCTGGTGCACCCCCACATCCACAAAAGCTCCGAAATTGGTAATATTGGTCACGACCCCATTTAATTCCATGCCGGGCAACAAATCTTCCATCTTTTCCACACCTTCTTTAAACTGCACAGATTCAAACTTGGCGCGCGGGTCACGGCCGGGTTTGGCCAGTTCATTTTTGATATCTATTAGAGTAGGCATGCCAACGGCCGCAGTCACATACTTGCGCAGATCTATTTTCTGATGCAATGCTTCGTCCTTGATCAGATCAGGCACAGCCACCCCCAGATCACGGGCCATGGTTTCAACAACTCCATAACTTTCAGGGTGAACACCGGAAGCATCCAGCGGATTTTTAGCGCTGCGAATACGTAAAAATCCCGCAGCCTGCTCAAAGGCCTTGGCCCCAAGCTTCGGCACCTTCTTTAATGCTTCGCGCGAATCAAATACTCCATGCGCATTACGGTATTCAACAAGGGCCGCGGCCAGGGCCGGCCCCAAACCGGAAACATACATAAGCAATTGCTTACTGGCGGAATTGACTTCCACCCCCACCTGATTAACGCAGGAGATGACTACATCATCCAAAGATTTTTTAAGCTTGGGCTGGTCAACATCATGCTGGTATTGGCCGACACCGATGCTCTTAGGATCAATTTTAACCAACTCCGCCAAAGGGTCCTGCAAGCGGCGGCCGATGGACACAGAACCGCGTACCGTCACATCAAAATCAGCAAATTCCTCACGGGCCACGTCCGACGCGGAATAAATAGAAGCGCCGCTTTCATTGACCAATATTACCTGAATATTCGAATTCAAAGAGGGGTCTCCCTTTACCACGGAACGCACAAAACTTTCAGTTTCTCGTCCCCCGGTGCCGTTGCCGATGGCAATGCATTCAATCTTATAAAGCTTGCATAGATCTTTGACTGTTTTGACAGCTTGTTCTTTTTGCTCATCTGATTGGCTGATATAAATGGCTGTATTTTGCAATAATTTTCCCTGAGCATCCAGGCAAACGACCTTACAGCCGGTGCGAAAGCCCGGGTCAATGGCCAATACACTTTTCTGCCCTAATGGCGCTGCCATCAATAATTGGCGCAGATTTTCCGCGAAAACCTTGATCGCTTCCTCATCTGCTTCTTGTTTGGTCAACAGACGGACCTCTGTTTCCATGGACAAGGACAGCAGGCGCTTGAAGCTGTCTTCGAGGGACATTTCGACTTGTGACGCGCATGGATTAGGCGCCTTAACAAACATCTCTTTTAAAATCACCAAGGCGTCTTGTTCAGGGACCACGATGCGCAGCATCAAAAATCCTTCGTTTTCTCCCCGCCGCATGGCCAAGACCCGATGGGACGGTGCAGCCTTGACAGATTCCTGCCAATCGTAATAATCTTTGAATTTTATCCCCTCTTGCTCTTTACCTTTAATGACCTTGGAATCAAATAAACCTTTTTCTAAATATAACTGACGGATCGCGGCACGGGCTTTCGCATCCTCATTGATCCATTCCGCGATAATGTCACGAGCTCCTGCTAAGGCCTCATCAATAGAAACAACTTTCAATTCCTCATTAATAAATTTAGCAGCTTCGACTTTAGGATCAACACAGGGCTTTTGCTCGAAGATAAGCTGGGCCAAGGGCTCGAGGCCTTTTTCCCGGGCCATGGTGGCACGCGTGCGGCGTTTGGGTTTATAAGGCAGATACAGATCTTCCAAAACCGCCATGGTCTCGACAGCATTAATTTTTTCTTTTAACTCGTCAGTAAGCTTGCCCTGCTTTTCAATGGATTCGAGTACGGCGAGCTTGCGTTCGTCTAATTGCTGCAGTTGCTGCAATCGGTCACGGATGGCGGCGATCTCCACTTCATCCAGGGCACCAGTGGCTTCTTTTCTATAACGGGCAATAAAAGGGACTGTGGAGCCTTCGGCGAGCAGGCTGGCAGTGGTGCTTACCTGATTTTGCTGAAGATTCAGCTCCTTGGTGATTTTGGTAATATGGACGGGATTCATGATTTGAATATTAACATAGGCGCTCTGAATTATCTTCTCAAATATCAATTTATTTGATAATATCTCCTCATGTTGACTCAACTGACTATCCGCAACTTCGGCCTGATTGACGAAATTTCCATTGAATTTACAAAGGGTTTTAATATCCTCACCGGAGAAACAGGCGCCGGTAAATCCATCCTCATTGATGCCCTGCGTTCAGTGTTAGGCGAACGGCTGGACAGCTCCTCGATCCGTAACCCCAAAGACCCTTGTGTCATCGAGGCTGTTTTTGATTTTCCGGACAAACAACTCATCATCCAGCGTTTTTATAACGCTTCAGGAACGGGCAAAATAAAAATCGACGGGCTCTCGGCCACCGTTGGTGAATTAAAAGATTTGGGCAATCATCTCATTGATTTCCACGGGCCCCATGACCATCAAATGCTCCTTTCCGAAGAACAGCATCTGGTGATGCTCGACCAATTGGCAAATTTTAAAGGCAGCAAGGAAGAATACGCGCAAATCTTCACGGCCTATGAACAAACCCGCAAAGAACTCAAAAATTTAAACGACCTGGCCCAAACCCGCCAACGGGATTTGGACTTATTAACTCATCAGGTCAAAGAATTGGAAGCCCTGCCGCTTTCCGAAGACAAATATAACGAACTGCTCCAGGAAGAAACCAAATTAAATAATTGCCAAAAACTCCATGAGCATATTCAAAACTTGCTTGGACTTCTGGATGACGAAGAAGCAGGCGCCAACACGTTATTGCGCAAAGCCTTCTCCCCTCTTAAATCCCTGACCCAGATCGATGAAAAATCATCCCAACTTTTAGACCAATTATCCGGTATTCAAGAACAAACCAACGATTTGATAAGCCAATTAAATGATTATGCCGCCGGCCTTGATTTTGACGGGCAAACCGCGCAGCGCATCCACGACCAATGCGATGCTTACGCGGACATCAAGCGCAAATATGGATCCACTTTAGAAGATGCCCAAATTTTTTATACAGAAGCTAAAGCAAAACTCGACCTTATCAAAAATTTTGAACACAATGACCAAAAACTGCGCGACACCCTTAAATCCCAGGAAAAAGATTTAACTCAAATCGCCCAGAAAATAACAAAAGCCCGGCAAAAAGCTGCTGAAGACCTGAAAACCACCATCGAAAGCGAACTCAAAGAGCTTGGCATCCTCCATGTCAAATTTGAAGTGCGTTTTGAAAAGGTCTCTTTTAACGCGGACGGCCAGGACAAAATTGTTTTCTACATAAGCCCTAACGCCGGAGAAGACTTAAAACCGCTGGCCCAGATCGTCTCCTCCGGAGAGGCCGCGCGCCTGATGCTTGCCCTTAAAAAAGCCCTGATCAAGGTTGATCCTATCCCGGTGCTTATTTTTGATGAGATCGATGCCCAGATCGGCGGACGCCTGGGAACGATCACCGGCAAAAAACTAAAAG
>JABDCU010000033.1 GCA_013287965.1 Candidatus Omnitrophota bacterium | reverse complement strand
AACGGTGGGTGCGGTCCATGGCTAATTCTTGTTCTTCCCTGTTTAATTCATTGATATTTTCAGCACCTTCCAGGACTTCAACCTGGCAGGTACCGCATACGCCGGAATTGCAGGAAAACGGGATCCCAGCAGTCTCGCAAGCCTGGGCCATTGGCTCACCGTCGGGCACTTCATAAGTAATATTATCTATAATTAATTTTGCCATGTTATTCTTTAAACTGCAAAACAGGGAACACGATATTTTTTTCCGGGTTACTGAATTCATGAACAATGGAATCAGGCGCAAAGGCCTTGATCTTATCAATGATCTCATCCACCAGATAACGGGGCACAGAGGCTCCGGAACTCAAGCCCACCCGTTGTTTCCCCTGCAAAACAGCGCAATCCAGTTGGGCAGCGGTGTCCACAATATAGCTGACCACACCCATTTGTTCACCGGTTTCCCGCAGGCGATTGCTGTTGGAAGAGTGGGGCGAGCCGCAGATGATGATGATATCACAAAAGCCAGCTAATTCTTTAACAGCGTCCTGCCGGTTTTGGGTGGCATAGCAAATGTCCGAGCGTAGGGGGCCGACTAATTTAGGGAATTTTAATTTTAATCTTTCAATAATGTCTTTAGTTTCATCTACTGACAAGGTCGTCTGGGTGATATAGGCGACTGTTTTTTGGGGATCAATATTCAATGCTTCGACATCTTTTTCGTTCTCGATGATGTGTAGCAGATCCGGATGAACATATCCCGAGGTACCGATCAATTCCTGATGCCCTACATGGCCGATGAGCAGGGTGTCCACTTTTTGGTCGGAAAATTTAATGGCTTCTTTGTGGACCTTGGTCACCAGAGGGCAGGTGGCATCAACATATTTTAAATGACGCTCGCGGGCTTCGTTAATAAGATCAGGCGGAATGCCGTGCGCGCTGAAAATGATCCGTGAGCCATGCGGCACATCTTTTAAGTCCTCAACGAATATGACCCCCCGAGCTTTCATGTCCTCAACCACTGAGGTGTTGTGCACAATGTCATGATAGACATACAAAGGGGTGCCATAGGTCTTAAGCGCCAATTCCACGATATCAATGGCACTTGCAACCCCTGCACAAAAACCTTGAGTTTTAGCTAAGAATATTTCCATGCGTATCTTCTTATCTTGCTTTTTTTACCTATGTTTCCTATAATACCGCCTCAAAGGAAATAATTATAGCATTTTGTCGGAAGGTGTAAATCCTTATGTTTCATCGTCGAAAAACCCCTACTGTCCTTATTGGCCCTCTGTCTCTGGGGTCAGATTTTCCGATACGCATCCAGTCCATGACAGACACACCCACGGCTGATGTCGAGGCGACCCTGGCCCAAACCAGGGAATTGATCGCCGCCGGCTCTGAGCTGGTACGATGGACTGTTAACGATCATGACGCCGCCCGTGGCGCTGCTGAAGCGATCAGCCGTCTGCGTAGCGAGGGCATCACAACACCTATTATCGGAGATTTTCATTTTAACGGCCATACGCTTCTGAGTAAAAATCCCCAAACCGCTAAATTATTGGATAAGTACCGTATTAATCCCGGCAATGTGGGCAAAGGGCAATTGCATGACGATAATTTTGCCCAGATCGTCAAGATCGCCGTTGACAATGGCAAAGCTGTGCGCATCGGTGTTAATTGGGGTTCCTTGGACCAGGAATTGTTGACCGAATTAATGGACAGCAATGCTAAGTTATCTAAGCCCAAAGATTTTAGCGAAGTCACCAGGGACGCCATGGTGCAAAGCGCCTTGCGCTCGGCGGAATATGCTCTAAAGCTGGGCCTTTCAAAGGAAAAATTAGTTTTAAGTGTCAAGATGTCAGGGTTGCAGGATATGGTTGCGGTTTACCAGAAGTTAGCAAAAGATTGCAATTACGCCCTGCATTTAGGATTGACCGAAGCAGGCGCTGATATCAAAGGTGCCGTGTCATCCAGCGCGGCGCTTTCAATTTTGCTGCAGCAGGGCATAGGAGATACTATCCGTGTTTCATTAACGCCTCAGCCCAATGTGCCTCGCTCCAAAGAAGTAGACGTCTGTAAAGAACTTTTACAATCCATGGGCTTTCGTTATTTTGCGCCATCGGTGACAAGCTGTCCCGGCTGTGGCCGTACCAGTTCTAATTATTTTCAATATTTGGCTCAGGACATCAACAGCCACATTAAATTAAAAATGCCCTTGTGGCAAAAACAATACCCGGGCATTGAAGAAATGAAGATCGCGGTCATGGGATGTGTCGTCAACGGCCCGGGTGAAAGCCGTCACGCGGACATCGGCATCAGCCTGCCCGGCGCCTCAGAAACCCCCATCGCACCGGTGTATAAAGACGGCAAAGAGTTTGTGACCCTCAAAGGTGATCATATTAAAGAAGAGTTTATTGGGATCTTAGAAAATTATATTAAGGAGAGGTATCGATGAACAGCGAATCCAAGAAATTCTTACGCGATTTTTTAAGCCAATGCGGCCCTTCAGGTTTTGAAGAGGCCAGCCAAAACGTCTGGGCCAAGCGGACCCGCGCCTACGCGCAGGCCATCAAGCGTGACGTGCACGGCAATGCGATCGCCGTATTAAATCCTAAAGCTGATTATAAAATCATGATCGCGGGGCATTGCGATGAGATCGGTTTTATCATCAGCCACATCACTACCGAAGGCTTTTTATGCGTGGTGCCGGTGGGCGGCATAGATTCCGGTGTATTGCCGGGCAGCCAGATGAAGGTGCAGACTGAAAAAGGCTTGATCGACGGTGTTATCGGCAAAAAACCCATCCACCTGATGGAAGAATGCGACCGCAATAAAAGCGTGCTCATCAAAGATTTGTGGGTGGATATTGGTGCTAAAGACAAGGAAGACGCGCTTAAAGTGGTGGCTTTAGGGGACGCGATTTCTTTTGCGCCAAACTATATGGAATTACGTAATAATATTTTTTCTTCAAAAGGCTGCGATGATAAAACCGGTGCCTTTGTGGTTTCTGAAGTGATCAAGATTTTAAGCGCCAAGAAATTACGCAAGGACGTCGGGGTTTATGGCGTGTCAACGGTCCAGGAAGAAGTGGGTTTACGCGGGGCGCGTACCAGTGCTTATGGTATTAATCCTCAAGTGGGCATTGCCGTGGACGTGGGATTTGCTTCAGATACACCTGGCATTGATAAGCGCATCGTGGGCGAGGTTTCTTTGGGCAAAGGCCCTGTCCTGCACGCGGGGCCTGCGATCAACCGTGCTCTGGGCAAAATGTTCATCGATGTGGCCAAGCGCAAAAAGATCCCTTATCAATTCTCATCCCTTGGCCGGCCTGACGGCACAGACACAGGCGCCATGCAATTAAGCCGCGAAGGGGTGGCCACGGCCTTGATCAGTGTGCCTAACCGTTATATGCACACCATGGTGGAAACCTGTTCCCTGGATGACTTGGGATCCTGTGCTCAGCTGATCGCAGAAACCATTTTAGAGATGACCCCTAAAATGGATTTCATTCCACGTTAATTACAATGCTTTCAATAATCATTATCTTCTTCGTAGGAATCCTTGCCTATTCCAACGCCTTTCTTTGTTCGTTCCACTTTGATGATCTTCGTTTAATATCCGGCAATTTGGCTATCAGGAATATCCACGACCTGCCGGCTATCTGGAATTTTTATCCCTGCCGTTTTCTCACCTTTCTTTCCTTGGCTTTTAACTATCACTTCCACGGGCTTGATCTATTTGGTTACCACCTTTTTAACATACTAGTCCACATAGGCTCAGCCATTTTAGTTTGGTGGCTGACTCGTCTGACCCTTTCCACTCCTGTCATGAGAGACGATAAAATTGCTAAACATGGCAATCTCATCGCTTTATTTGCAGGGTTGGTGTTTGTCAGCCATCCGGTGCAAACCGAAGCAGTGACCTATATTTGGCAGCGGGCCGCTTCCATGGCGACATTATTTTACCTAGCATCCTTATGCCTCTATGTTAAATCAAGATTATTGCAAAAGAGTGTCATTGCGAGCGAAGCGAAGCAATCTTTTAAACCCTACTACATTTGTTCATTGATAACAGCTATCGCTGCCATGTTCACCAAGGAAACAGCCGTAACCCTGCCTTTGATGATATTGCTTTATGAGTTTATTTTTTTAAAGTGGGAGGGGGCCACAAAACGACTTGCCCCTTTCTTGCTGACTATCTTCATTATTCCCGTAACAATGTTATTCACCAATGCGGCAAGCTTCCAAAAGGTCGAAGGTATCGTCAATATCTCATCAATGCATTATCTGCTGACCCAATTTCGGGTCCTGGTCACCTATATCCGGTTATTCTTCCTGCCGGTAAGCCAAAACTTCGATTATGATTATCCTGTTTTTAAGAATATTTTCCAACCGTCCGTATTGATCAGCCTTTTATTTTTAATGACCGTCCTTTTCGTGGCAAAGCGCCTTTTTTCAAAATATCGCCTGCTTTCTTTTTCTATTCTTTGGTTCTTCCTGACCCTGCTGCCGGAATCGAGTATTTTGCCCCAGGACGATGTCATCTATGAACACCGGCTTTATTTGCCGATGGTGGGATACAGTATTTTCTTGGTAAGCAGCGTGTACTATCTTTGGGAAAAGAATTCCATCGCATCAATGGTCAAAGTTTTCGTGGTGCTGATCGCTTGTTATTCAGTGTTGACGTATCAAAGGAATAAAGTTTGGAAGGATGAGTTTACTTTATGGAGCGATTCCGTTCGAAAATCTCCTCACAAGGCAAGGCCGTACAATAATCTCGGGGTTATTTATTCCCAGCAGGGTAACATGGCCCAGGCCCTGGCAGATTATAACAAGGCTATTGAAATTTATCCTGGCTACGCCAACGCCTACAATAACCGCGCCAATGTATATTTCCAACAGGGCGATATTACCCAGGCCATCGCAGATTACAACAAAGCCATTGAACTAGATCCAAGCTATGCGGATGCCTATCATAACCGCGCCCTTGCCTATTATCAACTACGCAGACACCCGCCGTAACCCGAATTATCCGGGTTTGACTTTCTTCGTTAATGTGCTAAACTTGAACTATCATGAGAAGGATGATGAAATTATTCACTGCATCTTTGTTGACCGTAGCCTTAAGCGTTGCGACGGTGATGTGTTGCTGTTCTGCCTCTGCTACGGCGGCACATTTTCATAAAGTAGATAGTTGCGATCATTGCCCAGATCAAGGCTCTCACGATAATTCTTCTAATCCGTCAGGAACATGCCAGCAGCAATTAACAAGTGCTGAATTTTCTCATGCTCAAACTATTTTTTCGCCGGTTGTTTCAGCCACCACTTTTCCCATATCTGCTTTTTTAAATAATCACCAGAGAATTTTGTCACCTTCATTGCCTTTAGCCTATCCGCCTGGCAGTCCGCCTCCAAGCATAAGTCTCACCCCGCTTTACCTGAGAACCTTCAGTTTACGCATTTAATTCCCTCTCAAATATAGTTTTGACCTTTGTGCGTGTGCGCGAAGAGTCTTTATTTTTAAACATTTGTAGAGGGGATCTTATGAAAATCAAGAATATCATTTTAATTATTATCACTGTTTTAGTCTTGGGGGTTTCCGTGAGCCAAGGCCATTCCGATATTTGGTATTGCCCTATGCACCCGAATTATACCAGCGACCGTCCCGGGCAATGCCCTATTTGCGGGATGGATTTAGTCAAGAAGATAGAGGCGCCTGCACAGCAGAAATCCACCGTAGAAGGTTATGCAGTGATTTCTGTACAGGCCTCCAAGCAAGAATTAATAGGTGTTCGTACAACCATTGTCACTAAGAATAAGGGCGCTATCATTGTTCCCAGAGATGCGGTGATGGATACCGGAGCGCGTAAGATCGTCTTTGTCCAGAAAGATGAAGAGACCTTTGAACCGCGGGAAATCCAAACCGGCCGGGAAGCGGATAACGGTTATGAGGTCATATCAGGCTTAAAAGAAGGTGAGCATATGGTGGTCAGCGGTAATTTTCTTTTGGATTCCCAAAGCCGTATGCAGGCTAGTTTAGAGCAGGGGGGATAATAATGGTTAACAATATAGAAAAAAAAGAAAGCTGGATAGAAAGGCTGATCGGTTTTTCAGCCCAAAATAAATATTTAGTGCTTATTTGCGTGGCAGCGGCCTTGGCAGCAGCTATCTGGTCTATTAAAAATATCCCTTTGGATGCCATCCCTGACCTTTCTGATACCCAGGTCATTATCTACTCCCGCTGGGACCAAAGCCCGGATATTATTGAAGACCAGGTCACCTATCCGATCGTTTCTTCTCTATTAGGCGCTCCCGGTGTCAAAGCGATACGCGGGTTTTCAGATTTTGGTTTTTCTTATGTGTATGTCATTTTTAAAGACGGCACTGATATTTATTGGGCCCGCAGCCGTGTGCAGGAATATTTAAGCAAGATCATCCCGCGCCTGCCTGAAGGTGTGAAAACAGAAATGGGCCCTGATGCGACCGGCGTTGGCTGGGTGTTCCAATATGTGCTCGTTGATAAAAGCGGCAAACATGGTCTGCAGCAGCTGCGCAGCTTTCAGGATTGGTACTTGCGTTATCATCTGCAAAGTGTGTCTGGGGTGGCGGAAGTGGCGTCCTTGGGTGGCATTGTGAAGCAATACCAAATTACCGCTGACCCGAAGAAATTATTGATTTACAACATTCCCATCACCAATCTTATTGATGCTGTCAAAAATAGTAATGAAGAATCCGGCGGCGGGCTTTTGGAATTCAGCGGTGCGGAATACATGGTACGGAGCCATGGTTATGTGAAGTCCATCAAAGATCTTGAACAAGCAGTGGTCAGCGCTGACCGCCATGGGCCTCCGGTTTTGGTCAAGGACGTGGCCAGGGTTGGCATAGGTCCTGGGCTTCAACGAGGCCTGTCTGATTTAAATGGCCTGGGAGACGTGGTCGGCGGCACGGTAGTGATGCGTTTCGGGGAGAATGCGTTGACTGTTATCAATCATGTCAAAGAGAAACTCAAAGAAATCCAGTCCTCCTTGCCTGAAGGCGTTGAAATTAAAGTCACGTATGACCGTTCGGAATTGATCTTAAGGGCCATCGAAAATTTAAGGCATCAGTTGACGGAAGAAATGATCATTGTCAGCCTGGTGATCCTGTTTTTCCTTTGGCATTTCCCGTCGGCTTTTATCCCGATCATCACGATTCCTGTGGCTGTTGTTTTATCTTTTATCCCTATGTTGGGGATGAAGTTGACATCCAACATTATGTCTTTGGCAGGCATCGCCATTTCTATCGGTGTTTTGGTTGATGGGGCCATTGTACAGATGGAAAATGTGTGTAAGCATCTGGAATATTGGGAAGCAGGGGGTCGCAAGGAAGATTACCGGGAAGTTTGTCTTAAAGCCCTTAAAGAAGTTGGACCAGCGGTCTTTTTTTCGCTCTTGGTCATTGCTGTTTCTTTTTTGCCTATTTTTACCCTGCTTGACCAGGAAGGCCGTTTATTTAAACCCTTGGCCTG
>JABDCU010000032.1 GCA_013287965.1 Candidatus Omnitrophota bacterium | reverse complement strand
CTGATTTTTATGTGGCGAATTCCGGTTTAGGCCCGACCCATGGGAGGATCAGTAACGCCTTTAAGCCGTTAAATTATTTTACAGTGGAGGGGAAATCTTTTGCCAACCCGCTGGAGTTTTTCTTTAATTCCGTTGATTTTGAACATTATGTTTGGCCGGGGGGGCACTGGATCTTTTTGGGCATGGGTGTTTTGGGGTTTTCATTGATAGGGCTGGTGCTCGCGCGCGATGGCAGGAAACATATTTTTTGGCTCACCATGGCAACGATCATTTTATTGAACGTCGCGCCGTATCTTAATAACTTATTCGCGTTTTTTTGGTATTTGCGGGGCGTCTGGCAGCATCCGGCCTTATCATTTCACCAGGGGCTTCATTTAGAGCAGGTCCCGCTTTTATTACTGCTCATGGTTTCTTCGCTGCTGCATTGGGTCAATGCGCTGACTAATCCGTTCAGTTTTTTATTGAGGACCTTTCATGTGCCGGGAGTATTTGTGCCTTATTTATTCCTGCCGTTGATCGCCTTAGGGATTTCTGCCTGTGTGGATTTGGCGCAGGGGAATGATGAGCGTATTTATCGACGACGGGTCCCTGTTTTAATGGGCCTCTTGGGGATGCTCCTGGTCATATGCGCCTATTGCACTGCCGGGAAGATCAGGATCTATACAATGTTCAGCGTTTTTATTTTTATGGTTTTTCTGTTTTCGGCATTAGGGAGGATGACGACTGACCGTTGGAGGCTTTGGCGGGCAGGGGGATTTTTGGCGGCCCTGGTGCTGGTGGATTTTTTGGCGTTGAACGCGTATGCCAATAATTATCCCAACCCCGTCGGCATTTCACCGAGGGTCTTTGAAGGCCTGCCCTTGGGGAAAAGCATGGTCGTGGATTACCAAAACCCTCAAATGCTGCCTTATAGGGAATTTTTCCGGCCGGAGCCTTTGGAGCGGTCATTTGTTTCCGAAGAATGTTATTATGGCCTATTCCTTCAATTTACTCCGATGGGAAGGTATTTGATCGATCCCAGCCTGTATGGCCCGTTACCGATGGTCTACCGGGACCTGTATCAAGATGAAGGGATGAAAATGTATTTGGACGGGAATCAGCGTTTGATAGATTTTCGTGATAACACCGCTGGGCCGGCGGTTAATGTAGAGCAGTGGCGCCGGTACGATTTTCCCATGACAGAGGCGCGTGCGCGCAAGGCCGGCGGGCTCGTGGAGTATGGTTTTAAATTACCTTCGGATTTCCCGCCTTATTTGTCGACGGGCGTTTTTACCAAAGATCATAACAGCTGGCAATTGCATTTGGGACAGAAGGCCCTGCTGCCGGCCCAAGGCATGTTAACAGACCCGTATACTTTTGATGTCCAGAATATCCGCCAAGGCTGGCTGATGGTGCTTTTACCTGAACAGGAGGGTGCCAGCGCCAAGAATTTTGAATTAAAGGTGAAGATGCCGGATTATATTACAAACGTTTGGCGCAATGAACATGACCGTTTAGGGATCACCTTTAATGCTCCCCGCGACGGGTGGATGATACTGCATTATCCTTATGACCGCAAATGGCATTTAAGCGTGGATGATAAGCCGGCTGAATTATTTCGTGTGAACCAATATTTTATGGGAACACCGGTCTCAAAGGGAAGGCATAAGATATTGTTAAATTATTGGCCTCAAACGCCGTTGCGGTGGTTATTATTGGTCTCCATGATATTGACAGTAGTGGTTTTTGAGTGGCTGGTCATTTACGCGCTGCGGAAAAAATTTTAAAATGGGTGATCTTAGGTTAGAATATTAAATATGGTTAAAGGCAAAAAGATCCTGATCACCGGAGGCTTGGGTTTTATAGGGATCAACGCGGTCAGGTATTTTTCAAAGGAGAATACCGTTTGCGTCATTGATGACGGCAGCCGTATCGGTTTTGAAGTGTACAGGCAGGCGCTCGTCGAAGAAGGGGTGCAGTTCGAGCAGGTGGACATAAGCCACATGGGTCCTTTGCGTGAGGCGTATGAGTCTTTTGGGCCGCAGGTGATCTTACATTTGGCGGCCCAGGTGGCTGTGACCTTGTCCATTGTCAATCCGGTCAGGGATTTTGCATCCAATGTCCAGGGGACCATCAATCTGCTGGAGCTGGCCCGCAACTCCCCGCAGAAGCCGGTTTTTTTATACTCTTCCACTAATAAAGTTTACAGCCATGAAGACAATGTTGTGCTTAAGGACGGACGCTGGTGCCTCACAGGCCGTGAGGGGTTTGACGAGAAAACGCTGCTTTCTTTTGAAACACCCTATGGCTGTTCCAAAGGCGCTGCTGACCAATATGTCATGGATTATGCCAGGACCTATGGGCTTAAAACAGTGGTGTTTCGCCAATCATGCGTTTACGGGCCGCATCAATTCGGCTTTGAGGACCAGGGCTGGGTGGCCTGGTTTGTCATCGGTGCCATGTTAGGAAAACCATTGACCATCTACGGGGACGGCTGCCAGGTCAGGGACCTTTTATATATTGATGATCTGCTGGATGTTTATAAGCGCGCCATAGAGAAGATAGACGAGGTCAAAGGCGAGGCCTTTAATATCGGCGGCGGCCCGTCGCACACCCTTTCCATTAATGAGCTGGTACGGGCCATTGAGAATAAAATAGGCAGGGTCCTTTCCTGTGCCCGGGCGGATTGGCGCAAGGGGGACCAAAAAGTATTTGTTTGCGATATCCGCAAAGCCCGGGAAAGATTGGGTTGGCAGCCTAAGGTTTCCATTGACCAGGGGTTGGAACATTTGATGGGATGGGTCAAGTCCCAGGAGAAAACCATTGCGCATATTTTTGAGAGCGGGCAATATGTGGGCCAAAAATATAATATTTCCGTTGTCATCCCTGCCAAGAATGAAGAAGAGTCCCTGCCTGCTGTTTTAAATGAGTTGATGGTCGTGGTCAACTCCTCGCCCTACAGGATAGAGGTCATTGTGGTCAATGACCGGTCCACTGACAAGACCGCTGAGCTTGCGAAGAAATTTTCATTTGTCAAAGTCGTGGATAATAAATATACTTCAGGCAAGGGAGGCGCTTTGCGCTGCGGCTTTGAAGCGGCCCAGGGAGAATACATCGCCATGATGGACGCTGATTTTTCGCACAATGCCATGGACCTGCCGGCACTTTTGCAGGAGGCCAAGGCGCACCAAGGCCTGGTCGTCGGCTCCAGGATATACGGCGGCAGTGATGAATACACGCGTGTGCGCGCTTTTGGTAATGTGCTTTTGACATGGTTTTTCGGGTGCATGCACGGGCGGTACCTGTCGGACGCGCTTAATGGTTTTAAGGTCTTTCACCGTGATGTCTACCACCGTTTCGATTACACATCAGTCAATTTTGAGATCGAAGTTGAGCTATTGGCCAATGCCTTGCGTTTGGGCCGCAAGATCACCGAATATCCTTCGCATGAACGCAGGCGCTCCGGCGGGAAATTAAAATCATCAGTGGTCAAGCACGGCACCTTGTTCATGACCCGTATTATTTATGAAAAGTTCCGGAAAACAGCAAGGAGGGCATCATAGCTAAGGTCGCGGTCGTCCGCATCCCCAGTTTGTTTGCCGCCGGAGCGTTGACCTTAAGTGCCACGCCGCCCATCGGTATCGCGTATTTGGCAGCCAGTGTGCGCGCCGCGGGCCATGAGGTGCTTTTTATTGATGCTATTGGTGAAGCCATTGAGCAGGTATATTATTTCGGCCGCAAGAATTTATACGTCAATGGGCTCACCCAGGAACAAATTTTAGACCGCCTTCCCGCGGACGTGCAATTCATCTGTGTTTCTTTTCCTTTTTCCCACGAATGGCCTTTGGCCAAGAAAATATGTTCCGCGTTGAAAAATAGTTTTCCTGATGCCGTTATCATCGGCGGCGGCGAGCATGCCACGGCCATGCCGGAATTCATCCTTAAGGATTGCACAGCGATAGATTATCTGGTGTTGGGTGAAGGAGAAGAAACCGTAACTGATCTTATCGCCGCACTTTTGCAGGGGGAAGATGCGTTTAATGTCCAGGGCATCGGCTTTGTCCAAGGACAGCAGGTGATACAAACGCCTCGACGGACCAGGATCAAGGAAATAAACGCCATCACCCGTCCGGCATGGGACCTTTTGCCGCTGGAGAATTATCTGGCAGGGGGGTATAGTTTTGGGGTCAATATCGGGCGCACCATTCCTTTGATGGCCACCCGCGGCTGTCCTTATCAATGCACGTTCTGTTCCAATCCCTCGATGTGGACGACCCGTTGGACAGCGCGCACACCGGAAGATGTGGTTGACGAAATGCAGGAATATATCCGCCGCTACAACGCGCAGAATTTTGATTTTTATGACCTGACTGCCATCGTGCGCAAGGATTGGACAGTCAAGTTTTGCAATCTGATCATCGAGCGCAAACTTAATATCACCTGGCAATTGCCCAGCGGTACCCGCTCAGAAGCCCTGGATGATGAAGTGACTAAACTATTGTTCGCCAGCGGCTGCCGCAATTTAAGTTATGCCCCTGAAAGCGGCTCTCCGGAAACGTTAAAGCGTATCAAGAAAAAAATAGACCCTGACCGAATGATCGCCTCCATGCGCGCTTCGGTCGCCAACGGGATCAACATCAAGGCGAATATGATCATTGGCTTTCCCGGTGAGAAGCTCAAAAATATCCTTGAATCCTATATGTTTGCCGTGCGCATGGCATGGGCCGGGGTGGATGATATGTCCATGTGGGTTTTCTCCGCGTACCCGGGCAGTGAAATATTTAATGATCTTGTCAAGGAGGGCAGGATCCCGGAATTCAGCGACGATTATTTTACCGGTCTTTTGAGCTACTCGGACCTTAATAATGTGGTTTCCTGGAATGAGCATTTTAGCGGTCAGCAATTAAAGCATATGCGTTTCTTCGGTATTTTATTATTTTACGCCTCTAGCTATTTGTTTCGGCCCTGGCGTTTGTTCAAGAGCATCCGCAATATCCTGCAGCACAAACCGCAATCCCGCATGGAAATGATCGTTGAAAAAGCCCTGCCTCGCCATGTTAAGAAAGCGCTCACCTTGCCAAACTCCCAAAATGTGGTACACTTCAATTAGGCAGTAAGGAAGCGCTCTTTTTAGAGATTCATTAACGATAAAGGCAAACTCAGGGTGACCTGGGGACGCAAAGCCATGGGTCCTTTTTATAAGGACTGCCAGGCTACCGAAAAATGAAAAGAATATTATTCTTACTTATCTGCTTGTGCCTCATCATCAGTAATATCCCGCACGTCTGGGCCCAATCTTCGATCTTTGCTTTTGATCCGCATCTGCTTAATTGGCTTAAGTTTAACGTTAGTCCCATCACCCATCTTCCCTATAGTTTTTACATTGCTGAAAAGAATAAGACGGCTGTTTATCGCCGCATGCAATCATCAGGAGTGCTCAAGGGCACTATTGAACGGACGATCACGCATGAAGGGATGGATATTTATGACGGGGCTGTTTATCAGATCGTTTTGAGCATGGCCGGCGGTGAAGAGAATTTTAAAAAGGCGTCCCTGATGGACCGTTATTACTGGCAAGGATCTATAGGGGATACCTGGAATATCCGCGCGGGTTATCCGATCAATACCTTTGTTTATGACCCCAAGCATCCTGAAAGTGTGAGCTCTGACAATGCCCGTTTGGGCCAGCGGGGATTTATCTTTCGTATCATAGACGCGGATGGTAAATATTTGGTCACTGATCCTTTGGACGGGAAAAAGAACCTGGCCGGGTTTCCTGAGAATGACCGCCTGCACTGGGTGGATTGGAAACCGGTGGCCGGAGAAAATGCCTGGGTGGTGATCGCCGCGATGCAATTGTATTCACGGCATCCTGACAGCGTTGACCTTAATTTAGCACGGGAATTAGCCCGTGCCGCCATGATGCTTCAAAGTGATATCGGCGGTATCCGCATGGCACCGTTGGGCACAAACCGCACTTTAAGCAAAGAAGAAAAGTATTATTTTAGTGAGGATAATTGGTGGTATAACCACATCTCAACGGAGAATAATATTTCCTGGTACGCGGCTTTTCGCATGCTGTATCAAACCACCGGTGAGCCGCAGTATAAAAAGGCGATGGATGGCATTGAGCGGTATCTGCGTTTTGTTTGGGATGCCAAACAAGGGTTATTTTATCAAGGAGCACTTTTTATCAACGGCCAATGGGTGCTGGCCCGTGAGAATTTCGCCTTGGATGTGCAGACGTGGAGCATTGCCTGTATCGGCCCTCAAAATTTGGATGCCTGGTTTGGGGATGGATCAGCCTGGCGTATTTGGCAGTCGGGCCGTAAACATTCCGGGGTTTTTGATCAAAAGGGGAATATCCTGGGCGTCGGGTATACGGATGAGCATGACAGGATCTCGGTTGAATGGAGTGCCGGTGCCATGGTGGCGCTCACAGAGTTAGGGGATTATTACAGGACCCAAAATCCTGATCTGGCTTTTCAAGCGCTGAGCGATAAATCTTCGATGCGGATGTCCATGGAGAGTCTGCATTTCAATATTTCACAAGGCCTTGCGGCGTATAGTTATTCATCCCGGCGTGGAGAGATCCCTTTTGGATGGAATTCGCATGACCCCCAGGTCATGAGCCTGGTTTCCACCGGGTGGATGATCTTTGTTGATGCTGGTTTTAATCCTTTTTGGCTGGTATAATCTTACCCATGTTCAGTGCCGCAGCTTTTTTTGCCCCTTGCGTGTTATGGATATTTTTAATGCGCGATTTTGTTTTTTGGTATTATCCCCGTGAACATGGACACCAATACCATCTACGGGGTCACCAAATTTTATTTTAATAATGTCCTTAACGGTGTCATTCCCTTGTGGGAGCCTTTTATCAGCCTTGGCCGCCCTTTTTACGCGATCGCCATCTGCAATCTTTTTAACCCTGTCACGCAGCTTGTCCCGCTTTTAAAATTAGCCGGCATCAATTACGCCAATGCCTTTGTGGTCTATATGGTGGTTTATTTTTTTATCGGCTGTATTGGGTTTTATTTTCTGGCCAAAGAGGTCCTCAAAGACCGCTGCTTGGCATATCTGGCGTATTTGGCGCTGATGTTTTCCAGCTTAGGCGCCTCGATGTTCACTCAATTCACCTTTTTGGAAATCGTCGTACCTGCGATCTGGTTTTTTTTCTTTTTATTGCGTTTTGCCCGGAAGCAGACCCAAGGGCATTTTTTAGGCCTGAGCTTCACGGCCATGGTTTTGATATCCTCCTATCTGCCGTTTTATTTTGTAACGGCTTTTTTGTGCTTTTTGCTTGTCTTTATTCTTTTGTATATGAAAGAAGCACAGAAATTTTGCATTGATCTTTATCGTTTCATCATCAAGCATTGGCGCTTATCATTGTTCTGCTTCCTCGGTATTCTTTTGGCCGCGTCACCTCTTTTGGCGTATAAGGTCCTGGATGCCAGTGGGGATGTGGTGGCTCCTGGCCGGCATTGCCAGTATTCTTCCGCCCAGGAATGTTATGACCGCACCATGGGCCGTCAGGGCGGCATGTCGTATGATGAGATCACCCGCAGCGGCACCTTGGGCGAGCGCGTTGATATGCAATATCTCTTTGGGCATTTAGACAAGATCACCTACGGCAGTGATTCGCTGTTTTTTTTGCCCCTATGGATTTACATACTTCTTGGGCTTTCATTTTTTTTGAGGCTTAAGCGTTTGACCGTTCTTTTAAGTGCCATGGCACTTCTCATCGGGCTTATTGCCTTGGGGAACGCCGCAGGCCTGCTTGGTTTTCTGTACCGGCATATTCCGTTCTTTGCCTATTTTAGAAATCTTTTTTTCCTGGGAGCGTTTCTTATTCCCGTCGTGATCTTATTAGGGCTATATCAATTGCAGATGCTTTTGAGTGTTGAAGTTCGCGGGGGCAGTGCCAAGAAAGCAATCATCCTCGGTGTGATCGTTTTGCACGCCCTTTTCTTCTGGTTCCTTAAACATTTCCAAGGCGTGCCAACGGTTTCTTATGTGACCTTAGGGTTTTCCGCCGCGGCCTTATGCCTTTACTATTCAGGCTTTGCCCGTTTTCCTTCTAAAATATGGGCAGGGATCTTTGCGGTCCTTTTGCTTCTTCAGCCGGCGTGGATACTCAAGACCTATGCTTTAAATGCCGGTGAATTCGCCGCTATTTTGCCTTCTATGCATGTCACGCCGGTTTTCAGTTGGGAGAGGCCGCTGAAGGCCGCGGTGAACAAGAGCCGCATTTATCAATTTGTCCATTACGAAGATTTTTGGTATGACATGAGCATGACAGATGCCCCGCCTCAAGTGGGCTACCCGCAATCAGTGACCCGCTGGACATTTGATCTCTCCGAACATACGCCGGACAATATTTTGGCCAATTATGCCCGGTATAAAATCGTTCTTTATGATGATCTAAGCCCCGTGGGAAAACCTGTGAAAGGTCCCAGCCCGCAGCTTGACGTTAATTATTTTGATGTCAATACACTGCGGCTTAAGACGGATTTCTCTAAACCCCAGATGCTGGTTTACAATGACAGTTACACCACGTCCTGGAAGGCGTATTTAGACGGGATACCGGTTGAATTGCTGCGGGTCAACCAGGCTTTTAAGGGTGTCAAGGTCCCGGCAGGAGAGCACACGATAGAATTTGCCTATCATCCGCCCGGCGGCGCATGGGTGTACGTGGCGGCTACCGCAGCGCTTTTTATATTTTTATTATGGACGGTGTTTATGCTATATTGGAAAGTGTAATGTATAAAGAAATCCTGGAGCGCAACATTGTTTTATGGGCGATTCTGGCGCTGCTTTTATCTTCCAGCGTCAATTGGCGTTTATGCACCATTGAACGCGGCAAATACTTGTTGGGTATTTTTTACAACGGCTATTATCAAAACAGCTCGGACGGCATTGTTTATACAGATTATTTAAAAACTCATGGTATTACACATGAGTTTATTAAAGAAAATATTTAAATGATTGAATGGAAACGGGTGGCTCGGAATTGATGTTAAGGAGCGGACGGTGACTGCTCTAAGGTCTAGTTAAGGGAAACCACCATTCTATACGCTGGTCACGTACGCGTTTCAATTAGGAGCACCTTAACATCAAGGCCGAGACAGGACCCGTTACACTAGAGGCAATATAATGGATTTGAAAAAAGAGATCTTTTTGGTCACCGGTGCCGGTGGTTTCGTGGGCGCTTGCCTGGTCCGCCGTTTGGTCAAGATGGGATATTGCGTGCATGCCCTGGCGTCAGCGCAAGGGGACTTGTGGCGGATCGAAGATATATTGCCGTCGCTCACCTTGCACCGCGGGGACATTACAGATGAGGCTTTTGTCCGCAATCTCGTCGGAAAAGTGACCCCAAGCATTATTTATCACCTGGCGGCCCATGGGGGGTTTTCTGACCAGAATGATGCCAAGCGCATCTTGATGACCAACGTGCTGGGGACGGGAAATCTGTTGGAGGCATTGGATAAAATTCCTTATAAATTATTTGTTAATACCGGCACTTCATCTGAATATGGTTTTAAGCAAAAACCGATGCAGGAGGATGATCTGC
>JABDCU010000031.1 GCA_013287965.1 Candidatus Omnitrophota bacterium | reverse complement strand
TCGCTTACTGTCCCTGTCAAGGTCACAACGCCGTCATTGGACTCTGTTTTGATCGCATCATTCTTAAGGTAGGTCTTATACACATACGAATCCTTGGCAGAGGATTCAATGCGTTCATCTGTCTCAGATGCGCGCACAGACACGCTGGTAAATAAAATGGCAAACATCACTGCTAAAAACACCTTTGAGTAATTGAGGTTCATAGAAAACTTACCTTCCTTATTAGTGTGCGTTATTTGCTTCTCCTCTTGATGAGGCCATCCTTGTGAAACTATGCTGCTACTCGCCTGCCAAAGATAAACGAAAGCACCGCTAAAACCAAGAACACAAAGAACAATATCTTAGCGATATCAATGGCTGAACCCGCGATCGTGGTGAATCCCAACACTGCTGCAATAATGGCGATGACGAAAAACGTAACAGCCCAATTCAACATAGAACACTCCTTTCTTAAATTATTACTGTAATTCTTCAAACTATCATCTATGCGTGCCGTACGACGAAACGCGTCAGGCCCACTAAAACCACGGCACCCAGGACCGCCATCAAAAACATGCCAAACGAACTGCTGACATAGAGCCCCAGCACATTGGACATCCATCCGCCAAGCATGGCCCCAATGATCCCGATCACGATATCCCCGAGAATACCAAAACCCCGGCCTCTGATGATAAGACCGGCCACCCACCCGATCACCCCGCCGATAAACAAAAACCAAAACCAATATCCTAAAGTATTATGTTCCATGACTCTTCCTTCCTTTCCAATGACCGCGACTTCTTAGTTAACTTACTTAACCTACCAGCTGAATGACCGTGACAGCGAGGAATAAGACGAGTAATCCAATCTCAAATTTAATGACCATGAGAGTATTCTAGGGATGGATCGAATTGAATCAATTGTACTGAGGTATAATGCGGGGAATTATTTCTGTGCAAGCATGAACCAATGGGAGAGTTTTCTTTTTTTGATCTTGGCGCCGGTCCTTAGGAAATTAGCGAATTGGCCGACGTAATACTTAAATTCTTTGAGCGTCATCTCGGACTTCATCTCGTTGAGCAAGGAAAAGGTGAGCGCTACTTTGCTTGCGCCCGGGACCGTGTGATCAAATTCGTAATAAAAAGGGTCTTTGTAATCTGTCATGTTAAGGGGCGTTTCGGTATATTCGCAAACGAATCCATGGCGATGGACATATTTCAAGATTTTTTTCGCGGCGTCATTGTTGATCCCTCGATTGTCCATGCTATGGACAAACTGATGGCATCCAGGACAGTACATCGCGCGGGGCGCGTAAACCGGCTTACCGCAAAGGCAGCATTTCTTGGCCAGCGCCTTTAAGGATTCGGACGGCAGCAGCATCATGGCCCCTTGCTTTGCCTCTAATAGGGGAGCCAGCCTGTACCAGCGTGAGAGTTTTATTTTCCTGATCTTTTGCCCTGTCCTGAAATACCGGTCCAATTGCAGGATGTAGTACCAAAATTCTTTGGGGATCATGTCCGATTTCATTTCATTAAGAAGCGCGAAGGTGAGCACAACCTTGTCTTCGCCCGGGACCATGTGGTCAAAAACAAAATAAAAGGGACTTTTCGGATCTGTCCTATCAAGCCGTATTTTAGTATAGAAGCAAACATGGCCATAGCGACGCACATGTTCACATATCTCTTTGATGCATTCCGGCGGGAGGTTCTCATGTTCCATACGACGGATCATTACAAAACAGGCAAAACAATGGTTGGATTTTGGAGAAAAGGCCGGCTTGCCGCAGATGCAGCATTTTCTGACAGATTTTCGGGAGACTTTTGATTTGGACATGGCTTTCATCTGTGCGCGCCGTTTGTAGCATGAGCCCTGGATTTAATACCGGTCTCTCTCATTAACTTCTGAGCCGCTTCCTTGACCCTGCGAAGCCGCTGTTCGGAAGTCAGACCCTTCTCTTCCTTATAAATCTTTTCCTGAATCTTATGAATCTCTCTCATGACTTTCGGTACTTTAAACATTTTCTACCACCTTCCCTTATTAATTGAATTATAACATACGCCCTTTTAAATTATCCGGAATTTATTAGCTTCTCATTGTTTAAATTATACGAAAATTACACTAACGAAGAAAATTTACGGGGACAGGATTTGAACCTATGACCTCCAGGTTATGCTTACCATCTACGGTTTTCACCGCTTGCGTCTTGCGACGCAATTTGTGGTCTGGACTATACCTTTGAAATGAATCGCTCTAAAATCTTGGGATAGGAAAGACAAGCTGGCTCTAGTCGTTATCGTGCTCATACGATCTTTTACTCCTTAAACTTATCAGGAAATTGTTTAACAATGCCATCCGTTAAAATATCAGACAACATCAACATATGCCGATGCCCCTTATCATAAGCATTAATATCAGAGACCCAGTCCTTCTTCACCCTGGAAAAAATCTCCCCTGCAACGTACTCTAAATGCTTATGAAGCATCACCTTCATGTCATTTCCTGCCCAATAAGGATTGATACTTCCTAAGAACGCTGAAATATCATCGGTATTAGCACTCCATTTAATTTGGGCTTTGACCAATTCTGGGTTATTATCTGTTTTGGCTGCTTGCACTACATCTGAAGCAATCATGATATGATCCCGAAGCAGCAGAGCTAACTTATTACCTGCTTCTTGTCCATAATACGTTTTTATAATATCCCCAGTGTCATCCTGATTACGAAGCAATCGTTGCGCAATGGCATCTTTATCTTCAAGCCCAGCTAATGCACTAATAATGTAATTTCTTGTATAGACAATGTGTTCCTCCCAAATTTTTCTCATGGCCAACCGTAGCTCAAGATCTGCCTTTGTGCTGCAAATGGTGTTCCCTGCCTTATCCATCATTTGGCCTTCTGTCGTTTGCGCATATGAAGAATGGCTGCTTGCAACTACACCAAACAAAAACAATACCCCCATCAACGCCAAACTTTTTATAAACATTTTCTTCTCCTCTATTTAAACTTCTCTCAATTTGGATTTTTACAGTATTCTAGGGACAAACTAAAATGAAACAATTGTACTAGGGTATAATAAAAAAATTATGATGACACAACTTAATTCTTTGTAGTAATTGGGAGTTTGCGGTAGGCAAAGAAAAGCCCAGATTCCTCGTCGGAAACTGGGCTTTCTTATGGTTGCGGGGACAGGATCATTTAATAAGCTGCCAATTTTCCCTATATTGATTTGATGCCGGAGACCTTTGCCGTTTGTGGTCTTCAACAAAGGAGATGGAGCTCGCAAAACCATTAAAAACCACGGACGGGATAATATAAAACACCCGTTTATCCCCAATAAATACTACAACAAAATCAAAATCATTATCATCATATTTTTTACGAACCATCCGCCGTCTATTTGTTTTCGTACGGCGCACATCGACTATATAAGCTTCATCTTTTTTGTTATACCAGGCATGTTTAACTTGAATACGGATCAATTTGCTATTGGCATCAACCGCAATATCATAAGGCAATCTATCCCCCACAGGCTTTAAGACATTAAAACCCCTGCTCAATAACTCCGTGCTTACTGCTGATTCGGCTATGTCTGATTTGAGTTTGGTGTCCATAGCTCTCAAAGTTCCAGCCTCAAAGTTGTTTAATTTCTAGGCTTCTTCGTGCCTAAGGACAGCGCCTGTTTGTACTCTCCCTTAAAGGTACTTACTTCTTGACTTTTCATCGCTTCCAGAAATTTCTTTCCATGACAGCTTCTTAACCTCCGACCTGAACCACAGGGACAAGTCTTTTCCCGGCGATAACTTCCAGTAGCCAATAACTTTAGAAGCTTCCTAGCCGCCTCAAAGTCTTTCAGCTCAAAATATTCACAATAGAATTCAAGAATTCCTAATCCCCCGTGTGATCGTTCACCAAAAGGCATCCTTCCCGTCTTTTCTTTAAAACAGAAGGAAAAAAGATGTGGGACGACAAGATTTTCAATAAAACCAAGAAGAGTTTTACTTTGATTAAACTTGATCCACTGGTCTGTTGGTGTCCCCAGACATAAGACATCATTGTCAAACTTATGGAAATTATTTGGTATCCTTCCTGCCATTTCTTTTACTGTCGGTATTGCATCTGGATATCGAGCAGGAATCTCAATAAAAATTGAGAAACCATCTTGTATTTCTATCCCAGCGTATTCCGAGCGAAAGGTTAAATGGCCTGATATTGTATAACCCTTTCCAGTGTCATGAAGCTGTAAGTATTGGTGCTTCGTTTGTAATTCCTGGAATTGTTTTTTGACCAAATCCTCATGCGCTACTCTTGTCATCAGTACTCCATTGCTTTGTTGGGCTAACCTTAACTTCGGGATAGGTCAAAATTGTCGGCGCAACCTGCGACTTAACTTGATAACCGCTATTTTCTAAAACCCTTCCCATAACTGTTTTCCCCATGGACATACCGAGGACCTCTATCATTTCCCTTTCAGAAGTTTTAGAAGCCGCCTCCTTCAGATCACGACGGAACTCTTCCAGCCATTTATCAAAGTTGTCTTTAAGAGTCGCGTCGGTCTTCCATTTATCGGCAAAATTCTCATCTGGCCTTACAGGATTCTTTACGTCTCCATCTTTTCCAATATATTTATCCATTTCATCGGCGATCCGTAATATGGCATCCACCAGCCTGGATTCATTTTGATATGAATGCGCTGCCAGAGTTGAAACCACACATGAAATTGGCCTTTTGTCCGGATTCTTTTCAAACATCACGTCCCGATGCCACTTGAGAATTTGCACAGCTTTCTGCAGGGGAGTTTTAACTTTATGCATCGGAATTTCTTCCATAGCATTATACAATTGTCTTTCAAGAAGTGATCTCGCCCCCCTTTCAAAAGAAACTTTCATCTTTTCCTTAAACCACAAAGCATATCCCTTAGGATTGCTACGTAACCATTGATTATCTATGCGCGGATAATTGGCTAGGGTATCATCCGTTATACAAATCGCTGTTCTTGAAAGAGCATCTGTTACTCCCGACTCAAGGAGGTACTTTTTATAACCGGCGTCTTTATCAGGAATGGCTGGCAAAATGTCGATATGGAAACGCGTTCCATCCTCATACTCAAGCATCCAACAGCGTTTTTTGGGTTCGGGCTTATTCTTCATATTCTTGGCTTTAGCGTATTCCGTTAATTCCTTGCCAAGCTTTTCTTTCAAATCTTTCTGAGAAATATTACTTTTATCAAAGTCCAAACAGCATACTAAATCCACATCAAGGGCCCCATTCTCATGGTGTATTGCTGTACCAATGAGAAAGGAGCCTTGCGGATAGACCTCAGGATTTTTATCTCTCAAAATGGAACCTTCCCGCGCCAGCCACTTCCAAATCGATGTGCAACGATCCCTTACTTTATCGAATTGAGTATCTGAGACACTTAGGGTCTCAACATACATTTCCAAAACTTTGTCTAACGTATTAAGATTATTGTCCGGCATCTTTTCCTCCTGTGGTGTACCCCATAAATTGTTTAATTTTCTCAGCGTTATATGTAAAATCACGATCGGCAAGAGATATCAGATTGTCGTGATCATTAGGATTATCCAAGGCTAAAACTTTGTCTGATTCAAAATTTATCCTTAAAATCTGCCCCTGTTCCAACAAAAGTCCCAGCATGTTCTTTGCCGTCTGTGCCTGTAGATTAAGAAGCATTGTGATGAATTTCTGAACTCCCCATCCCGTCAAGAGCCCCCACCTTGCGATTCTGTTTGCTACCGGGTAAAAGTTTCTACTTTCACCGGTACCAATAGATAAAATCTTTAACTTATCCAGACTCTGTCCCAAACGACGTTTGGCATCGATGGCCGCGACCAGAGATGGATTGTTGGCCCACAAACCGCCATCTGCCAATAAGTATTTATCCATACGGTATGGGTCAAAGTATGTTGGTGCTGAACAAGAGGCGAGAACAGCTTCATACACTAACCTGTTGTTATCGCGGACGAATCCCTTATCATATGATGATTTCAATACATGAACGATGCCGTTACCTATATCCGTCGATGGCAATATTAGTGGCATTTCAATCTGTCCCAGTTTACGGTCCTCTCCAAAGACATCCTTGAGAACTTTCTTAAAATACTCGTTTGAATATTTACTGTTCATAACCCCAAACCCAAAGAGTGAACGTTTCTTAAAAATTTCTTTCCCATGATCCTTATAAAAATTAACGATCTTGGAAGCAGGTAATCCACTGGCTAAAGCCGCCGCAATTATGGCTCCTGTGCTGGTACCGGCGATTAAACCAAATTTCTTTAACCAATCTTGGCCAAATTCTTCTGCGATACGCTTCAAGATATACGCAGAATAAACACCCCGATAACCTCCTCCATCAATTGCCAGAATATAAAAACCGTTCATTTCACTAGCCTTTCTGTTATCCCGTCGTAGAACAAAAAATAAAGGCGTCGCCCTCTGCAAGATTTCTCACTAAAGACTTGCGAGAGAGTAACGCCCTGTTAAAATAAAAAATGTCAGTAAGTATTATCAGTTCCATAGTTTTATTGTTTTAAAAGACGCAGTGGCCACGAACCATTGCGTCTTTCCTTTTCTGCCTAAAGAGTCTTCATAACAACCCCTTGAATTTGAAAATCGGTATCAAGAATCATGGGCTTATGCTCAGGCTCCGTTGATTCTGGTTCAAGAATAATATGGTTATCCTTGAATCTGATACGCTTAACGGTTGCTTTCTCATTAATAAGAGCGACAACTATCTCCCCCTCAGCAGCTGTTGGCTGGCGCCGCACCAGCACTTGATCGCCATCGTTAATTGCCGCTCTGTTCATACTGTTTCCACGCACCTTTAAAATAAAATATTGAAATGGGCGTCTTGCTATTTGATCTGATACTTCTACATAATCCTCAATATTTTGCTCAGCTAAAAGCGGCACTCCACAGGCTACTACACCAACCACCGGAACTTTAACTGTGGTTCTACTTTCACTTATTTCTAGCGGCCTGCGCAACAATTGAATATTGCGCGCCCCTTTTCCCCTTGCTATAAACCCGTAGCGCTCCAAACTTTCTAAATACTGTCCAACACTGCGGGGAGACTTAAGCTGCATCATGTCTTGAAGCTCTTTAGTCGTAGGGGGACGTTTTTCCCTTTCAAGGTAATTAACAAGCTCTGTCAGAAACCTTGTCTGTTTATCTGTAAGGGGACCTATCATACATACAAAGTATACATAAATTTAGTGCATTTGCAAGAAAAAAATAAGCACTCAATTTAAAGGAGTGCTAAGCGCGTAAGATGTGTTTTCTTTACCCTAAACCCAAAAACTCAACCTCTAATACTTCTCAACGCTTAAAATTAAAAGGAGATACCTTCCAGCCCAAAAGAAAGTATTTCCTTAAAAGTCTTCCTGGTTCTTTGTATCAAATCACTCCAGCGGCTTAACTTCCCTTTCCTTTATCCATTCATCTAATTTCTTAATATCAAATTTAACAAGCCTTCCCATTTTCACATAAGGAATTCTTCTCATATGTACCCAAGTATACAGCGTGTTTTCTTTGAGACCTAAATACTGGGCACAATCTTTTATTCCAAGGTATCGTTTTTCGATCATATTCATTTCTCAAAAAGATTATTTATAAGATTCACAGTAATAGTAAGAATGCTTAGCGTCTGCCCCGGCACTAAAATCATTCTTTGTTGTGGGTGCGATGTTGTATTTCGAAGACTGCGTCCCGCATCCCATTTATGAGAATCGCCAATATTAATTGCTCCATACGTTTTTAACTCCTGAATCAATTCGGAAAAATCTCGAGTTCTATGCTTACCACTCTTTAAGATTCTTTCAGTAGGGATGTTTAACTGTTCACACTTCTTGTGTGCTGCGACTTCTAAAATACGATAACATTGCTCAGAAGCCAGCGTTAACAATGGATAAAAGAACCACCCATAGATCATTGACCCTCGAACAGTCTCATATAGCAAAATGATCTCCTCCGGGACAGTCGGATTAAGGCGCGGTCTCAAATGGAAATCAATCCAAGACTGTTGAGTAAAATTTGGAAAGAATCTACTAACATCAGGTTCAGTAAAATTCTTGTTACTAATGAGTTTAAATAGTGACTCTCGCCTCATATGCCCCCTTTTTAATTGCCACTATTTTGCCACTATTTTCCTATTTTTGGGAGCAAATTTATGGAGGGGGCGTCAAAATTGGTGAGAACTATCTAAAACGGTTTTGATACAAATTAAAAAGCACCCAATCTTTCGACTGAGTGCTTTTTAATGGTTGCGGGGACAGGATTTGAACCTATGACCTCCAGGTTATGCTTACCATCTACGGCTTTCGCCGCTTCCGTCATCGACGGAATTTGTGGTCTGGACTATACCTTCATCCTTCTCGCTGTTGCGAGTTAGGACGCCTGCCAACTAGTCTCTACACCTTCCTAGGTTGCCCTAGGCTTGGCTCGGGATTGCCTTTTCAGGGTTCCCCGAATTTGACAGGTTATCTGCCAGTTAGTTTCCTAACTGGACGCCCATTGCTGAGCCTGGCGAGCTACCGGGCTGCTCCACCCCGCGATATTTCCTTACTTCTGCTGCGCCGGGACGATCTTGTAAACCGTCTCTCCCGGCCGGACCAAACCCATTGTTTCCCGGCCTACTTTTTCCACATAATCAGGGTCGGTTTGCAACAAGTGCCGCTCTTCTTCAAACTTCTTGTTCTTTTCTTCCAACGCCGTGATCCTGCGGGCATAATCAGCGTTTTTCTTCTTTAAATCCTGCATGATCGAATAGGACGGCAAAAAAAGCGCTAAAATGATGACTGTCAGTATAAATAATGAAAGAGCGTTCTTAAGCATTAATAAATCTTGGACCAGTTCTGTCCGGCGTAAACGGCTTTTTTGCCTAATTCTTCCTCGATGCGCAGTAATTCATTGTACTTGGCCAAACGGTCTGTACGGGACAAGGACCCTGTCTTGATCTGGCCGATATTGGTGGCCACGGCCAAATGCGCGATGGTCACATCTTCTGTCTCGCCGGAACGGTGCGACATGATCGAATGATATTTATTTTTCTTGGCTAAATTAATAGTATCCAAGGTTTCTGACAAGGAACCGATCTGATTGACCTTGACTAAAATAGCGTTACCAGTCTTGCTGTCAATGCCTCGTTTTAGACGTTTGACATTGGTGACAAAAAGATCATCGCCCACGATCTGGGTCTTTTTGCCTAAACGGTCGGTCAAAGTCTTCCATCCGCTCCAGTCATTTTCATCCAAACCATCTTCAATGGAAACAACCGGATATTTGGCAACCATGCGTTCATAGGCCTGGATCAATTCATTCGCTGAGATCATCTTGCCGTTGTAATCGTATTTGCCATCCTTATAGAAAGATGTTGAAGCAGCATCCAGGGCGATGAAGATATCTTTGCCGGGCTTATACCCTGCTTTTTCAATGGCCTGGATGATGATATCCAAACCCTCTTCATTGCTGCCTAAATTCGGGGCAAAACCGCCTTCATCACCGACGGATGTGGCCATGTTCTTGTCATGTAAAATACTTTTTAACTTATGGAAAACCTCACACGCCATCTGCAGGGCCCTGGAAAATGTCGGGGCACCGATGGGCATGATCATGAATTCCTGAATATCCAAATTATTGTCCGCGTGCATACCGCCATTGATGATATTCATCAAGGGAACAGGTAAAATGTGCGCCTTGCTGCCGCCAAGATATCTATATAGAGGAAGGCTTTTTTCATTGGCCGCGGCCTTGGCCACTGCCATGGACACGCCTAAGATCGCGTTGGCCCCCAACTTACCTTTATTTTCTGTACCATCCAGACCAATGACTAATTTATCAATGGCTTTAAAATCCGCTTCTTTACCTACGATAGCTTTAGCAATAGCAGTGTTGACGTTATGGACGGCTTTTAAAACACCCTTGCCTCCAAAACGACTTTTGTCCCCGTCGCGTAACTCAATGGCTTCATGCT
>JABDCU010000030.1 GCA_013287965.1 Candidatus Omnitrophota bacterium | reverse complement strand
CCTTTTGCGCCGCTTAGAGGAAGATCTGCTTAATGAAAAGGCCGTGCGCCTGCGCCATATGAATGAAGAGATCAAGGAAACAGCGGATAAAAAAGCGCGTGAGGTCATCAGCACGGCCATCCAGCGCTGCGCTTCAGACCATACGGCAGAGACCACCATTTCCGTGGTGCCCTTGCCGTCGGATGAAATGAAAGGCCGCATCATCGGCCGCGAGGGGCGCAACATCCGCACCCTGGAGCAGGCCACCGGCGTTGATATCATCATCGACGATACACCGGAAGCGGTGACCATTTCAGGTTTTGACATGGCGCGCCGCGAAGTCGCGCGCATGGCCCTGGAACAATTGATCGTTGACGGCCGCATCCATCCGGGACGCATTGAAGAGGTCGTAGAAAAAGCCAAAGCAGATCTTGAAAAGAAAATCAAAGAAGACGGCGAGCGCGCGACCATTGAATTAGGTATTCATGGCATGCATCCGGAACTGGTTAAATTAGTAGGACGCCTGCGCTACCGAACATCCTTCGGTCAAAACGGTTTAAACCATTCTATTGAAGTGGCCAAGCTTATGGGTATCATGGCACATCAGTTAGGTATTGATGTCAAGATTGCCAAGCGCTCCGGATTATTGCATGATATCGGCAAGGTGGTTTCGTCCGACGTGGAAGAAGGCACGCACGCCATTGTGGGTGCCCGCCTTTCGCGTAAATACGGTGAGTCTGAAGAAGTGGCGTATGCGGTGGAAAGCCATCACGGTGAAGTGGAAATGAATACAGTTTATGGCATCCTGGTTTCCGCGGCAGACGCCATCAGCGCGGCACGCCCGGGAGCGCGCGCGGAGAGCATGGAAACGTATATTAAACGTCTGGAGAATTTGGAGAAGATCTCCAATTCATTCAAGGGCGTTGAAAAGTCATACGCCCTGCAGGCGGGCCGCGAGATCAGGGTGGTGGTGATGCCTGAGAAGGTCAACGACGATGAAGCCGTGGTCATGGCGCGGGACATACGCAAGAAAATTGAAGAAGAGATGGAATATCCTGGGCACATTAAAGTGATGGTGGTAAGAGAGATCCGCGCCATAGAGTATGCAAAATGAAAATATTATGCATCGGTGACATTGTCGGTCGTCCGGGGCGGGAGGCAGTGGCCCATGCCTTGCCCAGGATAAAAAAAGAGCATGGCATTGATCTGGTGATCGCCAACGCTGAAAACGCCTCCGGCGGCTCCGGCCTTATCCCTAAAAATGCGGACGAGATCTTAAGCTTTGGGGTGGATGTGATGACCATGGGAGACCATGTCTGGGACAAGCCGGAGATTTTCCCTTATTTACAGGAGCATCAACAGAAGATCATCCGTCCGGCCAATTTCCCCGATGGCGTTCCCGGTATCGGTTGGGCAATCGTCAAAGCATCTAATGGGACCAAGGTGGGCGTAATAAATCTTTTGGGGCGCACCTTTATGCGCTATAATGTTTCTTGTCCGTTCCGGGCGCTTGAGGCAATTGCCGCCCAGATCAAAGAAAAGACACCGGTGATCATCGTGGACATGCACGCGGAGACTACCAGTGAAAAAGTGGCCTTAGGCCACTTTGCCGACGGAAAAGTTTCACTGGTCTTTGGTACGCACACGCACATACAAACAGCTGATGAAAAGATCTTGCCCGAAGGTACGGCGTATATCACAGACTTAGGAATGAGCGGTCCGTATGATTCAGTGATCGGCCAGGAAAAGACAAAGATCATCACGCGTTTTTTGACCAGCATGCCCCATAAATTCCATGTGGCCCAGGCGAAAGGCACGGTCCACGGGGTGATCGTCAAGGTGGACCCTAAAACCGGTAAAGCAGAAGGGATCACCCGTCTGCAGATGGGAGAATGATATGTCTTGGGAAGGAATGGACCGCAGGAAATTCCCCAGGGTAGAATACCCATGCATGGTCAAGGTCATCTCCTCCGACGGGTCTGCCCAGCAGTTTTTGACACATACGGAAAATATCGGGCAGGGCGGTCTTTGCGTTACCCTTAAAAATGAAATAAAATTATTCTCACCCGTTGAGGTGGAAGTGGATCTTTTAGGCGTTGATGAGCACGTATACCCTAAGGGTAAAGTGGTTTGGAATGTGCGGCGCAAAGCCGTTGAAGAGCTCAAGCCCATGTTCTATGATATCGGGATCGAATTTACAGAAATTTCAAAACGTGACCAGGACCTTCTGCGAGATACCCTACAATTGTTAATTGATAAAGGCACCCCGCTTTCAAAGCCGTACATTTGATCTATGTTTGATGCCAATCGCCGAAAATACCCAAGAGTTAATTATCCCTGCCAGTTGACGATGTGGACAGCCAATGAGTCCCATGAAACGGTGTTAGCCAATACGTCTAATATTGGGACCGGCGGTTTGTGTGCGCATCTTAATCAAGGGATCGCTGTCGGGACGAAGGTGGACATACAGCTTAATTTTACGCATTCGACAACTCCCTTAAAGTGCAGCGGGGTAGTGGTGCGCTCGGTCAAGGAGAGTGACAAATTTTATAATATAGGCATCCAGTTCGAGCCCCTAAGCGAACTAAAACACGCTTTTCTCGACGGAATAGTGTCCGACCTGATCGCCTTGGAGCAAAAGGGGAAAAGCTGATGGTCCGTGTCCGTTTTGCCCCTTCCCCAACCGGTTTTTTACACATTGGTGGTGCCCGCACCGCGCTGTTTAACTGGATGTATGCCAAAGCCCAGGGAGGGCAATTCATCCTGCGCATTGAAGACACGGACAAGGTCCGTTCAAAGCCTGAATACTTAGAGGAGATCCTCGAGAGCATGAAGTGGCTGGGGCTGACCTGGGATGAATTTTATAAACAAAGCGACCGTTTTGAATTGTATCGCCAGTATGCAGACAAGCTTCTTGCCGAAGGCAAGGCCTACAAGGACGGCGAGGCCGTTGTGCTGAAGGTCCTGGAGAAGTCCATCAAAATTTATGACCTGATCCGCGGGGAGATCGTCGTTGACAGCAAAGAAATTAAAGACCAGGTGTTAATGAAGTCTGACGGATCGCCCACCTATAGCTTCGCCTGTGTTATTGACGATGCGTTAATGGAAATTTCCTGCGTCATCCGCGGGGAAGATCATATTTCCAATACGCCTAAGCAGATCCTCATTTATGAAGCGTTGGGATTCAAGCTGCCTAAATTCGCGCACCTGCCTTTGATACTGGACCCTGAAGGCGGGCGCATGTCCAAGCGGGCAGGGGCCACCGCAGTGACGGAATACCGTACCCAGGGATATTTGTCCCAGGCCATTGTTAATTACTTGATGCTGTTAGGCTGGTCGCCGGGAAATAATCAGGAAAAGATATTGATGGCATCTGCGCTTAAAACATTTTCCATCAAGAAGATCAATAAAGCAGGGGCGGCCTTTTCTTTGGAGAAACTCCAATGGCTCAACAGCCAATATATTAAAGAAATGGACACCGCCCAATTAGCAGAAACGCTAAGACCGCTGGTGGCGGCCCAATACCCTGAAGCACGTATTGAGGGAAAAGAACTTGAGCATATGGTACAATTATACAAAGGGCGGATGAACACGCTTTTGGACTTTTTAGATTGGACAGGCTTTATATTCAATGAGCAGGTCCATTTTGACGAAGAGGTCAAAACCAAGCATCTCACCCAAGACATGCGTCGTGAATTCGATCTATTGGCAGGACATTTAAGCGCCGTTAGTGATTTTAATGTTAAATCAGCGGAAGAAGCTTTTCGCGGGGTAGTTGCCCAATTGGGTATTGAAGCGGGGGTTTTAGTGCATCCGGTGAGGGTTGCGTTGACAGGAAAGGCCGTGGGGCCTGGCTTATTTGAAACCATGGTGGTTTTAGGCCAAGAGAGGACTGTCCGCCGTTTAAAAGAAGCATTTAAATAGAGATACTGCCTTGTCGTCTAATGGTAGGACACGAGATTCTGGATCTCGTTATCATGGTTCGAGTCCATGCGAGGCAACCAAAAAAAGCAATGCTGAGCAAGTGCAGGAGAAAACGTGATCAATAACCGCCAAAGTTTTCGTTTGCGCAAGCAATTTGATCTTATTTGGTCTATCCCTGACCAGAAAATAAAAGGGGAAGCGATCATTTTTAATATCAGCCTGACAGGGATGTTATTTGTAACAGACAGGTTATTTAAGCCGGAACACGGGCTGACGATGTATTTTAGCCTTGAAAAAGCACCGTCTTTTCCCCCAAAAGGGAAATTAGTATGGTTTAAGAAGGCGGGCAAGGGGGAAGCCCAGTATCAATGCGGTGTCAGGTTCTTCAATGAAACGATCCAATCCCCGGCATGGATCCAATGGATGGAAGAAAACATTTCAAAATTAGCAAACATACAAGACAATAAAGTCCTGGAACGCTATTTGAGCGAAGATCAGCAGTGAGCTTCCCGGAGCAATCAATGGAGATTGAAAATGAAGAAAATTTTCATGATACTGGCAGTAACGGCAAGTTTTTGGGGGTGCGCCCCCACACATACCCTAAAAGAAGTCGTTAATGACCCGGTGCTGATATTGCCCGTTGAATCAAACCCTGACAATCCCATTGTCCAGATAGACCAGTGGATGCGCAAGAACATGTGGTGACCCACATTTTCACTGGGACCTAATTAATTAGTATATATGAAGTTACACTATGATATAAAGTGATAATAAAAACCTCATTTTTTATTTTATATTGTGATATATTATGATATAGTATGATTTAATAATTATGAGTAAATTGATCCGAAAACTGGAAGGCTACCGCCTGGAAAACAAGATATCACAGACCAAACTGGCTGAGATCCTGGGTGTTACGTTTGTTACAGTCAATAGGTGGTTTACGGGAAAATTCGGCCCCAATAAGATACAGAGGCACCACATTAAAAAACTTCTCAAGGATGAAGATGAATAGCTTAAACGCGGTAACTTTTATAATGGTCTAACTGTGTCTTTAAAAGTTCAATTTCTTTTTCTTTCTGTTTCAATTGAGCTTGGCCTGTCCCCCATATTTTATCCCGTTCAGGGTCATTGGACAGGGTTTTGTATACGTATATGCATCCTAAAATAGTACCACAGATGTACAGAACTTCTAACATTTCAAGGCCTCCGGTGTGTTTGGGCAGTAGTTTTTGATTAAAGGAATTTTATATCTTTTTTTAAAAAAGTCAAGGGGCCGCTTGACGAGGGAACTTTTCGCGGTGCAAAGTTGTCTAACTGACAGAAGGCAAGAGAGATGGACATAGATAAGGACTTACTGATCAGGGCTTCCCAAGGGGACATGCAGGCCTTTGAGGAGGTTTATAAAGCAAGCAGCAGTTTTGTGTATAATGTGGCTTTGCGGGTGGTCAATAACAGGGAAGATGCCCTGGAAGTGGCCCAAGAGGTTTTTATGATCATTCATGATAAACTTAAAGGCTTTCGCTTCGAATCTTCTTTCAAGACCTGGGCGTACAGGATCACGGCTAATTATGCGATCAATTATGCCAAAAAAAATTCCAGGGCAAAAACAGTGCCTTTCGAGGAATCCTTTGGCGAGGGGGCGGTTTTTAACGAAGTCCAGACACAGATGGACCAGGAAGACAAGGCTCAGCTTGTTGAGAAATTGTTGAGTGAGCTTAATCCTGATCAAAGGGCCTGTGTGGTCTTGCGCGATATTCAAGGGTTAAGTTATGAGGAAATTGCCCAGGCTCTCAATATTAATATAAATACTGTGCGTACGCGCTTGAAAAGGGCCCGCGAGAAACTGCTGAGCCTAAAGAGGGTGGATTATGAAAAAGTGTGATCATTTTAAGGACTTGCTCCTGACGGACTATATAGATGGAGAATTAGATAAAGATCTCGCCGGGAGCTTGGAAAGCCACCTGCTTGATTGCGGCGACTGCCGTGCTTTTTTAAAAGAAGTTAAAAATAACGCGGCACTTCCCTTTACGCAAGCACGGCATCAACCGGTCCCTGCAGAGCTTTGGGATTCGATCAGGCAAAATATAGAACACGAAAATCAAGCGACTGATCCTATGGGGGATTTTATCGAAAAATTAAAAGGACTGGTTGTTTTTCCGAGATTGGTGCCTGTTTTTGCCAGTCTTGTAATAATGTTTTTAGCAGGGTCGGTGACGCTCAACACCATCCATGTCCAGCAAGCAAAAGACAAAAACCAGGGGGAATATTTGGTTTCATTGCTGGAGCCGACAGGCGCTTTGACGCCGTCAGATAGTAGCGATTCAGGGACACCCATTGAACATTATTTTCTTTAAGGAGCCGCATATGAAAAACCTCACGCATTCGAAGGAACAGGGAATCTTGACAAAATTTAAAAAGGTTTTATGGGGGGCTTTCGGGTTGTATATTTTGGCGGGCTTGTCTTTGGCGCATGCAGAAAATCCAGGGACCGAGGGATCTTCCCTCAAGGCGCACTCAGGGCAGCGGATCCAGCAGATATATAGCCAGCTTAATTTGACGGATGACCAAAAGAAACAGCTGGAAGCGAACAAACAACAGCATCGGGCAAAAATACAAAGCGCCCGGGAAGCAATGAAGGCTGATAAAGAAGCGCTTCACGCGGAGTTAATGAAGCCTCAGCTGGACATGTCCAAGATCAATCAAATCCATGATCAGATCAAAGCCCTGCAGGACCAGATGGAAGACAACAAACTCAGCTCAATCCTCGCGGTCAGGGCGATCCTGACGCCCGAGCAGTTCTCAAAATTCGTCGCCCTGATGCATAAACATGAGCAGAAAGAGCATGAAGAATAGATGAAAAGCATTTTTAAACGTTTTGACCTTCGCGTGGTAGTGGCCATCGCGGTCACGATCTCCTGCGTTGTTATTTTAAGTGATTTTCTCATTGTTCGTTTTACCTACCAGTCCCAGCTGGAAGGGGCGCGCAGTCAACTGAAAGCCATTGCTCAAACCGCGGCCCTTTTGATCGATACTGATAAGCTCTCCCAAGTCCCTTTAAATAAAGAAGGCATGAATACTCCGTCCTATGATTATGTGGATGACCAATTAAAGAAGATCAAGGCAGCCAACCCGCAGATCAAATATATTTATATCCTTAAAAAAGTGGACAGCAGTAATGTTTGGCGGTTTATCGTTGACGCTGACCCTGAAAGCCTAGGCGGACAGCATTCTTATCCCGGGGACGCGTATGATGCCGGCAGGTTCCCGGAGATGCTCAGGGGATTTAACGAGCCTTCAGCGGACAAGAAAATTGAAACGGATGAATGGGGGTCTACCATGTCCGGTTACGCGCCTATCAGGAACGCCTTGGGCCAACCGATAGCGGTCTTGGGGCTAGATATTGACGCGGGGAATGTTTATGCTATTTATCATCATGTGCTCGCCCAAGCGCAAGTGATCTTGTTGGCGGGGATCATTTTGGCGGTCATTTTAGGATTATTTATCTCCAGCCGGGTGGTGGGTCCGGTCAATCAGCTGATCACAGGCACCCGGTATATCGCCGACGGGAATTTGCACCATCGCGTGCAGGTCAGCGGGGATGATGAGATCAGCGAACTTGCAGATTCTTTTAACGGCATGGCCCAGAGCCTGGAAGAATCCCGCCAAAAATTGATGGATTATTTTTATGATGCTGTTAAATCCATGGTTTTAGTTTTAGAGTTCAGGGACCAATACACCATGGGGCATTCCCAGTCCGTGGCCAATTACGCGGAAAAAATAGCCCGGCACATGGGGATCGATCCTAAGAGTGTGGACATGCTTAAAAAAGTGACCTTGCTGCACGACATAGGCAAGGTGGGTGTCCGTGATAATGTCCTGCTTAAGCCTGACAAGCCCACGGATGCTGAATGGGAAGCTATCAAGACCCATCCGGTCTTGGGATGGCAGATTTTAAAGCCTTTGTTGAGCGATCCGGTAATGCTCGCAGTCATCCGCAATCACCATGAGCGCCACGACGGCAAAGGTTATCCGGACGCCCTGTCCTATGGGCAGATCCCTCTTTTGGTGGCCATTGTCACCGTGGCTGACAGTTATGATGCCATGACTTCCAGCCGTCCCTACCGCAAGGCCATGAGCCGTCCCCAAGCCATGGAGCAATTGCTAAAGGGGCGAGGCAATCAATTCCATCCGGATGTGGTTGACGCTTTCCTGGAAATACTTAGGGAAGACAATCAAAGCAAAGCTTAGCGCGATTTTTTGTGTTTAAGGAATTCCAGGAAGGCCGGGATGAGAGAAATGACCACAATGGCCAGAATGACCAGGGAGAAATTTTTGCGCACGAAGGGCAGATTACCGAAGAAAAACCCGCTTAAGGTCCCCACCAAAACCCACGCTATCCCGCCGGCAATATTATAAATTGTAAATCGTCCCAAAGGCATGCTGCCTACCCCTGCCATAAAAGGGGCAAAGGTGCGTATGAGGGGGACAAAGCGCGTGATGATAATGGTCTTGGCCCCGTAGTCTTCAAAGAATTCACGCGTGCGTTGAATATGGGACTGTTTGATAAAAGCAATAGCCTGATTGTTGATGACCCGCTTTGATAAGAATACACCGATCGTGTAATTAAGCATGTTCCCGCCGATGGCCGCGATGGAAAGCCCCAAAATCAATAGCATCAATTGCAGGTCTCCGGCAGCAGCCATGGCGCCTAATACAAAAAGCAAAGAGTCCCCGGGCAGATAAGGAGTGACGACCAGGCCGGTTTCACAAAAAATAATGACAAATACGATCAGATAAGTCCATGCGCCGTAATGGGCGCTGACAGAGGACATGTGCCGGTCTAAGTGCAGAAAAAAATCCAAACAATGGTGGAGAAATTCCATGCCAGTCATCATAACCAAAGGCAGGGTCAAATGCCACGGGAAATAAATATTTTTTGATAATCACTGATTAAAAGAGTACGATAGTCACATGAACAGGTTCCTTTTTATTCTTTTGTGTTTGGTTGTTGCCGGTTTTTGGCTGATCTGGCGGTTTAATCAAGAGCATGCGTATCAGCAGATCTTAGACCGCCTCCAGGCAGAATCACGGGCAGCCCAGGTGCTGGTCACCGCGGTCAATTATGATGAGGCAACTGGCCGCAATATGACCACCATCAAATTCGTTGAGCAAGACAGCAAGGGCCTGCCCCTACCGCCTAAATATTTTACCTTCAGCGGTAACTTGATCCAGTTCCAGTCCCTGGTGGTGCGTTTCGAGGATAAATTTGTGGCCGCGGGGGACCGCTTCAAAGGCAGGAGCGTTTATTTATTTTGGAAGGCATTCATGCTTGACGGAGTCCAGACCCAGGAGTTTCCCATCACCCAGGTGGATGAAATTCCCGGCGGGTATAAGGTCCCGGGCAAGGCCAACGGTTTTGAAAACAGGTTTTGGAAGGATTTTTGGCGCTTTGCCTTTGATGAGGCCAAGGCGAAAAACGCGGGGATCAAGAGTGTCCAGATCGAGGCACCGGGAGCTGTTTTTATCCCGGGCTATCTGTATACGGTCCACATTGAGCACGACGGGGGATTAAGGATCGATGCCAAGCCCGTGGAGCCCATTTTGCGCGGAGAAAAAATTCTGAATTAAGGCGTTAATTTTGTTTGTACGATTTGCAAGGCCTGGCGGGAATTGGCATCCGTCGGGTCTATGCGCAGGATCTGCAGTAAATTTTCCTTACATTCTTCCCATCGCCCCAGACGCCAGTACAGATCAGCCAAAGCACGGTAGGAAAAAATAAAATTGGGATTAAGCTCAACGGCTTTATGAAAATTTTTTAAGGCCAACTGAAGGTGTCCTGTATCGCGGTAGGTGCCGGCGATATTATGATACGCCACCGGGTTGGCGGGGTCCAGGGCAATGGCCTTAAGATAGACGGGCAGGGCCTTGTCAGCTAAACCTTTGTTGGCATACTCCATCCCTAAATTATTGATGACCCTGTAATCATCCGGCCGGTAGGTGATCAACTGTTCATAGAAGCCGACGGAAGTGCGCCAGTCGCAATTGCGGTGGATATTAACGGCACAGAAGATGATCATGATCACGCCGAATATTTTTAACAGCGTTGGCACAATGTGGTTTTTCTCGGCCCACTCGAGAGCTATGAAGACCATGATCAGGGCGATCCCGATCATGGGCATATAAAGAAAATGCTCATAAAGCACGGAATTGATGGGCACCAGGACATTTGACGCCGGGGCAATGGCAATAAAAAACCACCCCACCCCAAAAGAAATCAATGGAAGGGTGCGCCAATATTTAAACGCGGATACGATCATAAAGCCGATCAGAAGGCCGCCGGCAATAACATCCCATTGCATTAATGATTGCGCCCAGGGGAACTCCCGTTCCACGCGTAGTTGGTACGGGAAAAAAAGAAAGCCGGTATATTGAACCATGGCTTTGAAAAAAGTCATGAGCCGGATGCTGGGATGGCTTGTAAAAGCATTGTTGGCATTATAAAAATTAAAACTGTTGGAAAAATTAAGCACCGTGGCCCGCAGGATGACATAGATTATCCCTAAGATAATAAAAGGCCAGACCGCCGCGGCGGTTTGTTTCACACGCCCGCCAAAGGATTTTGCCTTCGAGAGCAAAAGAAAATCCATTAAAGGAAGCAGGCCAACCAGCACAAAACCGGTTTCCTTGGACAGCAGGGCCAATGGGAAAAGCAGCAAGCTTGCCCAATATGAACGTGAGGCCCAGGCAGGTTTTTTTGATTGGCGAAAACGGGTAAAGGAAAGAAGGCTGGATAAAAGGATGAAGGTGGCCAGCGCGTCCCCCATGCTGTTGACATAGACGACAGCTTCATTATGCACGGGGTGACACACAAAGATCAGGGCTGTCAGAAGGGCCAACAAGTTTCGCGCGAATAATTTGTTCAATAAAAAATAAAGGGTCACGGCGGCCAGGATATGCACACTGACAGCCACTGCGTGCCAGCCATAGACCCAATTATGCCACCAATGCCATTCAGCAGCAAAGATGATCAGAAGAAGCGGCCGCCAGTAATTGCTTACCAAATAAGAACCAGCCACCAGGTTTTGGCTGAACCACAAAGGCCAGTAATGGAAATCCCGGATGTAGCGGTTATTATTGATAAAATCATCGTCGTCCCAGAACATTTCATTGGGCAGGCAATTGTGATACGCGACCATCCCGGCGAGCACGATAAGCACGGTGCCCAACCAGCGTTTAGTGGAAATATTTTTTAACAGGTCATTCATAATTTGGCCCGGTTCCTGTAGGCCGCTAAATAGCCGGGGTTTATTTCAATGGCCTTGTCATAATCAGACATGGCTTGCGCAAAATGACCTTGTTTGTAGTAAGCAACACCACGGTTGTTATAGGCGTCCACATCAAAAGGGTTTATGTCGATGGCTTTACTAAGATCAATGATCGCTTTTTTAAAGTCACCTTGCTGCCCGTAGGCAAGACCGCGATTAGCATAGGCCTCTTCGTAAACAGGGTTTAACTCAATGGCCTTGTTATAGTCCGGCATGGCTTGGGCGAAACGACCTTGAGCCTGGTAGGTCTTGCCGCGATTGTTATAGGCTAACTCATCGCCGGGGTTTATTTCAAGGGTTTTATTAAAATCTGACATGGCTCGCGCCAAATCGCCTTGATTGAAATAGGCATTTCCCCGGTTGCCATAAGCCCGCGCTTTATGAGGAGATTTTTTAATGGCATCAGTCCATAAAGTAAGCTCATTTTTCCAAACCTCGTTCCTTTGATATGTCATTACAGAATAACAGGCAATTATTATCATAACCACCGTCAATCCCCGGGATTGACAAAGGTAATAGATGCCGCTCACCAGAAACACACTATACCCAACCAACGGTAAATAAAGCCGGTGTTCAACAAGGACATCTTTTTGCGGCAGGATGCTTGATTCAGGCAGCAGCGTCAATAAAAACCAAAGAATAGAAAAAGAAACCAGCCTGTATTTTGAGAACAGGCGTTTGGCGGCAAAAAGGGCCATGGCCAAAAATAGAATGCTCAACAGCACGGGCAACTCAAAGATGCTTTTAAAAACGGGGTAATCATGATCAATGTTCTGGTTTAAAGGCAGGAAACATAATCTTAAGTAGGTGATGATCACCCGGAATTGAGTGAAAAGATAATGCGCGGGGGTGATGCCATGAGGCCCCTGGACGACATTTTGGATTTCCTGGAACCTTGCGGACTTTGTCAATAACATGGTCAAGGGAATGATAAATAAGGTGAGCAGGAAAGGGGAGAGGCGTCTCCAATTCAGGGTTTTTTTAGTTTCAAAAAAGCTAAATTCATAAAGCAAGATCATCAAAGGCAGGGTCACCGCTATTTCTTTGGTAAACATGGCTGCAACGGCTGTCATCAGTGAACCGGTATAATACAACCTCGTCAATCCCGGGGATCGACAAGGTAATTTCGATTTTACATAGAGGCATAAGCTGGCCAGGTAAAACAATGTTGCCATCGAAGCAGCCCGCTGCCAGATATAGGTCACTGCCTGGGTTTGGATGGGATGGCTTACAAATACCAGACCTGCGAACAAAGCAAGCAGATCAGCGTGTTTGCTGATCTTGTTGCCTTTCAAAAGGCCCAATTGCTTCGACTTCGTAGGGCTCTCTTCGAAAGCGGGCGTTGAGAGAGTCAATAGGACCAACCACCAGACCAAAATGGCGCAAGCCAAATGAATAGCCAGGTTAAATAGGTGGTAACCCAACACATTAAGCTGATGATAATGATAGTTTAAAGCAAGCGAAAGAAAGGTAAGGAAACGGCAAGGGCAGCATTGCCAGATATTGAACAGGTTGTGAATATCTCTTATAAAAAAATTATCAATTATATAAATTTTATCATCGAAGTGAAATGAACTAAGAAAGGTATTGGAATAGACAAGGGCGCCTAAGCACGCGATGAGGACGATTGAAACCATATTATCGATTGTAGCTTAAAAACACATTTTTTATATCGCAAATGTTAAAAAGTATGATAATATCAAACACCTTATGAAAATTCACGAGTATCTAGCCAGAAATTTATTTGCCGAATACGGCATCCCTATCGCTGAGGGCGATGTTTCCAAAACACCTGAGGGGGCGGTTGCGATCGCCAAGAAGACGGGATTCCCTGTTGTCATCAAAGCCCAAGTTCTCGTCGGAGGCCGCGGCAAGGCCGGCGGGGTCAAGGTGGTGGCTAATGAGGCAGACCTGACATCAGAATTTAATCGCATCAAGAATTTGAATATCAAGGGCTATACGGTTGAAACGCTTTTAGTTGCCAAGGCCATTGATATCAAGAAAGAATACTATCTGGCCGTCACCATTGATAATATCAAGGGGGACGTGGTCATTATCGCTTCTGCTGATGGCGGGGTGGAGATCGAAGAAACCGCTAAGACCAACCCGGAGAGGATCATTAAATTTTATATGCAAGGGGTCAAGACCCTTGATGAAGCGCGCTGGGCGCCGGTGGCAGCTCAATTATTCAGCGATGTGCGCTTGCAAAAAAGCTGTACGTCCATCCTGCAAAAATTGCTTAAATTATTTTTTGAAAAAGACTGTTCCCTGGCGGAGATCAACCCCTTTGTCATCACCGGTGAAGGCAATTTGATCGCTGCGGATGCCAAGGTCATTTTTGATGATAACGGTCTGGACCGCCACCCGGAATTGCTCCCTTTGCGGGACATGAAATATGAAGATGCTGACGAGCTGGAAGCCAAGGAAAAGGGCTTGAGCTTCGTGAAGTTGGAAGGCAATGTCGGCTGTATTGTCAATGGCGCGGGCTTGGCCATGGGAACGATGGACGCGGTCAATTTACTTGGCGGCAGGCCGGCTAATTTTCTGGATGTGGGAGGGTCTTCTAATCCGGAAAAAGTGCTCAACGCCTTAAAGATCATTTTGCGCAACAAAGACATTAAAGTTATTTTGATCAATATTTTCGGCGGCATTACCCGTTGCGATGACATTGCCAACGGGATCCTGATCGCCTTAAAACAAATTAAAATCCCGGTGCCGTTGGTCATCCGTTTGACCGGTACCAATGAAAAAGAAGCCAAAGTGCTTTTAACTTCAGCGGGGCTAACAACATTCACTTCCATGAGACAAGCGGTTACCGAAGCTGTGAAAGCGTCCAAATAATATGTCTATACTGATCGATCAAAATACGAAGGTCATTGTCCAGGGCATCACCGGCCGCGACGGTTCTTTTCATGCCAAGCAGATGCTGGAATACGGCACCAAGGTCGTTGGCGGCGTGACACCGGGCAAGGGCGGCCAGGAAGTCAACGGCATCCCTGTTTTCAATTCTGTCAAAGAAGCTAAAGATAAGACCGGCTGTAATGCCGCGGTCATATATGTACCTGCTAAATTTGCTAAAGATGCCATGCTTGAAGATATTGCCAATGGTATCCCATTGATCATTTGTATTACCGAAGGTGTTCCGGTTTTGGACATGGTGGAAGTTAAAAAAGCATTGAGCAACAGCCAGTGCCGTTTGATCGGGCCTAATTGTCCGGGATTAATTTCACCGGGCAAGTCTAAGATCGGCATCATGCCAGGCCATATCCATAAAGCTGGTGATATTGGTGTCGTTTCCCGGTCCGGGACCTTGACCTATGAAGTGGTTTATAATTTGACCATCAATAATATGGGCCAGTCGAGCTGTGTGGGCTTGGGCGGTGACCCGATCATCGGTACCAGATTTGTGGATGTCCTTAAGTTGTTCCAGGAAGACCCTGACACAAAGGCCATTGTGATGGTCGGCGAGATCGGCGGCGGCGATGAGCAATTGGCCGCGGAGTTTATCAAAAAGCATGTCACCAAACCCGTGGTGGCTTTTATTGCCGGACGCACCGCGCCCGCCGGCAAGCGCATGGGGCACGCCGGGGCCATCATCTCTTCAGGTGACTCCACGGCTGAGGCCAAAATGCAGATACTGCGCGATGCCGGTGTCATGGTCATTGATTTCCCCGACGAAATTCCTCAAGCTTTGACCGCCAGCTTAAAATAGTGTAGCATTATCCCATGAGCACCAACCCGTTTTCCTTATCTAAAGTTAAATACGTTATTGCTATCTCTTCGTGCAAAGGGGGCGTTGGTAAATCAACCATTGCCTGCGCCTTGGCCTGCGAATTATCTCAGCGTGGTTTAAAGACAGGGCTTTTGGACGCGGATATTTATGGCCCGTCCCTGCCTTCACTTTTTCAACTGCACGATGCCAAGGTACGATCCAATGAATTTAAATTGCTGACACCCATTGAGCACAAGGGGCTTAAACTGATGTCCTTTGGATTTTTATTGGGGGACGCTCCGGCGGTGATGCGCGGGCCTATTGTCACGCGCTATATCCAGCAATTATTGTTCCAAACAGATTGGGGAGAACTTGACTATCTGGTGCTCGACATGCCGCCCGGCACCGGGGACATTCAGTTGACCATCACACAGTCCATCAAATTAACCGGCGCGGTGATCGTCACAACGCATCACAGTCTTTCGTTGGTGGACACAGCTCGTGGCATCCTGATGTTTGAAAAAGTCAAGGTGCCGATCTTGGGTCTTATTGAAAACATGGCGTATTTCTTGACGCCTGA
>JABDCU010000029.1 GCA_013287965.1 Candidatus Omnitrophota bacterium | reverse complement strand
GCGCGTCAGGACTGATCAAATGCTCAGTTAATTGAACCGCTTTATCACAGGATACATTCTTGACCACTACTTTTTCTTGAGAAGTCATCTCTTCTTCAGCATTCATGGCCGCGATACGGATGTAATAGCCTTTCACATTAAACTTTTTGCTCCAGTCTGTGCCCGACACATATAACCAGCGGTCAATGGCGGAGTTCCAGTCATCAGCAACCTCCCTCAAGTAGACAGCAACGGATGGTTCATTATTCAAATCAGCCATCTCGGCTGCTACCAGCAACGCGGCGATCTCGGCACCGATCGTAAAAGGGGTGTAACCGCCATCTTCTTCCCAACGGTCTTGCGGGCTTATCGGGCCGTTACGCAGCAAAAAGATCGCGGCCTGCCTCACCATCGGCCAAAAATGTGTCCTATCCTCCGCGGTCAAAAATTTTTCACGCCACGCCAGGTCCACCAAAAGAATGGGCAGGGCTGTTTCATCCATCTGAATACCGCTCCAGTAAGGAGTGCCATTCAACCACATATTCTGGGCCCAATGACCATCTTTCTCCTGGGTGGCCTGCAGGAAGCCGAGCACCCGACGGGCATTTTCATGAGCCCCGGCAGCCAGGAGGCCGCCGGCTGTTTCAACCAGGTCGCGCGGCCAAACAAGATGATACCCGCCTAAGTCTTCATCCCCTTTGCTAAAACCCCAAGGCACGGCCAGAGAGGCGATCATGCCGCCCGGAAAATTGACGGACTCATGAGTACGCATCACCATGGTGCTCGTTCGATAAAGATCTTTCTTATCACCGGCCCGGGCCTTATCCAAATTAAGAAGGGATCTTTGCCACTCTTTCCAGGAACTGACATACTTCTTATGCGCGCTGTCAAAGCCTTCTTGTAACGATGTACGCGCATGATTAGCTGCCTCGGCAGCATTACTTCCGAATCCTATGGCTATGACGAATTCTCCCTTGGCTTGATTCAAATCAATTTCAGCGGTCAAGGCAACGTTCCCATTCTCTGCCCGCGTATACTCCCAGGTCATTTGTTTATGGGCTGACAGATCCTGCCAACCGTCGGAAAATCCCACAAAACCAACTGACCGTTTAAGCCACGGCACGGAACAATCCAAGGCCAGGGTGTTGCCCTCCCTCATGGCAAAGAGCATGGGGATACCTTTGTAATCTTCAACCCATGCCGTATTGCCGGAACCGCAATTACCAAGATGGGCCGCAAGCAATACATATAAATGATAATTATCCCCACGGGCCTTCAATGATTTAAAACGGGTCCGCTGTAATAAAACAGGCCTCTGAGGATCAGTGATGATCTCTTTTTCGATCCTGTAGAAACCCTGGACGCATGTATTGGTGATCTGATACGCAGGAACACCATCGGGGCAACCGGTAACGCTCCTGGCACTGCGTTTTTCTTCTGAAAAGAAATCTTTCCCGTCTGTGACGATGAATTCCATGTCCCGCATGCTGGCTTGGTCAATGCCGGGATAATAAAGCTCGTTTAAGATCCCATGGCTTAAAGTAAACCAAAGAGGGCTTTGACGATGATGAGCGGTGCCGACACCGGTCTTGGCGCTGGAAGTCAAACGCGGAGGAATTCCAGGAGCGCCCGGCGGATTAGTGTTGGGAGTGATCATAAAATTCCTTTCAAATGCTCTGCCACCCTTAGCGCGTTGGCCATGATGGTCAGGCCTGGATTGACGGCGGAGCTGGAGGGGAAAAAGCTGCCGTCGATGACATATAGATTGTCCAGATCATGGGCTTTACAGTTAATGTCCAGCGCTGAGGTTTTAGGGTCAAGCCCGAAACGCACGGTCCCCACCTGGTGCGCAGTGCCCGCGATCGGTATTTTTTGGCTTAGATAAGCTGAGCGGCCAAAAAGAAATTCATGGCAATCGAGTTGTTTAAGAAGACTTTTTAATTTCGCGGTCAGGCGTTTGTGCCCTTCTAAATTATTGGGGGTGTATTGAAGGGATATTTGGCCCTGGGCGTTAATGAGCACGCGGTTTTGAGGATCTGGCAGATCTTCAGAACACAGCCAAAAATCTATGGCATGATGGGCAATAGCATCAAGGATGAGTTTAGGCACAAATTTGGGCGCATCGCCCTTAAGGATCTCTCCGTCTGTCTTGCCCAGCATTTGAATATGTCCCATGGGATATTGCCACTCGGAGCTCTTAAAATAAAAATCATTTAAGGCTAAAGTCTTTTGAAACACCGTTGGATTGGGCTCTTTAGAGATGGCCATAAAAGCGGAATTATTATGACACATATAATGACGTCCCACCACATCAGAGCTGTTGGCCAGGCCATGGGGATGCTTATCATTGGCCGAACGCAGCAGCAGGGCCGCGGAATTAATGGCCCCGCAGGATACCACCACCGTATTAGCACTGTATTGCTCAGATCGGCCCTCGCGCTCCACGTGCACGGCCTTGATCAGGCGTCCTGAAGGATCAGTTTCCAGACGGGTGACAAGACTTTCTGTCAAAAGGGTAACATTAGGGCGTTCCAGCGCCGGACGCACACAGATCATCTCCGCATCGGACTTGGCATGGACCAAGCAGGGAAAACCGTCGCAGGTTGAACAACGGATGCATTGGCTCTCAGCCCGGTTTTTTTCGAGAAGCCGGATGCCCAAGGGCAGATGAAAAGGCTGATGACCTATTTTTTTAAGATCATCGGAAAGTTTTTGGATGCGTGGCTCATGGCTGACCGGAGGGAAAAGGTATTGAGCGCTGGCCTGTCCCTCGGTGGGATCTTCACCATGTGCACCATGAACATCGTAAAGATGCTCAGCTTTGGTGTAGTAAGGCTCGATCTGTTCATAGCTAAGCGGCCATGCCGGTGAAACTCCCCCGTGATGGCGTAACTCACCAAAATCCCGCGGCCGCATGCGCAAAAGAGCTGCCCCATAGACCTTGGTATTGCCGCCGACATAATAATGAATGCCCGGATGAAAGGATTGGCCGTTCTTATCTTTCCAAGTTTCGTGGGCTTTGTATTTGGAATCAGTGAAAACGGCGCGGGAATTCCAGTTGTCTTTTTCCCGCGGAAGGAACGGACCACGTTCTAAAATGAGTATACGTTTGCCGGTGGGAGCCAAGGCATGAACTAAGGTGCCCCCGCCTGCCCCTGTACCGATGATGATCAGATCATAGTGATTTGTCGTCATAGTCAGACGCTATTGTACACCATTATGACCTATCTATAAACAAGAAAACCCTCTGCAACCTTTCGGTCGCAGAGGGTTTGAAATACAAGAACTTGATTCTTATATTTTTACAACGTTTTGAGCTTGTTCACCCTTAGGGCCGTTGACGATTTCGAACTCAACATCTTGTCCTTCGCCGAGTGATCTGTACCCTTCACCTTGAATTGCAGAGTGATGCACAAACACGTCTTTGCCGTTTTCAGGAGTAATAAATCCAAAACCTTTTTGGTCGTTGAACCATTTTACTTTACCTTTAACCATAATCTTTGAAACCTCCTTTTGATCTATACTTGAGTCCCTTTTACAGTGACCATCATAAAAAAACCGCCAGGCTTGAACTAAACCGTGCGGGCTTAAGATCACCTTCCTTTTACTTCGAACTCGTTGGATAGTATGCACTACTTTGGGGCATTTGTCAAATTTTATTTAAGGATTTTCTTTTTTAGAGGCTTCCAGATATTCCCAGCGTTGATAGGCTTCTAAAAGCTCCTGGGCCAGGGCCTCTGAGCGGGCATTGACGCGGGCCACTTCCTTGGGATCTTGCTGATAAAAATTTATGTCCGCCAGTAAAGCGAATATTTCTTCCTGTTCGTCCTCGAGCTTTTCGATTTTCAAAGGAAGACCCTCCAGCTCGTGCTTTTCTTTAAAAGAAAGTTTTCTTAAAGTAAGCGGCTTAATGGGTTTTTGTTTCTCTTTTGAAGAAGTGATCTGTGGTTTGGCACCAGGCGTCTTGACCTGACGCTGGGCAACCCAATCATCATACCCGCCCGGGAATTCACCGATCTCGCCCTCCCCTTCCATGACCATGGTGGAGGTGGCCACATTATTCAAAAAAGAACGGTCATGGCTGACGATGATCAAAGTGCCGGAATAATCCATCAGCAATTCTTCCAAAAGCTCCTGGGTCTCAATATCCAGGTCATTGGTGGGCTCATCCATCACCAAAAAATTAGACGGCTTGGTAAAAAGCCGGGCTAAAAATAAACGGTTGCGCTCCCCGCCGGAAAGCACCTTGACCGGCGTCCTGGCGCGGTCCGGGGTAAATAAAAACTCCTGCAAATAGCCGATGATATGCCGCGGCTTGCCGTTGATGGTCACCGTGTCCCCACCTGGGCAGACACTTTCAATGACGGTCTTTTCTTCATCAAGCTGTTGGCGCAATTGATCGTAATAGGCGATTTCCAGATTGGTGCCGTGGCGCACCTTGCCTTTTTGAGGCTCCAGCTGGCCTAATAAAATACGCAAAAGGGTTGTCTTGCCGCAGCCATTGGGGCCGATGACCCCGATCTTGTCCCCGCGCATGATCTGGGTGGAAAAATCCCTGATCAGGCATTTGTCCCCATAAGAAAATCCTAAATGCGAGGCTTTGATGACCAGATGCCCTGAATCCTCCGCTTCCTGTGCTTTCATGCGCACCTGGCCGATGAGCTGGCGCTGATTCTGTTTCTCGATGCGCAGGCGTTCCAGGGCCTTGACACGGCCTTCATTACGTACCCGACGGGCTTTCACCCCTTTGCGGACCCAAACCTCTTCTTCTGCTAATTTCCTGTCAAAATCAATGCGCTGGGCTGCTTCAACTTCCAGGGCCTGGGCTTTGCGTTCCAAAAAGATCGGATAAGAACATGACCAGCTAAAGGTCTTGCCGCGGTCAAGCTCCACGATGCGGGTGGCTAAATGCTGCATGAACATGCGGTCATGGGTGACAAAAAATAAGGTGCCCGGATAACTCTTTAGAAATTCTTCCAGCCAATTGATGGTATCAATATCCAAATGATTGGTTGGCTCATCCAAAAGTAAAACATCCGGCTTTAAAACCAGGGCACGGGCTAAAAGCACACGGCGTTTTTGTCCGCCGGATAACTGCTCAAAATCCGCCTCGCCATCAAGCTTCATATGGGACAAAACCAGCTCGACCTCAGCATCTATGTCCCATCCACCGCTTTGGTTTAATTCTGTTTGCAAATTATCCAGCTGGCGCATCAGCTCCGGGGTATGCTCGGTGTGCAGGCGATGGACCACATGATGATAGTCGCTTAAAAGTTTGGCGCGCGGGCCCAAGCCGGAGAAAACAATATCAAAAACAATGCCTTTGATATCATTAGGGACTTCTTGAGGAAGATGAGTGACCTGGACACCTTTTTGATAAACAACCTCCCCCTCGTCGATGGAAACCTGGCCTGTCATCACCTTCATCAGGGTGGTCTTGCCCACCCCATTGCGTCCAAGAAGGGCAATACGCTCACCGGGTTCTACCTGAACGCTTAATTTATCAAACAAAAGCGGGCCGCCAAAGGCCACGGATATTTCCTGTAGGCTAATTAACGCCATGCATCCCTCCTCAACTTAACGACATCAAAGCAATAGGGCCTTTTAAGCCGAGTAGTGTACTACACTATTGTCTTTTTAGGGCTTTTTTCTGGTTCTTACGGCGGTATTGGGTGGGGCTGGAATGGGTGATCTTCTCAAACATGCGGATGAATGATTCCAAATTCTGATAGCCCAGGCGCTCAGCGATCTCGGTGACCGTGTGGTCCGAATTCTTCAAAAGTTCGCATGCCTGGGTGATCTTGACAGAAAGCCGGTACTCATTAAACCCCTGGCCGGTAATTTCCTTAAAGATCCGGCTAAAATATTTTGGACTTAAGCAGGCCTGGCCTGCTATGTCTTCAAGGGTGATCTTCTTGTCAAAATTGCGTTCAATGAACTGCTTGGCCTGCCCGATCTTGGCATGGATGCCGCGCGTATACGTGAAGCCCTTCAGGGCTTTGGCGGCAAGGGTAGATTGGACTATTTCTAAAAATTTACTGACATTAACCGGCTTCTCAATGTAATCATCAGCATGGCCTTTGAGCGCTTCAACGGCAATGTCCTTGCTGCTCTGGCCGGTGAGCATGATGATGGCAAGATCAGGCTTGGTCCTCTTGATCTCGCGCAACACTTCCGTCCCCGGCACATGAGGCATGACAGCGTCAAGGATCACCAGGTCAATGGCATTGGGCTTTTTTAAGATAGCCAGGGCGTCCAAGCCATTGGCCGCTTCTATGACGGTATAACCTTCCAGGCAATCCCGCATTTCTTCGCGAAAGTCCGCATCATCATCCACCATTAAGATCTGATACGCCATGAAATAAGTTTATCATTAATTTAAATAATTCTTTAATTTTTCTTCATCAAGAGGGGAATCTAATTTGACAAACCTGACGCCTGCCTCAACACTCCCCTTGTCTTTAGGGTCGGAGGCTTCATATTTCTTGACCCATACCACCTCACAATCGATCAATACCGGAAGAAAATTAGAGGGTAATTCCAACGCCATTGTAAAATGCTGGCCCACCTTGACATCTTCACCGACAATAAATTTTCCGCCAAATGGAGAAAGGTCCTTGGTATAGGAAATAAAATGCGAGCAAGCCGGAAATGGGTCATGCCTGTCCTTCTCGCAACTCGCAAAAACATTGACCGGTATCCTTCTAAAACTCCTCTTTTCGTCCTCTTTTAATGCCCCTTTCATGCCATTGTTAAAGGCATTATCTATTTTTTTTACCAGGATGGAAAGGTCTTCAAACTTATCATAATAATCATCCGCGCCGTCAATAAGTACCCGCTGTTCATTTTGTTGGAGCATGCTGGTGACAATGATCTTTTTATCCGGAAACTCCTTACGGATGATCTTAAAAATATTCAACCCATGGATGATAGGTAAACGAACATCAAGAAGCACCAAACCAATATGGTGTTTCTCCCACAAAGCCACCAAGGCTTCCTCTCCATTCTGTGCCAGAAAAGCATGATAACCGGCCTCCTTAAGTTCCTTATTGATAAGGGACCTGTATCTTGGCTCATCATCAACAACAAGGACCTCTTTATATGCGTCCATGACCTGTCTCCTAAAACAGCATATTATCTTTTTTACTATATCAATCTGAACATTAAGAAAAGATGAATTTAATATTAATTTCCCAGAGCGGAAGCATTCAATGCCCTGTACTGCTTTAAAATATACTCGCCCTTGTCCCCGGAAACATATAAATGGCCGGCAAATATTTCTTTTAAACATGTCACGACATCAGTGCAGATATATTTCTTGTTGATATACCCCTTGGCGCCTGCTTGCAGGCATTTGAGGGCATATTGAAGTTCATCATGCGCGGACAACATGATCAAGGGCAGGTTGATCGCCTTATCTTTCATCATTTGCAGCAATTCGATCCCTCCTTCCCGGCCCCCCAGTGAAACATCGATCAAAGCGGCATCAAAAGAATTTTGGCTCACCAAATTTAAAAACTCATTCTTGGCAGTGGCGATCTGCGCCATCTCCAATCCCTTGTCTTCCTCAATGATCTCTTTCATCAAAATGGGGATCAAAGGTTCATCATCAACGACAATGATCTTTTTTCTCTCCATCTTGTCCTTTCCTGCCCCGCCCCTTGGCGAGACTTAATGAGAACAGTAACGGACCATTTTAAACCAGAATACGTCAATGATACGCGCAAGGTCGATAAAGCCCTGAAAATCAGAGGGCTTACTGAGATAGGCATTGACGCCCAATGAATAACACCGGCAGATGTCCCTGAAAAATTCTGAATTCGAAAAAACCAGGACCGGGATATGTTCCCATTTAGGGTTATTTTTAATATCAGATAGAACTTCCAACCCGTTCTTTCTGGGCATGTTCAAGTCAAGGATGATCAGATCAGGCTTGGGAGCATCATGAAAGGCCCCTTTTCCATTAAGGAATTCGAGCGCTTCGAGGCCATCCTTGGCCATATGCAGATCATGATCAACTTTTGCCTCCTTAAAAGCTTCTTTCATGATCACCTGTTCAGGTTCATTGTCTTCCACGACCAATATATTCATGTCCCTTGTTTGATGGTAAAATAAAATGTCGTCCCATCACCTAACGTAGAATCGATCCATATTTTCCCGCCGTGGTTCTCCACAATTTTCTTGCATATGGCAAGCCCGATGCCGGAGCCGGAATATTCATTTTTAGCATGGAGCCTTTGGAACATATCAAAAATACGCTCCTTGAACTGGGGGTCTATGCCTATCCCATTATCTTTGATCGAAAAAACCCACATGTTGCCTTCAGACCCGGCAGCGACTTGTATTTCAAGCGGTTTTTGACTCCTGTATTTAATGGCGTTGACCATTAAATTCTGGAAAAGCTGGATCATTTCCGAATGATTGGCCACGATCCTCGGCATTGGTCCGCATTTAACAGCAACACCCACCTCTTCAATAACAGTCTTTATACTGGACAATACTTCCGTCAATACAGAAGAAATATCTATCTCCTCATACACCTTCTCCTTACCGATACAGCTGTATTCCAATAGGTCTTTGATCAGCCTTTGCGCTTGGCCAACACCCTCTCTAATGAATTTTAAATATTGTTTTTCGCGGTCATCTAATTTTGGTTGGAAACGTTTTTCCAAAAGATAAACAAAAGAAGACACCACATGCAGCGGTTCTTTAAGGTCATGGGACGCCACATAGGCGTATTCTTCCAATTCTTTATTGGACCGGTTGAGCTCCTGGGACAACGCCTTAAACGACTCTTCCGTCCTTTTGATCTTGTCTATATCGGTACAACTGACGATCCAGCAGATATTTTCCCCGTCTTTTACATCAGGAACAGCCTTGACCAAATGCCAGCGGTAGATGCCGTCCTGGGCAGAACGCAGCCGTATTTCTATCTCGTAAGCCTGTATATTTTGACGGCACATGCGTAACCAAAATACCAGGAACCTTCTCCTGTCCTTGGGATGGGTGAGTGATTTCCAATCTATGGCTGATTTAAATCCCGTGTATTCCAGCCATTGTTGGTTAAAATATTCGACATCTCCGGAAGGTTTCACCCTGATAATGCTGTGAGGGACCGCGTCGGCCAAATGCGTATAACTGCGATGGCTTTCCTGCTTGATCTCTGAAATTTGCCGTTCTTTTTCCTGTGATTCTATTTGCCGTAACAGGTCCGCCTGCCGTTTGATCTGCAGGTTCTTTTCGAAAAGTTCGACAAATACATTTACTTTTGATCTAAGGATGAACGGATCAAAAGGCTTAAAAATATAATCCACGGCCCCGCTTTCATACCCCTGATTGATATGACGGAGCTCTTTGTTGATGGCTGTCACAAATATAATGGGAGTGTATTGGGAACGGTTAGTTTCCCGTAATTGCTTGGCGGTTTCAAAGCCGTCCATTTCCGGCATTTGCACATCAAGAAGGATGACCGCAAAATCATTAAATAAAGCGGCCCGTAAAGCTTCCTGGCCGGAGCTGGCCTTAAAAAGATTATAGTGATCACAAGAAAGCACAGCCTCGAGGGCAAGCAGGCCATCCGGCCGGTCATCCACCACCAGGATATTGGTCTTCGTTAACGGCTGGATCTCAACTCCTGCTTTAGTGTTATGCATTATTTGTTCAGCCATGAATACATCACTGCCAGAAGACGGTCTGTGTCTACGGGTTTGGTAATATAATCAGAAGCACCGGCGTCCAAACATTGCTCGCGGTCTCCTTTCATTGCTTTGGCTGTCAACGCGATGATAGGTAAAGATTCAAATTCCGGTATTTTACGTATCATTTTAATGGCATCAAAACCGTTCATTTCCGGCATCATGATGTCCATCAATATCAGGTCCGTGTCCGGCCTCTCTTTTAAACGCCGGATCCCTGTTTTACCGTTGTCCGCGTGGGCGACGACCATCCCCCAAGGCTCAAGCACGCTTGTCAAAGCGTAAATGTTCCTCATGTCATCATCAATGATGAGGATTTTTTTACCTTTAAAATCAGCATGCTTGGGCAGCATAGGATAGGATGTTTCTTTTCTGTTGCCGCTATTCTTGCTGACAGTTTCCGCCCCGATGTATTTTTCCGGCAGATAAAGCGTGAAAATACTTCCCATGCCCGGAGTGCTTTCAACCTTGATGATCCCTCCCAGCAAACGGGCTATTTCACGGCTGATGGTCAGCCCCAAGCCGGTACCCCCATATTTACGGCTGGTTGTGCCATCAGCCTGTTGAAATGCTTCAAAAATGATATTTTGTTTTTCGATGGGGATACCAATACCGGTATCTTTCACGGAAAAAGCCAGGACAGAGGGACTTTTATCCAGGGTTTCTATCCCGAACCTCCGTTCTTTTTCCACCACCTTGATCTCCATGTTGACTTCGCCTTTTTCGGTAAATTTAATGGCGTTGGATAACAAATTCTTAAGGATCTGCTGCAAACGGTTATTGTCCGTAAACACTGTTTGAGGAAGGTTCCCGTTAGCATTAATGGTAAAGACGAGGTTCTTATGTTCTGCCAGCGGCCGGAAATTATGTTCCAGGTATTCATAGATCTGCGGCAGGAGGATCTCCTGCGGCTCGATGGACATTTTACCGGCTTCCACCTTGGACAGATCAAGGATCTCGTTGATCAAGGTCAAGAGGTCCTGTCCCGTCGAGTGGACGGTCGAGGCATATTTGATCTGCTCCGGCGTCAAATTATTGTCCTTATTTTCAGACAGGGCTTTGGAAAGGATAAGCAAACTGTTTAAAGGAGTACGCAGCTCATGCGACATGTTGGCCAGGAATTCAGATTTGTATTTGGAGATCAAGGAGAGCTGTTCAGCTTTTTCTTCCAGGGAGAGGCTTGCCATCTCAACTTCTTTGTTCTTTAACTCCAGGAGTTTGGCTTTGTCTTCGAGCTCCTTGGCCTGATTTTCCAACTCCGCGTTAGAACGTTTGACCTCTTGCAGGAGCTCTTCCGTCCTCATGGTGGACGAGATCATGTTCAAGATAACCCCGACGCTGTCCATAAGCTGGTCCAGGAAGTTCAGGTAGTTGACGCTAAAGGGCTGGAAACTGGCCAGCTCAATAACAGCTTTTAATCCCCCTTCAAAGACAACCGGCAGAAGAAGGATGTTTTGCGGTATTGCTTCACCCAGACCGGAAGTAATGGAGATATAATCTTCAGGCGGTTTGGTGATCAAAATGCGTTTCTTTTCAAAGGCGCACTGCCCCACCAAGGACTCCTTTAATTTGTAGGTGCTGGAGAGATTCTTACGTTCATTGAACGCGTAACTCGCGATAAGGGTCAATTCAGTATCATTCTCAGTTGGATGCGCCACAAAAAAAGCACCGTGCTGCGCGTCAACAATGGGTGTTAATTCCGACATGATCAATTGCGCGACTGCAGTCAAGTTGCGCTGGCCTTGCATCATACTGGAGAAACGGGCCAGGTTTGTTTTCAACCAGTCCTGGTCTTTATTTTGGGCAGTGGTGTCTTTTAAGTTGGTGATCATCTGGTTGATATTGTCCTTTAAGGCCGCAACCTCTCCTTGGGCCTCGACGGTAATGGAACGTGTCAAGTCACCCTTGGTAACAGCGGTCGAAACCTCCGCGATCGCGCGCACCTGTGATGTCAAGTTGCCTGCCAGCTGATTGACGTTGACGGTCAAATCTTTCCAAATACCCGAGGCACCCGGCACCTTGGCTTGACCGCCAAGTTTACCTTCAATACCTACTTCACGGGCCACGGTGGTTACTTGATCAGCGAAAGTACGCAAGGTGTCTGTCATGCTGTTGATCGTTTCCGCCAGACCGGCCACTTCTCCTTTAGCTTCCAAAACGAACTTTTCACCCAGGTCTCCTGTCGCAACAGCAGTAACGACCTTGATGATGCCGCGCACTTGTTTGGTCAAATTACCGGCCATAAAATTCACGTTATCCGTCAAGTCCTTCCATACACCTGATGCTCCAGGTACCTTTGCCTGACCTCCGAGTTGCCCTTCAATACCTACCTCACGGGCAACCGTTGTTACTTGGTCAGCAAAGGTACTGAGCGTATCGATCATGTTATTGATGGTTTCTGCCAGGGCCGCCACTTCTCCCTTGGCTTCCAAAACGAATTTTTGGTTTAAATCTCCGTTAGCAACAGCGGTCACGACTTTAACGATGCCGCGAACTTGTTTGGTCAGGTTACCGGCCATGAAATTAACGTTATCCGTCAAGTCCTTCCACGTACCTGATACACCCTTGACGTCTGCCTGGCCACCCAGTTTTCCTTCTGTTCCTACTTCCTTGGCCACACGGGTAACTTCCGCGGCGAAAGAGTTGAGTTGGTCCACCATGGTGTTGATCATGTTTTTCAATTCCAGGATCTCACCCTTGGCATCAACGGTGATCTTCTGAGACAAATCTCCCTTGGCAACAGCTGTCGTAACCTTGGCGATATTACGCACCTGGTTCGTTAAGTTACCAGCCATGAAGTTGACGTTTTCAGTCAAATCCCTCCAAGTACCTGAAACACCTTTAACTTCCGCCTGACCACCCAATTTTCCTTCTGTTCCCACTTCCTTGGCCACACGCGTAACTTCCGCCGCGAAGGAATTAAGCTGATCAAGCATGATATTGATGGTATTTTTCAATTCCAAAATTTCACCTTTAGCATCGACGGTGATCTTCTGTGACAAGTCTCCCTTGGCAACAGCTGTCGTGACCTTGGCGATATTACGCACCTGATTCGTTAAGTTCCCGGCCAAAACGTTGACGTTATCCGTCAAGTCCTTCCACGTACCTGAAACTCCTTTAACGTCCGCCTGACCACCCAATTTTCCTTCTGTTCCTACTTCCTTGGCCACGCGGGTAACTTCCGCGGCGAAGGAGTTAAGTTGGTCCACCATGATGTTGATGGTGTTTTTCAATTCCAGAATTTCGCCTTTAGCATCGACAGTGATCTTCTGTGACAAGTCTCCCTTGGCAACAGCTGTCGTAACCTTGGCGATATTACGCACTTGATCTGTTAAGTTACCGGCCAGAACGTTAACGTTGTCAGTTAAGTCCTTCCAAACCCCGGAAACCCCTTTGACGAAGGCCTGGCCGCCGAGTTTACCGCCGGTACCGACTTCCTTGGCCACACGGGTAACTTCCGCCGCAAAGGAATTAAGTTGATCCACCATGGTGTTGATCATGTTTTTCAATTCCAGGATCTCACCTTTAGCGTCGACGGTAATTTTTTGCGACAAGTCTCCTTTAGCAACAGCTGTCGTAACCTTGGCAATATTACGCACCTGGTTCGTCAAGTTACCTGCCATGAAGTTGACGTTATCCGTCAAGTCCTTCCATGTACCTGATACACCCTTAACGTCTGCCTGACCACCCAGTTTTCCTTCTGTACCGACTTCCTTGGCCACACGGGTAACTTCCGCCGCGAATGAATTAAGTTGGTCCACCATGATGTTGATGGTGTTTTTCAATTCCAAAATTTCGCCTTTAGCATCAACGGTGATCTTCTGTGACAAGTCTCCCTTGGCAACAGCGGTGGTAACCTTGGCGATGTTACGCACCTGATTGGTCAAGTTACCTGCCAGTTGGTTAACATTATCTGTTAAGTCCTTCCACGTACCCGACACTCCTTTAACGTCCGCCTGGCCGCCTAATTTTCCTTCTGTACCGACTTCCTTGGCCACACGGGTAACTTCCGCGGCGAACGAGTTGAGTTGGTCCACCATGATGTTGATGGTGTTTTTAAGCTCGGAAATTTCCCCTTTAGCGTCAACCATGATCTTCTGTGACAAATCTCCCTTGGCAACAGCTGTCGTGACCTTGGCAATATTACGCACCTGATTAGTTAAGTTACCGGCCAAAACGTTGACGTTGTCCGTCAAGTCCTTCCACGTACCCGAAACACCCTTGACGTCCGCCTGACCACCCAATTTTCCTTCTGTACCGACTTCCTTGGCCACACGTGTAACTTCCGCCGCGAATGAATTGAGTTGGTCCACCATGATGTTGATGGTGTTTTTCAATTCCAAAATTTCACCTTTAGCATCGACCGTGATCTTTTGCGACAAGTCTCCTTTAGCAACAGCTGTCGTAACCTTGGCGATGTTACGCACCTGGTTGGTTAAGTTACCGGCCAAAACGTTGACGTTGTCCGTCAAGTCCTTCCACGTACCTGAAACTCCTTTAACGTCTGCCTGACCACCCAATTTTCCTTCTGTTCCTACTTCCTTGGCCACACGGGTAACTTCCGCCGCGAAGGAGTTGAGTTGGTCCACCATGATGTTGATGGTGTTTTTAAGCTCAGAAATTTCACCCTTGGCATCAACGGTGATCTTCTGTGACAAGTCTCCCTTGGCAACCGCGGTCGTAACCTTAGCAATGTTACGCACCTGGTTGGTCAAGTTACCGGCCAAAACGTTAACGTTATCTGTCAGGTCTTTCCAAACACCCAATACTCCCTTAACATCCGCCTGGCCGCCTAATTTTCCTTCCAAGCCGACTTCCTTAGCCACGCGCGAAACTTCCGATGAGAAGAAGCTCAACTGATCAAGCATGACGTTGACAACTGTCCCGATCCTTAAATATTCCCCTTTTAAAGCGCGTCCTTCAATTTCCAAAGGCATTTTTTGGGAAAGGTCGCCCTTGGCCACCGACGTGATGACCCGGGCGAATTCATTGGTGGGCTGGACCAGGTTGGAAATAAGGGAATTGATGGAATCCATGCCCGTGGCCCAGGCGCCCTTGACCGGGCCAATGGAAGCGCGTTCGGTCAATTTACCTTCTTCACCGACAATGGCGCTGACACGGGCAAATTCATTGATCATGTTTTCGTTCAAATCCAGAATATCATTAAGGACCTCGCCTATTTCACTGGATATCCCGTCTTCTTCCACAGAAAAACGCACGGAAAGGTTCCCCTGCCGCACGGCTTTGGCGATATGAAGCATCTTTCTTAATTGGTCCTTTTTAGTGTCCTTCCCATTCCCGCTGTCATGGACAGCAACAGTGGACGCAGCGGCCCCCTCACCTTTATCCTTATTTTCATTATCTAAGAAATTAGATGGTCTCATGCGTGTTCTCCTGTTTGATTGGGAAGGAATAAAAAGGTCTTGAACATAGGTTAATTTAGCTTACTTATACAACAAAACTTGTACATGGCCTATTTCCACTTTTAACTGACTTTTTTCTACTTTCTGGTGGGTATATAATAAAAAAAGACCATCTAAAATCAGATGGTCTTTTTTGCTAAACCTCTTTGCCCTCCCTATCTTCACACTAGGCTGGCTTCCCCTCTCTAACCAATAACTTCTTTAATAATAATCCAATACAAAGCAGCAATACGATCACAAACAGTATCCCTAAAATATAAGACATGGCATTACTTCCTATGGGAACAGCTTGCCCTTGAATTACGGGCGGTGTGACCACGACATACCCGCCGGGGCCGGCCTGATAATAGTATCCATCAGCGTAATAATAAGGGACCCCGTCGATCATGACCACCTCATACGCGGGAGGCAGGGATGACACGTACGCGCCCACGGCTAATCCGGTCACAAATCCGCCCAAACCCCACCAGCCCGCATCTCTGTAATAACGGCCCTCCCTGTAGTGGTAATGACCGTCAAAACTAAGGGCCTTCGT
>JABDCU010000028.1 GCA_013287965.1 Candidatus Omnitrophota bacterium | reverse complement strand
TTGGTCAAAATTTCCGGGCTTACCCCGCTGCTGGCAAAGCCTTCAATAGCGACCTTCCCGATCACATAATAAGGGTTGCCCGCAGCTTGCGGCTGTACCGCCGAATAAACATTAACCGTATAAAGCTCATCCTTGGGAGGGAAATGCTGAGTTGTATAGCTGATATAATTACTGCTGGTAGCACACCCCGCCAGCCCTAAAACCAATAAACCTATTACCCATATTTTTCTGTGCATAGGACCCGCCTTATTTTCCGTACATAGCTTGGAGCTGGGAGACCGTCGGAAAAGCAGAATAAAACTCGCCTTGAGGCCCTATAAAGCCATTCCCTGATTTTTTAAGGACAACGGCAGTATACCCTCCCTTGTCATTAGGGATATTAATAGTAAATGAATCACCGGTGTCAGCGCTTACAGGAACTGGTGTTACGCTGGCAGCCTGTATTACCGGCGCGGAAACCCCGGCAGGCGTTGCCACAGCTTGATAACCATACTGGGTATAAATATAATAAACCCCGTTGTTGACATAATAGGTGACCCCGTTGACAACAACCGGCTGATAGCTTGAAGAAGCAACAACCGTATAGCTGGGATAATAATAAGGATCGGTGTAATACGGAGAATAATAAGGGTCATAATAATAAGGCCCCGGCCATACTCCAATACTAACGTAGCCATAGCCATGCCTATGCCAATACGCATAGGACGTCGTTGGCGGAATTATTAACAAACTTAAAGCTAAGAAGACCAAAGCTATTTTTAGTGTCACTTTCATATAAACCCCCTGCTTTCTTCTTTCAGTATAATACTCTTAAATCAAACAGTCAAATTCTCTGCCTCCACCTATTAGACAATAAAAACCGCCAAAAAGTTCCCTCTTTCTTAATTTGCCCCCTCCAACTTCTTTAAGATCAATCTTTGGCCTGCCTGGTCCAGGGTAAAATGGAACTTGCTCAAAAATGACAAACCTAATAACCCGTCCTTTATTTCCTTACTGCTGTCTTCCAGCAAAACAGTGGCACTGACATCCTGGGCCTGGGCTTCCCCAAGCTTGACGCTATTTAATGAAGCCTCGGCTGCTTTATACTTGCCGTTTAGGATCTCTACATACCCCTGACCGGCTTGACTGAGATCAAGGCCTAATTTCTTGGCAAACGCGGAGGTCAACATGACCACCGGTGAACCTGTGTCCACGACAAGAGAAGCGTGGACTGTGCTATTGATGAGCACATCCGCAAGAAGATGCCCTTGGCCGTCAGGGACTAAAGGGATGGTGATCCCTTCCAAGTCCTTGCGCCTTTGATCTGCCTCAACCCCAAGATCATCACTCAATTGCTCCTTGGCAGCCAAGATCTTTGAAGGAATACCCGCGGCATTCGCCTCTGCCAAGGCCTGACGGTCTGCCTTAATAACATCGCTTTCAGCCAGGCAAGCGGTGGTCAACAGAAAAAAAATGAGTACAATTTTTATATTCATATTTTCTTTAGGACCGGATTGACCTGCTTATGTTCTTTGATCATTACCTTGTGCCTGATAAACAAAGGCTTGCCAGAAGCATTTTGAAAGCTGATGGAATACGGAGTAACAATATGGAACTTGGCACACAGATCGCCGATAGCACCCAATAGCGCTGCGTTGTTTTCATTATATTTTAATTCACTGATCAAATAGTAAACCTTATGGAAGGCCCAGTCACGGGCGATCTGTTTATCGCCCGGGGACGCGTCCTTCAAGGAAGCGCTCACGATAAATTCTTTTTTATCCTGCACCATATCCCCCCGGATCTGAAGGGCAAACCTGTCTTCATCCGTATATTTGCCGTAAACGACAAATTGGGAGCCTTTAAAAAAATCAGGCATGGTTTGGGGAAATATCTCTTTATCATTAAGGCCGCTGGCATAATAACGCACATTTAATAATAGCGGGTCCTTGATCTCGTTATACAATTTGGAAAATTCCCTTGCCATAAAATGTTCCCGGTCAACGACCCTTGACCAGCCGCGGTTTTTAAAAGCGATGAAATCCAGCATATACGGGTCAACAGAGGCCCCTCCGCCAAAGGTAAAAATACTCACTTTATTATCATTAAGCCTTGAAACCTCATTGATCACCCGCCTGGCATTGATAATACCGGTAGTTGGAAACCCGTCACTCATAAATACCCTGTAGGAAGGGACAAAAGGGGCCTTTAAATTAATGCTTGTACGCAGCGCGTCATAGATGTCAGTGGTTGACCATGATTTGAGCTCTTTAAGGAATTCAATAGCATTTTTTATATTTTTACGGTCAGGCTTAAGAGAGACAAGGCTAAAAGCAATGTCTTTATCTTTAAAAACTAGGATATTAAAACGGTCGTCAGGATTAAGGTGTTTTAAGCTATATATCAGGCCTTCTTCAAACTGGGCCAGGCGGACCATGCCGATACTGCCTGAAGCATCCACCAGGAAAATGATCTCTTTGGGGATGACCGGAAAATTCACCGTCGCATCCCTCACCCTGACGGCAAGTTTAAAATATTTTTGATTCGTAACAGGGTCCCTGTACCTGGAAAGCTGGTAGGTCAACGCTGTGCCCAGATCCATGGATTTAGATTCATGCTCTAAACCTGAAGAAGCCCTTTTCATCACCTGAAATTCATTTTGCGTATTGGCGGTTTGCAGGGGTGCAGCCCGTGAAGTGTTGGCCGGAATGGCGCTTTTATCGAGAAAATACTTGGAAATTTGATCCCCGGAAATGAGCACCGGGGATCCGGAAGAGAACTGTTCTGCCGGCACTTCTCCTAACTCCACCATGTTCTCCCGGACCGAGCGCCTGACCTTCTTGGTCATGACGATATCATTAAGGTCGGATTTCTTAATGACTTGATTTTCCTGCATTGATGAAGGGATCAGCGCTTCTTTATTTTTTTGGATGGATGACTCAATATTGTTCTTGATCAATTCTTCAGATTCTATGGAAGGCGCGCTGACCATGTTTTCAGTAAAAGGATTGTCAGGTTTGGGAGATTTACGGGAAGACTGCGTCTCAAATTTCAACTTCTCCTGGCCTATATGCTCCTGCCTGTCGATCTTGACATGAAAAACAGTTTGAGGGGTTTCAGGAAAAGGAATGGCCGGAAGGATCTTGACAAAATAACTCCATACCAGAAATCCGATATGCACAAAAATGGAAACCAAAAGGGCTGTCAGTATCCGTTTTTTGACCTTGGAGCTTATCATTTTTTATATTTCTCCCTGGCCTCTGCATACAATTTTGAGGCTTCCGTGAAACGCTTCATACCATCAAGGATCTTGGCAGCCCTCAGCAAACTCTCGGAACAATAATAAGGGTCATCATAAATGGTGGCTATCAACAGATAAAATTTAAGCGCGTCGTCAAAATTCCCTTGAGAGGCATCGAGATTGGCCGTCTCAAACCTGGCATGCACCGTGACCGTGTAATCATCGGCATTTTCATCCAAAGATTTTTGGAACTCCGCCTTGGCAGCATCAAATTTCTTGGCATTCTCCAAACACAGGCCATAACCGATATGGGCAGATCCGGTATACGCGTTTTTTTGTGTTGATGCTGTCACAAGATCATAACTCTTGGCAGCCTCATCGCAGCGCCCAAGCCCGCGCAGGGCTTCGGCCTTAAAATATTCTATTTCCAAAAGGTCCGGCGGAGAAAAATGTTTTTCCGCCTGGGCCACGATACGCAGCACATCATCAAATGCCTGGCCCTTTAAATATTCATTGCAAACCCAGATATAGGTCTTTACCTGCAGGTCATTTTGGTCTGACTGGCTGATCAAGCGGTCAAAATAATCCCTGGCTTGGGTCCCCTTTCCCTGGCTTAAATAAATGATCGCCATGTTTTTAAGGGCGCCGATATAAAACGCGCCTTCTTCTTTATGTTGACCGACTTGCGCGTACGCTGCCAGGGCTTCATCACTCTTGCCTAAAAGCTGTTGATTAAACCCCAACAAAAAATACGCTGAATTCGGCCTTTGAACAACTCCTGCCCCCTTTAAATATCCCTGTAATAAATTAACCGCGTCCTGGGCCTGGTTGTTTTTACCGTAAAGGTCCGCCAGGATAAGTAAGGCAGCGCTGTATTCTTCTCCCGCGGGAAATTCTTTTAGATATTCCTGGGCATTGCTGATAGCACTGCTCACATCCTGGGCTTTAACAGCCATCATGATCGCATCGTACAAGGCATCACTTTTTAAACCCGGATCATCCTGATTGCCGGCATATTTCAAAAACAAAGATTCCGCCTCTTTAAACCTGCCCATGGCCTGGCGGCTATTGGCCTGGCCTAAAAGCGCTGCCTTTAAAAAACGGGAGTCCGGAAAATTCAAATAAACATTCTCAAAAAAGCTAAACGCGCGGTCAAAATCCCCCAGGCCGTAATAAACCTGGGCCCTCAGGAAAAAAGTTTCATCCGCATCGTTAACGTTTTGGGAAGAGTACGCATCCAATAATGCCAAGCCGTCCTTATACTTCCCCTGCCTGATGAGGATATCAGCTTTCTTGATAAAGATTTTAGCTGTCTCTTGTAATTTTAATGCCGTAAGGCCAAGCATACGGTCCAAAAGGGCGTTGGCCTGGTCATATTTTTTTAGCTCAATGTAGCCCATCACCGCCGCAAAGTGGATGGCAAAACAAGTATCATCATTCTTGATCCGGGCAGTATTTTTTTGATACTCCGCCAGTAACTGGTCATACTGCCCTAAATTAAAATAGGCCAAAAGTAAATTAGCCAGGGCATCTTGAGTAAAACCTAAGTCAACATATTGGCTGATGACCTGCCCAAATCCTTTGATAGCATCGCTATATTTTCCTGATAAGAACTCATCCTCAGCGATCCTGTAAGTTAATTCACCTTTTAAAGGATCGTCCTGCGCTGCCTGCATTGATTTTGCATACTCATCCAGAGATCCGCTGTAATGCCCGTTTTGGGCATCAATTTTGCCCATCTCTTTAAACGCGTAAGCAGTGTAGGCAGATGCTCCAGGGACTTGGGCGGCCTTCTGAAAAAAAGCAAAGGCATCAACAGCGTCTGCTTTGCCAATATAGGCCTGGGCCGTATAAAAATCAAAAGATTGAAGCAACTGGCCTTTTAACTGTTTTTGGGCGTCAATGGATGTCAATTCTTTAAGGGCCTCATCATATTTTTTCTGTTGAATGTCAATTTGGCCCAAACGCAGCACACTCAGCGGCAATTGCTCTGAGTTAGGGTAAAGCTGTCTGAATTGATTAAAGGTATCAATGGCCTTTTGAAAATCCTGGGACAGGAAATAACTCTCCCCTAAAGACAAATAAACTTCCTGCAAAGACGGACTAAGAGGATAATCGGCAATGAACTTCTTGTATTGTAAGATGGCCATGTCATACATGCCGCGCGAAAGCAGTCCTTGGGCAAAATCCAACTGCTCAGCTTGCTTTTCGTTTACCTGCGCGTTAACAGCTGTTGAACCAGTCAAAAAAAATAAAAGAATTATAATTCCCGCGAAAGGTCGTATTGACCGACACTCGCAGTTGCTCACGGGAATCCAAATTTTCATTAGCTGTTCTCGTCTCTAAGCGTTGAAAAAGCAACATCCGAGAGATCAGCGCGGCCGCAGGCATCCAGGACCTGGATCACATATTTATGGTAGGTCAGCTCATCCGCCCTGATAATGACTTGCTGATTGGGGAATAATTTCGAAACTTGGACCAGCATCAGCCCTAAGGTGTTGGCGGTATATTCCTTCTGGTTGACGATAAAACGCCCTTCTTTAGTGATATTGATGACGATCTTGCCCGCACTTTGCGCGGATTGGATGGCTGTCTTGGATTTAGGAAGTGTGAGGTTCACCTGGACTTCCATCTGGTTAAAAACAGCAATGATCATAAAAAACATCAGGGCCCAAAAGGCGATGTCCACCAACGGGGCTAATTGGATCGTTGGCCGCTGCTTATGGTATTCGGAAAAATCAAATCTAGGCATGAAACTCCCTGTAGCTTTTATCTGTTTTGAATTGCTTTAATAATATCCGTGCTGTACATTTCGATGATATTGGTGACCTGCTGGACCTGGCCTCGAAAATAGGAATACGCGATCAAAGCCGGAATGGCCACAATAAGCCCTGAAGCTGTGCACACCATGGCCTTGGAAATACCCGCGGCTAAAAGTGTTGTTTTAATGCTGGCTGACTGCAGGGGTACCGCGTGAAAGGCCTGGATCATCCCTAAGACTGTTCCCAACAAACCCAAAAGAGGTGCCACAGCGACAATGTCGGAAAGATAACTGATATTTTGCCAAAGATTGGTCAACTCAATGCGGGCGGTGTTTTCCATCGCTTCGCGGGCGGAATCATCCAAAGGGGTCCTGCGGTCAAGACCAGCCAGGACAATTTTGGCAATGATCGTATTGTACTCTTTGCGGCATAAAGTCTTGGCCGCCCCAAAATCCCTGCTTTCAAGTTTGCCCATGACATTATCAAAAAGCCCCTGAGGCGCCAGCTTATTCACATTAAGCATCATGAGATCATAAATAATGATGGCAACTGCCAGAACAGAGAGAAATCCGATAACAACCATGACCCCTCCGCCGGCCTTTAAGGTCTGCCAAAGGGTCATTTGTACCGGCATTTGGTCCGGGCCTAAAGGCAATGCATTAGATACTTGCGCGTACGCGGGGTGCGATCCATAGATCAGCAGCGATAAAAAAACAAATACCCCCATTGGAAAAATGTTCCTTGAATTCATCATTAATTAACTCCTTTATTTACCACCATACATGGCTTGCAGCTGCGCAGTTGTAGGGATTTGAGCATAATACTCGCCTTGAGGTCCCACATACCCGGTCCCTGATCTTTTCAGCACGACCGCCGTATATCCCCCGTTGTTACTAGGAACATTGACCGTGACCGTGTCTCCGGAATAAGTTGCCGACGGAACAGCGGCTGGAACCGGTTGAGCGACAACGACCGGTGCCGGTTCTTCAACGACCGGTTTTTGGATTTGGGACCCTACGGCTGCTCCGGTGACAGCACCCAGCGCGCCTCCGATCAGCATGCCGGCCCCGGTATCATGGCTTTGATGGCCTATGATGCCTCCGGCCAACGCGCCCAAGGCACCTCCGGTAGCAGCACCTTCACCCGCATTATTATATGGATTACAGCCGGAAACAACAGCTATAAAAACGATCACGGCCAAAGAATAGAAAAAATTTTTCATTTTAAATCTCCTTGTAAATAATTGTTAAACAAGTTCCACATTCCAAGTTTTATTCACCCAAAGGCCGACGATCTCATGTTTGGGCCAATGGCCTTTCAGGCGCTTGACAGCACTGCTGATCTCCTGACGGTGGATGTTTTCTTCAACCGGGTTACCGCGGCAGTCATAATGACCGACCACAAACAATCTCGTGGATTTATTGACATTCACGGAAATTTCAATACTGCGCAAGACTTCCCTGATATCTTCCTGGTTGGATAAAACATTATCCATGCCGGCTTCCGTGATCACGTCCACAAAATCGACAGGATAATTTTTTTTGATCCATTGTAAAACCGGTAATTGCACGCGCCCATCCATGCAATTAAGGCAAGTTGCTCGTATGTCCACACTATCCTTTAATAATTACTGCCGGAACTTGAAGCGGCATTAGCATTATCAGTATTTGTCTGTGTATCTGTTGGTGCTGTACCTGCATCCGTATTGGCTTGCTGATCTGTCGGCGCTGTGCCTGCATCAGTATTGGCTTGTTGATCTGTCGGCGCTGTTCCTGCATCGGTATTGGCTTGCTGATCTGTAGGTGCTGCACCTGCATCAGTATTGGCCTGCTGATCTGTTGGCGCTGTGCCTGCATCTGTATTGGCTTGTTGATCTGTCGGTGCTGTTCCTGCATCGGTATTAGCCTGCTGATCTGTTGGCGCTGCGCCTGCATCAGTGTTCGCTTGTTGATCTGTTGGTGCTGTGCCTGCATCCGTATTGGCCTGCTGGTCTGTTGGCGCTGCGCCTGCATCAGCATTGGCTTGCTGATCTGTAGGTGCTGCACCTGCATCAGTATTGGCTTGCTGATCTGTTGGCGCTGTGCCTGCATCGGTATTGGCTTGTTGGTCTGTTGGCGCTGTTGCATCTGCATTGGCCTGTGTATCCGCAGGCGGAGCATCTTGAGCAAAGCTTAAATCAATAACAAAAAGTAACGCGCCCATCAATCCCAAAGCAATCACTGGTTTTTTCATGATAGAGTCCTCTAAAAATGATTTAAAATATTTCAGAACTGTTCCATAGTAATATTTTTTATGGGAATGGTCAATGCAATTTTATACTACAGATTTGTTGTATTTGGCCATATGTCAGATCAGGATAAATAGGGATGGAAACACATTGGTCCATGAGCCTGTCCGCGACGGGACAAGGGCTGCCCGGGACATAGTGATGCAAAGGTTTAAAGACCGGTAAAGACGCCCCAACACCTTTTTTCTTTAATTGTTCTATAACAATTCCTGCCCTTTTCTTAGATTTAATCACATAACGATAATAAATAGGGTCCCGATTTTCATCTTTGGGCGGGATTTTAAAACCACTTTCGGCAAAAGCACGGTCATAAAAGCGCGCGATCTGCTTTCGCTTTTTTATAAAATCAGGCAGCTTTTGCAATTGGCTTAAACCTAATGCCGCCTGAAAATCCGTCATTTTATAATTATGTTCACGCAATTCACGGATACGGTCCAATATCTTTATTTGATTAGAAAGAACCATCCCTCCTTCGCCCGTGGTCATGACCTTGGTCGCGTAAAAAGAGCAAATAGATAATGCTCCAAAGGAGCCTGCGCGACGGCCCATGTAATCAGCACCGATGCTTTGCGCGCAATCTTCAATGACCGGCACGCCAAATCTTAATAACTCTTTTAGGTCCGCGGGACAGCCAAACATGTGCGGGACAATAATGGCTTTGACTTTTTTATTCAGCTTGGCTTTGACCTCGAGCGGCGCGATATTAAAATCATCTTCTTTAACATCCACGACCAGCGGCCGGGCGCCTGTATAAGAAATTGCATTCAGAAGAGCTGAACACACAAAAGAAGGGATTATCACCTCGTCACCGGGACCAATATTCAAAGCCAATAATGCCAAATGCAAGGCACTCGTTCCGGAATTGCACGCCACCCCGGCTTTCACGCCCATATAACGAGCTACTTTGCCTTCAAATTCCAAGACTTTTTTACCCTGGGCCAATGCTCCGCTTTTAAGGACATGACTGACGGCAGCAATATCCTTGGGGCTAAGCGTTGGTTTTGAGTGAGGAATAAGCTTCATTAAAAATCCAATTTTAAATAACGCACCGCTTTAAATCCTTCGGCATAATTGATCTTGGCCTGAAAGCCCCTGAACTGCGCCATGGATTTGACCCCGTTGAGCATCGTCTGGCCTGAAGGGAAATTGCGCCCGACCTGGGATTCAAAAGCGCTGACAACATGCATTTTTTGCTCAAGAACATCTTCGATGTCCACAAAAATATCAGGCTGAAAATTATAAGACGTATAGTCCTCATAAAATAAAACACGTTTATTATAACGGGTCGCGGAGATCACACATTGGGCTAAAGACCGGTGATCCTGATGGGAATCGTTGGTATAATTGACGTATATTTCATAAGGCCTGACCTTAGCAACAACGGACTCCACAAAATCAATGGAGGCCTTAGAGACCTCGAATTTTGTGTCAGACCATCCGCCCCAAACTAATTCTTTGGCACCTAGGCGGCGGCATGCCTCTACCTGTTCTTTTTTGCGCAGCACAGGGTCACCTGCTTCCTGGCCTTCACTGAGCACGCATAAATAAACATTCTGGCCGGCTTTGACATGCTTGCTTAAAGTGCCGGCGCAGCCTAACTCAATATCATCAGGATGCGCCCCAAAAGCTAAAATATTCTTTGTCATTTTTATCTCCTAAATAAACGTTCATTGTGCGACACCCAATCATATAAACGGCGAAGTCCTTCATAAGGGGAAACCTGAGGTTTCCATTTTAATAGTTTTTGGGCCTTGGTGATATCAGAAACGTAAACTTTTTGGTCAAATTTCCGCCAGGGGCCGTATTTAATGGGCACCCGACGTCCGGATAACTTTTCTAAAAAACTAACCAGTTCTAAAAGAGAGATCGTATTCTGCTCTCCGCCGCCGATATTAAAAACCTCTCCTTTGTAACGAAAATCACGGTCCAAGAATGCCTCAAAGGCCTTAATTAAATCCCCCACCCATAAAACATCACGCACCTGTTTGCCATCGCCAAAAATGGTGACGGGCTTATTCAAAAAATACCGGATGACAAACCAGGCCAGCCACCCCTGGTCTTCAAAACCAAATTGGCGGGTGCCATAGATACAGCTCATGCGAAAAACAGCACTTTTAATGCCAAAGATCTGCGCGTAATCCTGCGTGTAAAGGTCTCCGGTCAATTTGGAAACGCCATAGGGCGTGTGTCCCGTCAGATCAATGCTAAAGCGTTCATTGATGCCCTTGATCGACTTAAACGCGTAACGCTTGGGGGAAGATTTAAGGGCAACGGCATTGACATTATTCCCATAGACCTTGTTGGTCGAGGTAAAAATGAACATCCCCTTCTTGTTGGCCTTGCGCAAGGCTTCCAGCACATTGACCGTGCCCGTGGCATTGATCTCATAATCTACGAAAGGATTTTCAAGCGAGTATTTAACACCCGGCTGCCCTGCGGTATGGATGACCACATCCGGCTTTTCTTTGGCGAAGATCCGTATCATTTCAGCGCGGTCGCGCACGTCTTTCTTAATTAATTTGATATTAGGGACCGTACTTAAATATTGCCAATTATACTCGACACTTTTATCTTTAGACCCAAAAATGGTCGAACGCAAAAGATTATCAATAACAACGACCTTATTCTTCTTTTTGGCAAAATGCTCGGCGCAATGGGAACCGATCATGCCCGCGCCACCCGTAATAATGATCTTCAACTGGTTTTCCTTTCCAAATTAGCCAAAACAGCCAAGCTCTCGGGCCCGCAATTAAAAAGAAGATCTATCACTGACAAATGGGAAATAAAACCTTCAGTATCTTTATTCATCCACCGCTGTGGATACACGGGATGCTGGTATTGCTGGATAAGTATTTTGATATCATGGCTCTTGAACTGTTCTTCATCCAAATACTCCATCCCGCCTTCGCCGGAAAGATAGGTGTCCGCCTTGAAATACTGACACAGATCAACTAATCGCGTTGTTTTATGTTCCGTAGCTTCATATTCGGAAGATAAAACGATCTTGGTTTTTATCCCTAAAAGTTCGATGATCAACCGGACAAAATGTATATTGATGTCCGACAGCTTTTCCCATTCCTTGCCAAGGACTTCCTGAAAATGAGGAAAATATTCCTTGAAATACGGCGCCTTGCCATAGTTTAATTCCATCGCCTTTAGATGATGGCCGCGCCACGGTATTTTATTATCAATTTTAACCTCATTGATCTTGGTGCCGAATTCATGGTACACAGGGACAGTCAGCCACTGCCATCCCTGCGCTGTGCGTATCCGGTTACGGTTTTGCCACTCATTCTTCTTGAACTGGACATTATCAAGGAGAATGAAAACATCCGCTTGCCGGGCCTTGTCAAAATACCCGAGCCACGGAAGATATTGAGGTTGATGGATGGTTATTATCATACAGGCTTTCAATGTCCTTGACCATTTTATTCAAATCAAATTGGGCCCCTGCAATGGCCCTTGACTGTTGGCCCATCCTCTCACGGAGCTCTGGATGCTCAATGAGTTTGATCATCGCGGTACTTAAAGCATCCGCGTCTTGTGGGGGCACTAAAAAACCATTCTTGCCCTCTTCAACAAGCTCCGGAATGCCCCCTACCTTGGTGGCAATGATGGGCTTGCCTTGCACCATGGCCTCCAGTATAACGCGTCCCATCCCTTCATTCAATGAAGCAAGCATAAAAACATCCATGATCTCTATCAAAGGAGCCGGGTCTTTTTGGAATCCCGTAAACTTCACATGGGCCTGCAATCCCAGACCCTCGGATTGCCTTTGTAATTTTTCTCTTGATTGCCATCGCCGACTAAAAGCAATTGGGTCTTCGGATATTTTTTAACCACTTGGGCCATGGCATCGATCAGATAAAATGTCCCTTTGATAGGGTCCAGCCGGCCAACGCACCCAAAAATAAAATTTCCATCATCAAGCGCCCATTGTTTTTTGAGATGCTCCTTTAGCTGGGGATGATTTAGCTTGGGATTTACATCGATCCCGCTATAGATCCTGACAAATTTATCCGCCGGCCCTATTTTAAAAGCAATATGTTCATCTTTGCCCCTGTCAGTCAAAGTAATGATCTTATCCGTGATCCGGGCGGTGGCGCGTTCGATCCAAATAAAAACAGACGTAAGGAGTTTTGAAAAATAGCCATAAAAAATATGGCCGTGAGGGGTATGGATGATCTTCGGAACACCGGCGCACTTTGCCGCCCAGCGCCCTAAAATGCCTGCTTTGGATGTATGGGTATGGACAATATCAAAATGCCGCGATTTAATGAAACCGTATAATCGGATAAAGGCATTGATGTCTTTCCAGGGATGGATCTCTCTTTGGAGATCAGGAAGAAAAATATATTGGATATTTTTACTCTTTAAGGAAGCCTCAATACTGCCATCCGCATCCTTTGTCCGGCCGCTGATCAAAAAGACATCGAACCGTTGCGGATCCAGGCGCGCCACTGTTTCAATGGTGTTCGTCGAAGACCCTCCGGGGTCTAAGCGTGTGATAACATGAAGGACCTTTATCCTATCCATTAAAAATTATTTTACGATATAAAAATTATCAGGGCTACTATCTTCTGGTAATTCTTTTTGTTACAATGACAAACATGAACATTCTTTTAGCATCGGACGTGTCCATTAAGGATTTGCTGGGAGGAGGCGAACGGGTATTGCATGAAGAAGCCCTCTTTCTGGCGCAAAAAGGGCATAAAGTCTCCATCCTGACGCGTAAGCTTGACTCCCACGGATCTTCTGACGAAATCATCAATGGTATCCATGAATTCAGGTATAAGATCAGCCCCGGCAATCCTGCCGCTTTTCTTATCTCAACTGTCGTTAACGCCCAAAAACGCTATAAACAACTTTGTTTGGGCGAAAAGTTTGATGTGATCAATTTTCACCAGCCCTTTGCTGCCCTTGCCATCAATCTACTTTCAGAGACAAAGAATGTTAAAAAAATTTACACCTGCCATTCTTTGTCCTTCGAAGAATACATCTCACGCAATCCAAAAAAAAATTCTTTAGGGTCCGCTCTAAATGTGCTCTTGCGAAGGGCCATCGAAAAATTCAGCCTGGAGAAGTCAGATAAAATAATCGTCTTAAGCCAATTCACTAAGGACAAACTTATCCATACGTACCGGATCAAAGAAAACAAGATCACCGTGGTCCCGGGCGGTGTCAATATCCGGCAATTCCAACCGGCCATTGATAAAAATGCCGTCCGTCAAGAACTGAACATTCCCCAACAGCCCTTGGTCTTATTCACAGTCCGTAATCTGGTGCCGCGCATGGGACTGGAAAACCTTGTTAAAGCGGTCTCCATTCTCCGACAAAAAGGTGTTCCTGTTTCCCTTTTCATCGGCGGGCAAGGCGTATTAAAAGAAAAATTACAGGCTTTGATCAAGGAGCTGCGGCTCGAAGATTCTGTAACGCTTTGCGGATTTCTTTCACCGGAAACACTTTTCAAATATTATCAAATGGCTGATTTTTTCATATTGCCTACCATTGAACTGGAAGGGTTTGGACTGGTGACCATCGAGGCCATGGCCTGCGCCACCCCGGTCTTGGCCACCCCCATCGGCGGCAGTATCGAGATCTTAAGCGGCTTTGATAAAAGTTTCTTATTCAGGGACACGACACCCCAAGCCATGGCTGATCTGATCGCTGAAAAATTTGCCCATTACAAAAACAAACCGGATGAATACAAACAATTGTGTTCTGAAGCCAGAAAATATGTTGAGAAAAATTATTCCTGGCAAGAGAATGCCGGCAAAATAGAAAGAATCCTATGTGCGGGATAGTGGGAAAGATCAACATTCAGGGTAAGGAAATCCCGGCAGAACTCATTACCAAAATGACCAACGCGCTTCAGCACCGCGGACCGGATGATCATGGCATCTACCAAACCAATCATCCCATCAGCGTCAGCTTGGGCCACCGGCGCTTAAGCATTGTGGACCTTTCCCCTGCCGGAAAACAGCCCATGCCTAACGAAGACAAAACCATATGGCTGGTTTTTAATGGTGAAATATACAATCATCCCCAACTTCGCCATGAGCTCCAAGCCCGCGGGCACCGGTTCTGTTCTCAAACAGACAGTGAAGTCATCATTCATTTATATGAAGAAAAAGGGATCAAATGCCTGGAAAAATTAAACGGCATGTTTGCTTTCTGCCTGTGGGACTCAAGATCTCAAAGCTTGTATTTGTGCCGCGACCGTGCCGGCATTAAACCGCTGGTCTATTCATGGGATGGAGAAAGCCTTGTCTTTGCTTCAGAGATCCGCAGCCTTTTATGTGACCCTGCCGTCTCCACCGCCATGGACGAAGAAGCCCTGAATTTATATCTGACCTTTAATTACATCCCAGCCCCTTACACGATCTATAAAAGCATCAGGAAACTCGATCCCGGCAGCTATTTAATGCTTAAAAACAAGGAAGTTTCTATTGAAAAGTATTGGGACATGGGCCAGGGTGCCCCGCCCAAAATGGATTTCGAAGACTGCAAAAAGAAATTATACAACCTGATGGAAGATGCCGTCCGGATGCAATCAATGGCTGATGTCCCTTTAGGCGCTTTTTTAAGCGGCGGCATCGATTCCAGCATTATCGTGGGATTAATGGCCAAAAATGCTTCATCAAAAATAAAAACATTTTCCATCGGCTATGACGACATGCCTTTGCTTGACGAAACACGTTATGCCCGCCAAGTGGCCAATTTTCATCAAACAGACCATACCGAGATCAAATTAAACAGCCAAAAGGTGCTCAACGTGTTTACAGACCTGCTTGGCTGGTTTGATGAACCTTTTGCTGATTCATCCGCCATCCCCAGCTTTATTGTTTCAAGGGAAACCCGGCGCCATGTGAAGGTGGCCTTATCAGGCGACGGCGGGGGTGAACTATTTGCCGGCTACCGGATGTACACGGGAGAACACTGGTATCAGCGCTACAACCAAGTCCCTTCCTTCTTACGCAATGGTCTGATCAGGCCTTTAGTCAACGCCCTTCCTGATTCACGCGACAAACGGTCCCTTGAACAACTACGGCGTTTAAAAAAATTCATCCTCGGCGCGGCAGACACTTTTGAAGAACGCTTCTTCTTATGGAACCAAATTTTTCCCCGGATCCTTAGAGAAGGTCTTTTAAAGACTGGTAGCGTTGATCTTGATTCCGGAAAAAACATACTCCATCAGTCATTAAATGCTTTTTCAAGCGATCCTGTCAACCGGATGCTCTACTGCGATCTCAAGAATTCCCTGCCTAATGACATGCTCAATAAGGTTGATTGGATGAGCATGAAAAACGCGTTGGAAGTGCGTGTCCCCATGCTGGACCATCGTGTTATTGAATTTATTTTTCAACTGGATGGGAATTTAAAATTAAAAAACGGCAAAGGTAAATATATCCTGCTTGAAACATTTAAAGACCTACTGCCCCCTGCTTTGTTAAACCGCCCTAAAGCAGGGTTTGAGGTCCCCATCAGCCAATGGCTCAAGACAGATTTAAAATTCCTTATTGATGAACATCTCTCCGAGGAAAAAATA
>JABDCU010000027.1 GCA_013287965.1 Candidatus Omnitrophota bacterium | reverse complement strand
TCAGGGCTTAATAAATTTTCCAGGGCCTTGCTGTTTTGTTTGGAGATGTCAATGACCTTGACGAGCAGGGAGCGGATGGTAATAAATCCGATGAATACGCCCAAGACCATCAGGACCATGACCTTGGTATAGCTTGCCGTCGAAATATCAATGTGCCCGTGCTGGGTGGTTTGGAAGTAGAAGTAATAAAGAAGCACCATCGGGACAATGGAGGTGATCAAAAAAAGGATGGTGAATTTGCGCAGGATGGATGCGTCTTCAAAGGAGGCCAGGAAGAGTATTTTTTTATCATTTTTTTGCATATTTTGATTATAATCATTTCATGCGAAAAATACTTCTATTTTTTATATTTTATCTGGCCGTATGCCACTGTGCGTCCGGACAAGCTATAAAGGTTTATTTTTCACCCAACGGTGGCTGCCAGCAGGCGGTGATCTCAGAAATAAGGAAGGCCGGCCAAACGATCGATATAGCCATGTATTATTTAAGCTCCAGGGACATAGCCCAGGCCTTGGTCAAAGCCCATGAAAACAATGTCCGTGTGAGGATCGTTTTAGACCAGGGCCAGGAGATAGAGTCCGCTTCCAAAAGCACCTATCTTATCAAGCATGGGTTTGATCTGCGCTATCACCTGGGTTTTGGCCTCATGCACAATAAATTTGCCATTATCGACGGAAAAACGTTAATTACAGGGTCTTTTAACTGGACATTGACCGCGGAAGAACGCAATGAAGAGAACATGCTTATCATCACCGACGAAGGGACCATTAAAGAATACCAGGCGCGTTTTGAGTATTTATGGAATACCAGCCGCCTTGACGCAAGGAATGCGAGGGGGCTTGAGGTTTTTCCTTCCTGGTTTTGCAGCACATTCCGTCTTTTTTGCAGGCTGTCGATCGACAACGCCTGGGCTGATGATGACACCTCTTCCGCGCCTGCCATTGATACCTATAACAAGGCTGTCAGGCTTTATGAGGCCCAAAATTGGGACGCGGCCAAAGATTGTTTCCATGAGTATTTAGCCGAATATTCAGACACCCCGCTGTATGTGACCTGCCTTTATTATCTGGCCTATTGTTATCAGCAGTTAGGCGACAAGGACCAATCAGTCCTCCTTTATCATAAAGTCATTGACCGGGCCCAGGGAGGGGACGCGTTTTGGGCGGACATGGCGCAAAAACGCATACAGGAGATTTTAGAATAAGAAGAGTCAAAGAAAAAGGCCCCGCGAAAGCGAGGCCTTTTCTTTGAATACCGTGAAGAATAATTACGGTGTTAAAACGCCACCAGTGGTAATGGTTTCTGTGGTGGTCCCTGTGCTGCCCGGTTGCACCGGTGTCGCCGTAATAGTGTAGCCGGAAGTACTCATGCCTGTGCAGTCATAGTTATAACCTGCAAGCGGTGAGTTGGCGCAATAAGCCGTGTTAAGATACGGAGGAGTTGCACCGGTTAAAGCACTTTCATTGGCCGGATAGCTGCCATTGTTGGCCGTACCAAAAGATTCTGCGGCCGTAGACATGGCCCGTAACGTAGCCTTGGCCAAGGCGTCATTAGACGTCATTTTGGCACGAAGCAGGTTAGGGATAGCAATCGCCGCCAGCAAGGCGATGATCGCCACTACGATCATGATTTCCACCAGCGTAAAACCTTGTTCCATTTTTCGAGTACGCATATGTACCCTCCTTCTGGTTATATGGTTATGTATGACTCCACTTTAAGTATACACCATAATCAGGCCAGTGCCAGTTTTTCTTAGATTTCTTTAATGTTGCTTGAAATTTTGAAGCAGACAGTGTTATACTGTCAACTACTTATGAATGACGATCTAAACAACCTTTGGCAGTCTTTGGCCCTTTTGCTGCGCAGCCACCCTTGGCACGGCATCCCTATAGGGGAAGATTCTCCTAATCTTGTTAACACTTATATAGAAACCGTGCCTTCAGACACGGTCAAATACGAGATTGACAAAAAAAGCGGTTTCTTAAAAGTAGACCGTCCCCAGAAGTATTCCAGCATATGTCCCACTCTTTACGGGTTTATTCCGCAGACCTATTGTTCTTCCAATATCGCTGAACTTTGCCGTGAACGCACCGGCCGCAATTCGGTGGTGGGGGATGAAGATCCTCTGGATATCTGTGTTTTGACCGAAAAGGTGATCACGCACGGTGACATTATTGTGCGTGCCATTCCCATTGGCGGTTTTCGCATGATCGACCGGGGGCAGGCGGATGATAAGATCATCGCGGTCATGCATGGGGACGCCCTTTACAGCCAGTGGAACAATATTGAAGATTGTCCGCGTTCATTTACTGACCGCCTGAAACATTATTTCCTGACCTATAAGGACATTCCCGGTTCTGATGAACGCATCTGTGAGATCACCCATGTTTTCGGCCGTGAAGAAGCCGCGGAAGTCATCCGTTGTGCCCGCAAAGATTATACAGAGCGTTTTTCCAAGCTTGAAGATATGATGTCTGTTATTAATGATGATTAAACAGAAGGAGTAATGAAAAATGTCTACAGCGCCTGATCAAAAAAAAATTTTAGTCGTGGATGATGACAAGGCTGTGACCGCGTTACTGGAAGGTTTGCTTTCGGGGCAAGGTCACACCGTTTTGGTAGCCAATGACGGTTTAGACGGCATGGTCCAGGTGCGCAAACATGTTCCGGACCTGATCATCCTTGATGTCATGATGCCTGAGATCAACGGTTATGATGTCTGCAGTAATCTTAAATTTGATGAGAGGTTTAAACATATCCCCATCATTATTTTGACTTCCCGTGACCAGGAATTGGACCCCAGGATCGGCAAATTAATGGGGATCAGTTATATGCAAAAGCCCATCGATAGTAAGGTCCTGCTGGAAAAGGTCCAAAACGCGTTTAAGAAATAATATGCTTCGACGCCTGCTGTTATTGCTTGCCATTTATGGGGCGATGGTTGTCCATCCTGCCTGTGCCGCGGATGAATTCACTAAGAATAATCCCGACGTCAAGAAGTATGAATTTGCCCGCAGTTATATCACCGCGTTGAGCTATATGAAGGATATCAATGACCGTTGGGAAAAAAACGCCCCTAAAAAACTTTTTGCCCACCAAAAAAATAAAATGATCCTGGCCACCCTTAATGATTTGGCCTTAAACGACTCGGATTTGCGCATCATTAAACATTATCTGCTCAAATACCTGATTTCGCCCAACATGCTGATGCGCAAGGTCGCGGACATTGTGGTGGTGGCAACGGGCCGGGAGATCGCCATTAACGGCCAGCAAAGATCATTATGGCAAAAATGGTATGACTTAAATATTGCGGGACAAGCCACCCGTCCCAAAGAAATAGATTTTGTCAAGACCCAGTATTCTTTGGAGTTACAGCGTAAAGAGGCGGACAAAGATATTATCCAGGCCTCTGTTCTGATGACCAAGGTTTTGATCAGTGAAAAAAATAAGAATGGCCATGGCCACTATCTGGCGATCACTGCCCAACAGCGTCAGAAACTGCTCGATAAACTGGATTCTTTCGGCGGTGACACCCTGGACTGGGGGCTTAAGAAAGGCCAGACAACCCTGCAAGGCTCCATTGCCGTGATCCGTGAAATTCTGGAAGACTCCATCTGGATCTCCATTGATGAAAAATAGCGTTTTTGTCGTTGAAGCTTCTGCCGGCAGCGGCAAGACCTACTGCCTGGCCCGGCGTTATGTTCAGTTATGCTTGGGGTTGGCCGCGGCACAAACACCTGTACCGATACAATCCATCCTGGCCATTACCTTCACTAATAAAGCCACCTGGGCGATGAAATCCCGTATCCTGGATTTTCTCAAACGCATCGCCCTTAAACAATTAAAACCGTTTGAAGTGGAAGATATCATCAAGCCGCTGGGCTTGGATGAAGACCGTGCGTCAAAACTTGGCCTTAGCCTCATTAATGATGTGGTCCGCCAATACCATTATTTTCAAGTCCAGACCATTGACAGCTTTGTGAATATTTTATTGGTCGGCTGTTCATTCAAGATAGGTCTTTCAGCGCGCTTTAAGATCCAGCGTAATTCCAGGGAATACTTGCAGTTGGGCCTTGATGAACTTTTAGACCAGGCTGATAGCGACGATAAAATACATAAGTTTTTCACGGATTTTGTGCACCAGTATTTATTCCTGGAGAACCGTTCAGGCTGGTTTCCCAGGGAAGATCTCTTGAAGGTCGTCAGTGAACTCTTCAGGCAATACAACACCTATCAAAAGCCGCTCCTGGTCTTTCCCTCACAGCAGGACGCTTTCTCACGTAAGAAGAAAATTTATACCCTCATGCAGGAATTAAAAGACCTTTGCCCTCCCCAGACGAGCAAAAAATTCCTCGATCACTTAGACAGCCTTCTTGGTCCTCAATCCTCTGTCATTCCCGCGAAAGCGGGAATCCTCGATGTGGATGACCTCAAGGCGTATTGGTCTAAAGAAGAATTCCCAGTTAATAAGGGCGGAGAGATCACGCCGAGGTTGGAGGACCTGTGGGGCAAGCTGCGTCAGGAGATCAGTGGGCTTTGCCGTTGGGAAGCCCATAGCATGTTTAACCCTTACGTTATCTTGTTTGAAAAACTTCTTGATTGTTTTGGGCGATTATCCAGACGGGATGATGTGCTTTTTTTAGAAGAGCTTAACCGCAAAGCTGCCTTGCTTTTTGAAGATGGTCTCGTGACGGTTGAGGAATTATATTTCCGGCTGGCTGCCCGTTTTCAGCATTATTTGATCGATGAATTTCAGGATACTTCTTTAAGCCAGTGGCGTAATTTGGCCGTGATGGTCGAAGAGGCGCTTGGATCCGGCGGATCATTATTTTATGTGGGGGACAAAAAGCAGGCGATCTATGCTTTCCGGGGCGGGGAGAGTCGTTTATTCGATGCTTTGCAGGTCCAATTGGCAGGGTTTAATGTCCAAAAAAACGAGTTTGGATAAAAATTACCGCAGTTGTCCGGAGATCATCAATTTCAATAACAGGGTATTTAGTTTGGATAATTTACAAGGCTTTTTACAGCGCCGTTTGGATGACTCTACGGAAAACAAGCGTCATGATATTCATTTTTCCGAAACAGATTTTGAGCAGATCGCCAATACCTTTGGCGTAAGCGCTCAGTCGCCGGGCAAGGACCTGAACGGCGGTGTTGTCCGTGTCACCTATCTGGAAGGCCGCGTCAAACAAGACAGGTCTCTCGAAGTCCGTCAGAAACTAATACCTTTAATTAAGGACCTGTGCGGGCGTTTTTCTTTAAAAGACATTGCGATCTTGACCCGTGGCAATCAGGAATTGGAAGAGATCACCCAATGGCTGCTGGAGGAGGGGATTTATGTTTCTTCTGACCGCAGCAGTGATATCAAAAATAACCCGTTGGTCAGTGAGCTCATGAGTCTGCTTGGTTTTTTGTATTCTCCCGTTGATAATAATGCTTTCGCGCAGTTTTGCTTGGGAGAGTTGATGCCTAAAGCCACGGGCATCAGTCCCCAAGCCCTGCGCGATTTTCTTTTTGACTGTGCCCGCCGCTCCAAGCAAACAAAAGAGTTGTACTTTTATAAGGAATTCCGGGATGCTTTTCCCCAGGTGTGGAAAAGCTTCTTTGAAGATTTTTTCCGTCAGGCGGGGGTAAGCCCTTTGTATGAATTAACAGCCGGCATTATCGCGCGTTTTGGATGTGAAAAGCATTTCCCTCAGTATCAGGGATTTTTGATGCATTTGTTGGAATTGGTCAAAATGCAGGAAACAGAGAGCTGCGACCTGTCTTCTTTTCTGGATCATTATGAAAATCTCGAGGGAGAAGACCGTTTTGTCCCCATGGCCCAGATGGATGCCCTTAAAGTGTTAACAGTGCATAAGGCCAAGGGCCTGGAATTTCCTGTCGTGATCGTGCCGTATTTGGAAATGGACATTAAAGCAGGCAGCGGCGGGCGCGATGGCAGCCAGGCGTACATCCTGGACATTCAAGATGAAGGGATGGGTCTTATCCGTCTTAAGGAAAGTTACCGGCAGTTTTGCCCTGAATTACAGGCAAGGTATGAGCAAGAGTATAAAAAAGCTTTTTTAGTGGAATTAAACAGTGCTTATGTGGCGTTGACCCGTGCCATTGAGGAGCTTTATGTTTTTGTGCCGGCCAAGGTGGGCAATACTGTTAATCCTGCCATGTTCCTTATTCCTGAAGATTGTTTATCTAGCGGAATGCCGGCAAAGCGTCCCGCGGCCCATGAGCCTTCGGCTCCTCATCAAAAGATCATGCCATTTATTTCCGACACATGGTCCGGCCTGCAAGAAGAATTTTTAAACCAGCCTGCGAAGTCCGCGGTCTTGGCGTGCAAGGGGGAATTTTATCACGCCTTGCTGATGCGTATTGGACATGTTGATGAGGGGAGTATTGACGAAGTTCTGGAAGAAATCCGGGATTTTATAGATCGTGAAGACGTGCGTCCGTTTTTTTATCTTCCCGTTGATGCCCAAGTCTTTCGCGAGAAGGAATTCGTCAATAAATTCGGAGATACCAAGCGCGTTGACCGTTTGATCGTGCTTAAAGATGAAGTTTGGGTCGTGGATTTTAAATTGTCTCCAGGCGCACAGGGCGAGCATCAAAAGCAAATGGACGGGTACATTGAACTAATGAAACAATTTTATCCAAAGCACAAAATTTCAGGGCATGTTTTATATTTACAGAATGACTAAACTATTTTCAATCATCATTATCTCCTGTTTAGGGGCCGTGGTTTACTCCAATACCTTCCACTGCTCGTTCCATCTTGATGATTTTTCCTATATCGTGAATAATTTTGCTATCAAAAACATACACAACCTGCAAAATATCTGGAATTGGTGGCCTTGCCGCTTCATTACTTTTTTTACATTTGCTCTAAACTATCATTTTGATCACTTGAATGTTTTTTCTTATCATCTGTTTAACTTAGCAGTCCATTTGGTTTCGGCTATCTTGGTCTGGTGGCTTGTTAACTTAACCCTTTCTACCCCTGTCATGAAAGATGAAGGGATCAGCCGTCACGCCGGTCTTATTTCTTTATTTGCAGGGTTGGTATTTGTATCGCATCCTGTCCAAACACAGGCAGTGACCTTTATCTGGCAGCGGGCTGCCTCCATGGCGGCATTATTTTATCTGGCCAGTCTATGCCTCTATGTAAAATCACGATTACCTCGTCAATCCCGGGGATTGACAGGGTTTTATTATATCGGCTCATTGGTAACAGCCATCGCGGCCATGTTCACCAAGGAGAATACAATTACCTTGCCTTTGATGATTGTGCTTTATGAATTTAGCTTTCTTAAAGCAAAGAAAGCCATTAATTGGAAACATCTCATCCCATTTTTACTTATCTTCTTGCTCATTCCCGCAACATGGCTGCTCTCCGGGGCAGAAAAATTCCAGGCCAGGCATAGTTTTGTTGCGAATATCTCTCCTTTGCAGTATCTTCTTACTGAATTCAGGGTCATCGCAACCTATATCAGGCTGCTGTTTTTGCCTTTACACCAAAATTTAGATTACGATTATTCTCTTTCTAAAAGCATCTTCGAGGCGCCTGTATTATTCAGCTTTATATTTCTAGCCGCCATACTATTTTGGGCCCAACGGATTTTTTCAAAATACCGGCTTGTTTCTTTCACTGTTTTTTGGTTCTTTTTGACCCTTTTGCCTGAATCAAGCTTCTTTCCATTCGCGGATGTGATCGAAGAGCACCGGCTTTATTTACCTATGGCCGGCTATAGCGTATTTTTGGCGGGCGCTGCGTATTACCTTTTTGGTAAGAACAATATTAAATCAATGGTCATCATCTTGTCCTTGATCGTTGCCTTTAATTCATTTTTGACCTGCCAAAGGAATAAAATTTGGAGAGACGATCTTACTTTATGGAATGACACGGTCCACCGATCACCACATAAAGCAAGGGCCTATGGCAACCGAGGGATGGAATATTTTAAAGAAGGTGCGCTCGCCAAGGCCATGGCAGACTTGAACAAGGCCATTGAAATAAACCCTAATTATGTAAAGGCCTATAATAACCGCGGCCTTGTGTATTTTAAGCAAGGTGATCTTGATCAAGCCATTGCTGATTATAGTAAAGCCATTGAAATAGACCCTCGGCTTGCGGAGGCCTACAGCAACCGTGGCCTTGCGTATTACGATCAAGGCAAATTCACCCAAGCTATTGCTGATGATGATAAGGCCATTGAAATAAACCCTAATATCGCCGAGGTCTATTATAACCGGGCCCTGGTCTATAAAAAGTATGAGTAAGATCATCACCGTCCCTTTTACAGAAAACTTTTTACCTCATGTGGTGGACTATGTCTGCCGTTATTATGTCGATCAGGACAAGGACTTGTCGCGTTTATGCCTGGTTTTCGGCGGCCATCGTCCGTCGTTGTTTATTAAACGGGATTTGGCCAGGCGCATTGGCAAAGCTTTCATTCCACCCCGGTTTTTTACTATTGATGAGTGGATGGCCTATGTCGCTTATGGCAGAGACGTGCCCTCACAGGGCAGCGATCTGGACCATTGTTATACCATTTATCAATTAGCCATGGACTTATGCCCCTGGGTGTGCCGTGGCAGGGAGAGCTTCGCGCAGTTTTTACCATGGGCCCGTGAGATCCTGCATTTTATCGAGCAGTTGGATTTGGAAGATGTGCCTCCAGGGCCTCTCGAATCGATCAGGGAACATGCCAAGATCGGTTTCAGCGTGCCTGAAGATATTAACAAGCTGTTGATGCATTTGAGCACCTTACGCCGGGCTTTTCATCAGGAAATCCAGCGCAGGCAGCTGGTCCCGCGCGGGTTTCAATACGCTCAAGCTTCCCGACGGGTAGGGACCTGCGATTTAAAGCCGTTTGATGAGATTTTATTTTGTAATTCTTTTTATTTGCACCGCACGGAAAACATCGTCCTTAAAGATATCTATGACCGCGGCCAGGCCGTGCTTTTTATGCAAGGGGACCAGCGGCGCTGGCCGGCGCTTTCGCGCATCGCCCGGACCTTTGGCACCCCGATCCTCGAGGGAAAAGAAGTCAAACCCACCGCGTTTAATTTAAAGATCTATGAGGCCTTTGACGCTCACTCCCAGGCAGGGCTGGTCAACGGGATCTTAAAAGACATTACCGACCGTGAATCAACGGTCATTATTTTGCCTGACGGCAATTTTCTTTCGACCCTTTTAACCGCGGTGGCAAGCCAGCTTGAAGAGTTTAATGTTTCCATGGGGTATCCGCTTAAACGCAGTGCTCTTTATACGCTGTTGGCCTTGTGTTTGGAGGCCCAGCATCGGCGTAAAGGGGACTTGTATTACACCAAGGATTATCTTTCCCTGTTGAGGCATCCACTGGTCAGGAGTTTGGATTTAGGCATTGATCAGCGGGTTGTGGCCGTGCTGGTCGCAAAAACAGAAGAAGTACTTAAAGGAGAGGTTTTGACCGGCCTCTCAGGCCGTTTATTTTTAGATATTGATGATATTCTCCGGGATGAAAAACTTCTGGATGCCGTCATCCAATCCTCTGTAGCTTTGGGTATGGAGACAGGTTTAAATGATCTTAAAAAAGCAGCGCTGGCCATCCATAAAGTTTTCTTTGATAATTTTGAAAATATCCACTCCGCTGCTGGTTTGGCCGCGGCCTTACAAAGCTTTGTTGAATTTATGCAGGCCCATAGCACGATGGACAAGTATCCTTTTAATGCTCAAATTGCCGGGCGCATGCAGGAGATCGGGGATGAATTAAAGGCCTGCGCCTTCGCGGCAGAAACATTTGAACCCAGGGACCTGTTTAAGGTCTTAGATGAACGTTTGTCTTCGCAGATGGTGGCTTTCAGCGGCTCACCGCTGCGCGGCCTTCAGATCTTGGGGCTTTTTGAAACCAGGGCCTTGAATTTTAAGAATGTGATCGTGGTGGATGTTAATGAAGGTCTTCTGCCTAATTTGAATATTTATGAACCTTTGGTCCCGCGTGAAGTAATGATCAAGCTCAATCTTGACCGTCTTGAGCTGGAAGAAGAGATCCAGCGTTATGGGTTTATGCGTTTGATCTCCGCGGCCGAAAATGTGCATTTGATCTATCAGCACAACACCGACCGCACCCGCAGCCGTTTTTTAGAGGAGCTCATCTGGGAGCAGGAAGAGCGTCAGGTTAAGATCGGGGCCGTGGACATTGTCCGCGGCGCTTTTGAAGTTTCCGTCGAAAAAAAGAAGCGCGTTATCCCCAAAACCCCTGCCATGGTTAATTTCTTAAAGAGTTTCAGGTTTTCCGCCTCCAGCATCAATACCTATCTGCAAAACCCTTACGCCTTTTATTGCCGTTATGTATTGGGACTCAAGATCAAGGATGATCTTCTGGAAGACCCTGAAAGCCGCCATATCGGTATTTTTATCCATGATCTTTTGCAGGAAGCTTTTGGAGGGTTCGCCGGCAAGAAACCCGTACTGGACGCGCATTTCAGGAAATATTTCCAGAAAATATATGAGTCCAGGTTTGCCGCTGTTTTTGGGCAGGCCTTGCGCAGCGACATTTTTTTAATGGGAACTGTTTTAAAGACCAGGTTAGAAAGATTTTTAGACCAGGAAGCCTTGCGTTGTGAAACTGATGTCAAGCAGCTGCTCTATGTTGAGCGTAAGTTTGAAGATGTGATCAGTTTGGGGGAAACCCAAGTATGTCTGACTTATAGGGTTGACCGGGTTGATGAGATGACCGACGGCACAATATTGATCTTAGATTACAAGACAGGGGGCGTTGACCCAAAGCCCAAGGACATCCCTGCCGGCGTAACGTTGACCCGTGAATATATCCGTGATCATGTAAGGTCATTTCAAATGCCGCTTTATGTACATTATTTGCGTAAGCAATTTTCAGGCCGCCCGGTCAACAGCTGTCTGTACCATTTAAGGACAATGAGCATGGATAGGTTCCTGGACGCGGCCCAAATGAAGGATGTTGAAAAGTCCCTGGAGGGTTATCTTCAAGCGTTGGACTTTATCATGGCTGAAATATTTAATTTGGAAATCCCTTTTACGGACGACCCTATTGATATAAAATAAACCCATGTCAAAATCTATTTTAGTTGTTGACGATGACCGTTTAGTCGTGGAACTTCTCAAACGCAATTTAGAACAGCAGGGATATCAGGTGTATACGGCTGCCAACGGCCGGCAAGCTTTAGAGCACTTGAAGTCCAAAATGCCTGACCTGATCATTTCAGACGTCCAAATGCCTGATATGGACGGGTACGCCTTTATCTTGGAAAAGAATAAAGTCCCTGAATATGTCAAAATTCCTGTGGTGATGCTGACCTCTGTCAGCCAAACGGGACCATTGTTTAAACGCCATGGCGTCAAGGGTTATCTTCTTAAGCCCCTTGATTTGAAAGCCCTTTTTGATAAAGTCACTGAAGTGATTGGGGCCCCGGCGTAGGCCGTGCGGCCAGAAGGCCTTAGATATGCCCAAAGTTATTTTGGTTGTTGATGATGAGTCAGTCGTGGCTGAGATTTCCAAACGCAAGTTGGAAGAGCGTGGGTATGAAGTGTATACCGCTGCGAACGGTAATGAAGCTTTCAAGCGTTTAAAGTCCAATATACCCGACTTGATCCTTTTGGATGTCCAAATGCCTGATATGAACGGCTATACCTTCATTATGGAAAAAGATAAGATCCCTGAATACGTCAATATCCCGGTGGTGGTCCTGACAGCCTACAATGAAACGGAACCCTTGTTCAAACGCCATGGCGTTAAGGACTATCTTTTAAAACCCCTTAAACTGCAGGACGTCATCAATAAAGTCATTGAAATTATCGGCCAGCCCACATAAGCTCTTCGTTGACCTGCCTGCGGTTTTATGCTAACCTTGTCCCTTATTATGGTCCAAGATAATGTTCGTAAAGTCTTTTCCGGTATTGAAGAGATCTGCCGTGCTGCCAAGCGTGACCCCAAAGATGTCGTCGTGGTCGGGGTGACCAAGACGGTTGCGTTGGAAGTGGTCCAGCAAGCCATCGATGCCGGCATCAAGCATATTGCGGAAAACCGCGTGCAGGAAGCTGAAAGCAAGTTCCCGGGGCTGTTGGCTATAAACCCTGGCATTAAATGCCATCTCATAGGCCATTTGCAGACAAATAAGGCCAAGGATGCCATCAAAGTGTGTTCCTTGATACAGTCGGTGGACAGTTTTAAATTGGCCCAGGAAATAGAAAAACAAGCTGCCAAAACAGGGCAGACTGTTGAGATCTTAGTCCAGTTCAATACCGCCCGGGAAGAACAGAAATTTGGTGCTGATCCCGACGATGCCAACACTTTGATCGAAAACATCAGCAAGCTTTCCCTGGTCCATGTCAAGGGCCTGATGTGCATGGCGCCGTATACGGAAGATCAGGGCGTTATCCGTAAGACATTTTCTGATTTGCGCGGGATAAGAGACGATATTAAAGCGCGTTTTGCCGGACATCCCCGCGTGGATATGGGGATATTGTCCATGGGCATGAGCAGTGATTACAAGATCGCCATTGAAGAAGGCTCGACCATGGTGCGCGTAGGTAGTGCTATTTTTAAATAGGGGATAATATGGGAAAAAATATAATCGGCATAATCGGCGGTGGGAACATGGGCGAGGCCTTGATCAAGGGCTTGGTGGGAAAGAAACTGTTTCCACCCGCCGGCATTCTTGTTTGTGAAGCTGATGGTAAACGTACACAATATTTAAAAGAGAAATACCGCGTCAGTGTCGGGGATTTGAATGCCGTCATAGCACAGTCCTCAACGGTGGTCCTTGCTGTCAAGCCGCAGGACATGGAAATTGTTTTAAGTGAGATTACGCAAAGTGATGATAAATTATTCATTTCGATCGCGGCAGGCCTGACGACTAAATTCTTTGAAAAGCATTTAGGCGGCAAAGCAAGGGTGGTGCGCGCCATGCCCAATATGCCGGCCTTTATCGGTGAAGGCATGACAGGGATTTGCAGAGGCCGGTATGCAACCGTGGCAGATGTGCACGAAGCAGGCCGGGTCCTTGCGGCTGTCGGAGGATGCCTGGAAGTTCAAGAAAAATATATGGATGCCATTACCGCGGTTTCAGGCAGCGGGCCGGCCTATGTGTTTTTGTTTGTGGAACAGTGGATCGCTGCTGCAAGATCATTAGGTTTAAGTGAAGAAAATGCCAAAAGTTTAGTTTACGGTACCCTGGTCGGCAGCGCGCATTTATTATTGAAGGCAGGTTTTACAGCAAGTGAATTACGCACCAAGGTAACATCCAAAGGCGGCACGACCCAGGCAGCGATGGATGTTTTTTCTAAAGGTAAATTTGATCAATTAATGCAGAAAGCTTTATTGGCAGCAAAGAAGCGGGCTGGAGAGTTAGCGAAGTAATTGTGTATATGATTAAATGGTATTGCGGACGAAACAATGGGGAGCAATACCATTTAATCATATTTAGAAAGGGTGCTATGGCAACAGTCGGGATCATCGGCGGCAGTGGCTTGTACCAGATCGAGGGCATATCGAAAGTCAAAGAGGTCGCGGTCAAGACCCCTTTTGGCGAGCCCTCAGACAAATTCATTACCGGAGAATTAGAGGGAACGCCCGTTGTCTTCCTGCCGCGCCACGGCCGCGGCCATCGCATCAGCCCCTCGGAGATCAATTTCCGTGCTAATATTTACGGCATGAAAAAATTAGGTGTCCAGGCGATCATGTCTGTCTCCGCCTGCGGTTCGCTCAAAGAAGAATATAAGCCCATGGATTTTGTCATCCCTGACCAGTTCCTGGACCGTACCCGCAAAGGTCGTGCGGACACGTTCTTCACCGACGGTATTGTGGCGCACGTGGGTTTTGCGGACCCGATTTCCAAAGAGATTGCTGACATTATTGAGAAAAGTGCCAAGAAGCTTAAGATCAAAGCCCATCACGGCGGCACCTATGTGAACATGGAAGGCCCGCAGTTTTCCACCAAGGCGGAATCCAATCTTTATCGCAGCTGGGGCATGGACATTATCGGCATGACCAATTTGACCGAGGCCAAGCTCGCCCGCGAGGCGGAGATCTCTTACGCGACCCTGGCTGCTGTCACGGATTATGACTGCTGGCATCCGTCGCATGATTCAGTGACGCTTGATATGATCCTTAATTATCTTAATAAGAACGTTGCCAATGCCAAGGCCATTTTGAAATTGGCCATTGTGGAAGTTGGAAAATTAAAACATTTTAGCGCCTCAGAGGCCCTGAAATTTGCTATCATTACCAATCCCGCCGTAATTCCGGCCAAAAAGAAAAAAGAGTTGGAGCTTTTGATTGGAAAATACATCAAGTAAAACAGATTACCAAAAGACCTTAAACCTGCCGCAGACGGATTTTGCCATGAAGGCCGGGCTTTCCCAAAAAGAACCCCGGATGCTGGAACTTTGGCAGAAGGATGAGCTTTATAAGCGTATCCGCCAAAAGAGCAAAGGGGCAACACCTTTTATCCTGCACGATGGGCCGCCCTATGCCAACGGCCATATCCACATCGGGCACGCGTTGAATAAAATCCTCAAGGACATGATCGTCAAATATAAGACCATGAAAGGTTTTGACGCCTTGTATATCCCCGGCTGGGATTGCCATGGCCTGCCCATTGAGCATCAATTGCTTAAAGACATGAAAGCTTCCAAGTCTGACTTTGACACCGTGGTCTTTCGTAAAAAAGCCCATGATTATGCGATGAAATTTGTGGATATCCAGCGTGAGGAATTCAAGCGCTTGGGAATTTTTGGTCAATGGGATGATCCTTACCTGACCTTAAACCCACATTATGAATATTGGATCTTAAAATCTTTGGCAGAATTAACTAAGAAGGGTTATGTCTACCGCAGTCTAAAGCCGGTCAATTGGTGCTATTCCTGTGAAACCGCCCTGGCTGAAGCTGAGGTGGAGCACGAAAACAAAGAATCACCTGCTGTGTTTGTAAAATTTCAGGTCAATAATCCGGAAGTTTTAAACTTGCCTGCCGGTAAGAAAGTTTATTTGCTGATATGGACAACAACTCCGTGGACTTTATTAGCTAATGTGGCGGTGGCGGTGAATCCTATGTTCGACTATGTTGTTGTTGATGTTGGTGGTGAAATCTTGATAATTGGAAAAGAAAGTTTCTTAAACAGAGATATTTTTAAAAATAGTCGGAGGCAGGGGGAACAAGAGGGATGGGTGGCTAAAGATGATTTTGTTAAAGGGAAAGAATTAATCAAGCTCGTTTATTCTCACCCGTTTGATAAGTTGAAAAATTGTCCAGTCGTTGCAGCTGATTATGTGACTGAAGTAGATGGTACAGGCTTGGTTCACACAGCCCCCGGCCACGGCCAGGACGATTTTCAAACCGGGTTACGCTATAATTTACCCATCCTGATGCCGGTCAACAGCAAGGGCGTGTTCACCGAAGAAGGCGCGCCATTCAATGGACAGTTTGTTTTCAAGGCCAATGACCAGATCATTGCCAATTTGCAGGGCCGCGGATTATTATTTGCGACGGAAAAGATCAATCACTCGTATCCCCATTGCTGGCGCTGCAAGAACCCTATTATTTTTCGCGCCACCGAGCAGTGGTTCTTGAGCATTGACCATAGCAATTTGCGCAGTCAAATAAGGGAAGTGATCGAAGATGAAGTTGAGTGGGTCCCGTCAGCCGGACGCGAGCGTATTTTAGGCATGGTCAATACCCGTCCGGATTGGTGCCTTTCCCGTCAGCGGCTGTGGGGTGTGCCTATTCCGGCCCTCACGTGCCAGGGCTGCAAGGGCCAGCAAAAGCTTTTTGTCGAGGTCATTGAGCATGTGGCCACACTCGTCAAGAAACACGGCAGTGATATTTGGTTTGAGAAAGACCTCAAAGAACTTTTACCTGCAGGATTCAAATGCCCTGATTGCGGCGGCCATGATTTTCAAAAGACCCATGATATCTTAGACGTGTGGTTTGATTCCGGGGTCAGCCACCAAGCGGTGTTCCATGAAATGATCAAAAGTCCTTTACCGGCGGACCTGTATTTGGAAGGTTCTGACCAGCATCGGGGATGGTTCCAGTCCTCGCTGATCCCTTCAGTGGCCATGGATAAAAAGGCACCGTACAAGCAGGTCTTGACCCATGGTTTTGTGGTGGATGGGGCAGGGCGTAAGATGTCCAAATCTTTGGGTAATGTCATCAAGCCCCAGGAGATCATTGATACCTATGGCGCGGATATCCTGCGTTTGTGGGTGGCGTCCTCATCCTATAACGAGGATGTGCGCATCTCCAAAGAGATCATTGACCGTCTGGTGGATGCGTATCGCAAGATCCGCAACACCCTGCGTTATTTATTGGGCAATTTACATGGGTTCCAACCGGACCAACACATAGTCAAATATGAAGAACTCTTGGAGCTTGACCGCTGGGCGTTGAACCGTTTAGCGCGCACCATTGAGGCTTTAGACCTCGGGTTTGAACGCTATGATTTCGTGCAGGTCTTTAAAACAGCGTATAGTTTTTGCAATGAAGACCTGTCGAGCATTTATCTTGACATCCTCAAGGACCGGCTGTATACTTGCCACGCTTTTTCAAAGGAACGATTAAGCGCGCAGACAGTTCTTTATTATATCCTTGATGCTTTGACCAGGACCTTGGCCCCGGTGATGCCGTTTACCGCCGAGGAAACGCTTGAATTCAGTCCTAAGCGCGCGTCGGTAGATCAGCCGGGCAGTGTGCATGGGTTAAGCTGGCCAGTGGCGGACAAGAGCTGGATCTGTCCTGGCATCGAGGAAAAATTTGAACGCCTTTTAGATATGCGTGTCCATGTGCTGAAAGCGTTGGATGAGCAAAGAAAATCAGGCAAGATTGGCAGCGGTTTAGAGGCTAAAGTAGTCATTACAGTGCCTGACCGGGACAGTTTACAATATTTCAGGTCTTTTAAAGATTTCGCGTCAATTTGCATCGTGTCTCAAGTGGAATTAAAGCAAGGGCCTCAAGGCATCGCGGTATATCCGGCAGATGGTGTTAAATGCGCCCGCTGTTGGAATTGGCGAACGGATGTAGGGCAGTCAACCGCTCATCCGTCATTAT
>JABDCU010000026.1:518-18177 GCA_013287965.1 Candidatus Omnitrophota bacterium | reverse complement strand
GCGTTATGCTTAAAATGCTCAAATTCCGCTTGCGCAGCTCGGCGACGATCACCGGTTCACTTTCCGCGGAGATCCTTCCGGAAACATTTTTGCCTTCCTGGTCACGGGCAGTATATTTAAAGGTGGGCATATTTAATAATTGCGTGCAATGGCTTCTTCGATCTCCGCTTTAGTGGAAATAAAAGTAGCGATACGGCATTTGGTCAATGTCTCTAAATGGTTTTTCTGGTCATCCGTCAAAGGATTCATCATCACGACACTTAAAATGTCCCCGATGCGGTCCAGGGCGATCACCTTTTCTTTTTGGGCCACCTCTTTAGGGATCAAACGCACGATGGCGGGGTCAATGGTATATTTATTGACGGCGATATACGGCATGCCGCACTGGATGACCAGGGCCACCACAATGTCCCGTTCGTCAAGAAGGCCCATGCCCACAAGGACCTCGCCGATAAACCCGCCCTTTGTTTTCTGCGCCTGGAGGGCAGCATCCAACTGCTCGCGGGTGATCTTTTTACGCTGGATCAGGATCTCTCCCAACAAAACTTTATAAGCATCCATGTATACTCCTATGTTTATTCTTCTTCCGAGGCCACGCGAAAAACCTCTGTGAGCGTGGTCTCCCCTGCCAACATCTTATCAACAACATCATCGAAAAGCAATTTCATCCCCTGATTTTTTTGGGCATAGCGGGTTATTTCGATGGACGTGCTTCTCTTTAACAGCATGTCACGGATATTATCGTCGATCTGCAGCACTTCGGTCACACCCACACGGCCTTTGTACCCGGTGCCCCGGCAGCGCTCACAGCCACGGCCTTCATATAAAACAGTTCCCGGTTTGATCCTGTGCTGGATCTTTTTTAAAACTTCGGGCTTAATGTCCATGGGTTTTTTGCAGGAATCACAAATACGGCGGCACAGCCGCTGGGCACAGACTAAAACCAGGCTGGAAGCCACTAAAAAAGGCTCAAGGCCCATGTCCACCAGGCGGGTGACGGCATCCGCGGCGCTGTTGGTATGCAAGGTCGAAAGGACCAGCTGGCCGGTCAGGGAAGCCTTGATGGCGATGTCCGCTGTTTCCGCGTCCCGGATCTCGCCCACCATCACCACGTCCGGTGACTGGCGCAAAATAGCACGCAGCCCCGCGGCAAAATTCAAACCTATGTCCGGCCTGACTTCAATTTGGGTGAGACCATCCACCAGGTATTCCACCGGTTCTTCAATGGTGATGATGTTCCTGTCCGGTGTGTTTAATTTGCTGATCAAAGAATACAGTGTCGTGGACTTCCCGCTGCCGGTGGGGCCTGTCACCAGGACCATCCCGTAAGGCTTATAAACAGATTCTTCCAGGACGATCACAGCACTTTTTGAGAATCCCAGATTGGACAGGCCCACGGAAAGATTGTTCTTATCAAGCACACGCATGACTATTTTCTGGCCAAATGTCGTCGGGAGCATGGACACGCGGAAATCCACTTCCTGTTTTCCCACCTTCATCTTGAACCGCCCGTCCTGCGGGGTCTGGGTGTTGGTGATGTCCAAATTCGCCATGAGTTTGATGCGCACCCCCACCGCGTTTTTACTTTCCTTGGGGATGGTCAATATGTCCTGCAATATCCCGTCGATACGAAACCGCACGCGCATCCCCTGCTCCAGGGGCTCTATGTGGATGTCCGATGCTCTTTGACGCAGCGCTTCCTTGATGACCAGATTAACAATGCGGATGACCGGGGCCTCGCCCACCGCATCCTGCGGCTCCTCTTGTTGGTCGGCCTCCATGCTCATACCCGTATCAGCCGCGGCCGTCGCGGCTGATTTGTAAAACCGGTCAATGGCCCGCAAGATCTGGGTTTCAGAGGCGATCACGATATCAATTTCCTTACCCGTCACATTACGCAGGTCATCCAGCATAAATACATTTAACGGATCAGCGATCGCCACTGTCAAGGTTTGCCCCAGCAAAGAGATCGGCATCACCATGTATTGACGCGCGGTCTTTTCTCCAAGAACGGTCTTTAGACGTTCATCAAAACGGTATTTGGTCATGTCAATGGAAGGAACATGGAGCTCGCGCATCAGGAGGATCAGCAAGTCCTGCTCGGAGATAAGGCCTTGCTTGAGCAAGGTCTTGACCAGGCTGACGTTCTTGTCCTGCTGGGCCTCTGACAGCGCGTCAACGTCCGCCGGATTGATGTTCGGCAGTTCTTTAAGCGCTTTTAATATCCGTTCCTGGATCGTTTCCATAAATTTTATTTAGTCAGGTGCTGTCAAACGGGTCACTTCTTCTAAAGTCGTCAACCCCTGGGAAGCTTTGATGACGGCGTCCTCGCGCATCGTTGTCATGCCTTGGGCGCGCGCCGCGTTCTTGATCTGGGCCTCTGAGCTTGAAAGCAAGATCAGCTCTTTGATCTTATTGGTCAAGACCAGCGTCTCCGTGATCCCTACCCGGCCTTTATAGCCGCTGTTCAAACATTGGGCGCACCCGCGGGGTCTGTAAAACTGCCCGTTGTGGCCGGGCAATAATTTTTTGAGGTGAAATTCCTGTACGATCTCGTCACTGGCCGTATACATCTCACGGCACTTCTGACATACCCGCCTGACCAAGCGCTGGGCCACAATGGCCACCACCGAGGAGATGATCAAAAACGGTTCAATGCCCATATTGATCATACGGGTGATGGAACCGGGGCCCGTCGTGGTGTGCAGGGACGAGACCACCAAATGCCCGGTCAATGCCGCCTTGACCGCGATGTCCAGGGTCTCTGAATCCCGGATCTCGCCGATCATGATCACATCAGGGTCTTGGCGCAAAATGGAACGCAGTGCCGTCGGAAAGGAAAGCCCGAATTCAGCGCGGATGTTGACCTGGTTAAAACCTTTCATTTGAAATTCCACCGGATCTTCCACGGTCACAATGTTCCTTCCCGGAGAATCGATATATTTAAGGACCGCGTACAAGGTCGTAGTCTTGCCGCTGCCGGTGGGGCCGCAGGCTAAGATCATGCCGTGAGGTTTATGGCAGCATTCTTTTAATTTCTCCAGAGAGTCAGGTTCAAAACCCAGCTTATTAATGTCCGCCATGTCCTGGTTTTTGTCCAAAACACGCAAAACAATTTTTTCCCCCATGGCGGTGGGCAGCACATTGACGCGGAAATCCACTTCTTTATTTTGGTCCGTCACGATCCGAAATCTCCCGTCTTGCGGAAGACGGTGCTCGGCAATATCCAGGCTTGAAATGATCTTGATCCGGGAGATCAGGGGAAAATGCAGGTCCTTGGACATGCGGTCGATCTCCCGGATAAAACCGTCAACGCGATAACGGATGCGCAGGCAGTTTTCCATAGGCTCGATGAACACATCGCTGGCCTTGGCCACGACCGCCTGTTGGATGATCGTGTTGGCCAAGGTGATGACCGGAGCTTCTTCGCTAAGGTCCTCAATGGCCCTCTTATTAGGCTGGGCATTATCTTTGACCAGCTCCAGGCTTTCCGCTTCTTTTGTATCTTTAATGCCCTGAAAAATTTCCTCAAGGTCTGAAGAATTATTTTGCGCGTAACTGCGCTCAAGGGCGGCACGCATTTCTTTGGGCCTGGCCAAAACAACGCTCACCGACATGGAAGTCATGGCCTTGATATTGTCAATGGTCAACATGTCCATCGGATCAACCATGGCAATGGTCAGCTGGTCATTGAGCCTGGAGATGGGAAGCAGTAAGGACCTCTCAGCTGTTTCTTTAGGGATCAATTTTAAAAGGGATGGGTCGATCCGGAATAAATTCAAATTGATCAAAGGTAATTGCAGGGCTTCGCTCAAGACAACACTGAGCTGGTCTTCATCAACTAATTTTAGCCTCAAAAGAATACGGCTTAATTCTCCACCGGAGCGTTCCTGTTCTTCAATGGCTCGATTGAGGTCTTCGGGGGTTATAAGCCGGTCGCGCAGGAGGATCTCTTTAAGAGGGGAATGCATCAACGCGTTTCGTAATAACGATTAATGGCACTGTTAATTTCAGTCGCTGTACTGACAAATGATTGCACCGAACAGCCGGTGGCTTTTTCAACATCTTCCAGGGCCTGGACATTCAAAGGATTGGCCATGGCCAGGGTCAAAGAGCGGCCGATCTTGTCAATGGGAACCAGGCAATACTGCTTGCATAGGTCCGGAGAAACGGTCGCGACAACCTCAGGCGCAATTTCATAATTAGCCAACGGCAGGTAGGGAAAGCCGTATTGGCAGGTCAAGGCCTGCACCACGTCCTCTTCGGTGCCCAATTTCATCGCCACCAGTGCCTCGCCGAACAGGATGCCTTTTTCTTTTTGAAAGACCAAAACTTCTTCCAATTTGGCGCGCGAAAGGACACCACGCTCAACTAAAATTTCGCCCAACTGTTTATTGACTGTTTTACGGAATTGTTTCATAGGCTTTACTATACTGATTACAGAAGATATTGTCCAGAGTTGGTTTAAAATATAGTCCGTTTTTTGCTTAAATTCAATAAAAATCCGAGCATGATGGCAAAAACCATGAACGACGTGCGGCCATAACTGATCAAAGGCAGGGTGATCCCCACCACCGGCAAAAGCCCCATGACCATGCCGATATTGATCACCACCTGCATGGCCAAAATACTGATGATGCCAACGGCCACCAATTGCCCGAAAGGATCTTTATTGTGCCGGGCGATCTTAAAACCGCAATAAATGATGATGCCGTAACAATAAATTAAAAAGATCCCTCCCAAAAGGCCCCATTCCTCGCCGATGACGGAAAAAATAAAATCCGTATGCCTCTCGGGCAGGAAATTCAATTGGTTCTGGGTGCCGGAAAGCCAGCCCTTGCCGAAAAGTTCGCCGGAGCCCACCGCGATCTTGGACTGGGTAATGGTATAACCAGCACCCAAGGGATCGTGGCTCGGATTAAGAAAGACCAGGAGCCGGTCTTTTTGATATGGCTTTAAATAGCCCCAGGCAAATGGCAAGGCCAACCCCAAAATCCCGAACAAACCTCCCAAAAGTTTAAGCGGTATGCCGCCGGCATAAAGCATGACCAGAAAGATGCCCATCACTAAAATAGCAGTCCCCAGATCCGGCTGTTTAAAAATAAGGGCCATCGAAATACCCACCAATATCAAAGGCCAGATCAGATCGCCCCAAAGATCACGCAGAGAGGTAGAAAGATCGAAAGACAATCTTGGCCGTCGTTGTGAAAAATAACGGCCTAAAAAAAAGATGATCGCCAGCTTGCTGAATTCAGAAGGCTGAAAGCTGACACCGGCGATGGAAAACCAGCGTGTGGCGCCCAAGGCCTGGCGCCCCATGACCAAGACCAGGACCAAAAAAAACACACTGATCCCGTAAACAATATAGGCCACATCGAAGAATTTGCGGTAATCCGCCCGGCTTAACAGGAACATCAGCAAGATCCCCAAGACAGCGCAGAACAACTGGTCATAAAATACGGAAACGCCCACCACATTGTTATTAAAAGAAGCGCTATAAAGTGCCAACAGTCCGACAGCGATGATCAAAATGGTGTGGATCCAAATGGTCCTGGGGATGCTTGACGCGGAGATCATAGATGACACTGCCCTTTTGTGCAAACATGAAAGACCGGAAATAAATAACGGTTACGGGCGACCCAGCGATAGACCAAGGGCCCTACGATCCCCGACCCGGGAAAATAAACAATGGGTATCATCGGATAAAGCATGGGAAGCATCCATGCTACTTTTCGAAAAGCAAAGAAACCCCCATAAGTCTTGCCGTCGGGAAGATCAAGGCGCATTTCACTCATGCCCTTAGTGCCCGGGATGTATTCAAGCTTGCCCCAGAGGTCCATCACTTTCAAGGTCAGTACACTGGCACGGCAAAAACCGCATTCTCCGTCATAAATTATTTTCGGGCGCGGGCTCTGGGCGTTAATACGGCGATGGGCAGAGATCCAATCTGTGATTTTCTGTGGATGGATGAAGAGCATCATCTGTGCCGGGAATAAAAATAAAAAGATCGTTGGGACATCCAGGGTCAGGACCAATAAAACATGCCAGCATAACCCTAAAATGATCGCGGCCCGCCGGGTCTTAGGGATAAAAAGTAGGAATGGCATGGTCAACTCTGTTGCCACGATCATCAGGCCGGTCACGTAACAAAAGTGCGGATGCCCTGCCATCCATTCCTTTAAAAGGAAATTCTTGGTCACCCCCTGCACGGGATAATTCATCAAATAATAAATGGGATTACCGGTGATCCAATTGCCCTCACCTGTGATCTTATAAAGGCCGGTGAAGAAAAACGTGGACGATGTCTGCAGCTGCAATAGCCGCTGGATAAAAAACGGACGCGTGCGCTGCCAGGCATCAGTGTCTCCACGGCGCAGGGCATCAATAGAAAAATAATCTCCATGATATGAAGTCAGGCACATCAAAAACAAGGTCACCAGCAGGATGTCCCAGGAAAGCGTGCCGATATGAAAATCATTCAACGCGTAAAAATAATAGCAGCAGCCCGTCATTAAAATACAGCTTATCTGTGAAAACAATCCGATGAAAAAGCAAAACCAGGTAATGACAAAAGCCCAAACAAAGAAAATAACCAGCCCATCGGGGCTTTTCTGCACCCAATTGATAAAAGGTGCTGCAAAAAAGTCGTAATCAAGGGTCTTGAATGCCGTGGAGAGATAATTGTCATCCAAATGAAAGAATGACGGGATCACGTGCAAGCCGACGGTCATGGCCACGAAGATGCGGAAGAACGACAGCCCGATCGACGGCCGTTCTTCTAAGAATAATATGTTCCAAATATTTTTCATAATCTTTCAGTCTATTCGGACATTGTGTTTCCTTCTCAGGCACGCTCGCCGCATCCAGCGATGCGGCTTCGCTAGTGTCCGGGCCGATTTGCCGCCACATGAAAACGCCTGCGGACCATGCCAAATCGGCCCTCTACTACCTTCGAAGGAAACACGATGTCCTCATAGATACGCATAGACATATTGTAATGGCTAAATTTATTCTTTTTGCGGCGGAGCCCAGGAGCAAAAAGAATAAGTTTAGCCATTACGAATCCGCTTTTTTCTTGAAAAGAACAATACTTCTGATATACTTTAATTACTTGCGAGAGAAAAGCTTTATCCAGTTTCGTCAGGCCGCGATTGCTCGCGGCCTTTCTTTTTGTCTAACTCCCATTATTTTCCCCACAAGTGTAAACAACTGTCTGCCTCTTCTCAAAGGGCTGTTCGGTCAAATGTGGATATTCCACATAAGTGACCAAAAACTTCTCGAAATAAGGAAACCTGCGCTTTAAAAATGGGCAAAATGCATCGGACACTCCCGGTGTCAACACCGTCACTAAAGCGTTACGGTTAATATTATCATAGCCGATGGCACGGGTCTGTAAAATTTGGTGAGGGTCGATCAATTGAGGATTGCCGTCTTTAACGCCATAAACTTCCGCATACCCGAAATTATCCCCGATATTATAAAACATGATCCACCCCGCAGGCGGAAAAAGGAATTTCATCCTGGGCAATTCACGCTTGAAGAAAGGCTGCAAATAATAATAGCAGGTCGATTCGTAATAAAAAACAGCGAGCCAGATGACGACGAAGATGGAAATAATTGTGTTACGAAGTTGGATATTCATTATTTTTCCGCGAAGACATCAGCAGTGAAAACATACAGGGCTGTGTCAGGGTCTTTCCACGCGTCCGGCGGCAGTCCCGCCTTTTGGCTGCATAGCTGGGACAAGAATTCTTCCTTGCTCCATCCGGTCTCATCCGCCACTTGCGGCAGGAACACTCCTTGATGACCGTCTTTACTGACAATCACCCCGTGCTTGCCCAATTGGATCTCCGAAGCATCTTTAACACGCCGGGGTTGGGACAGTACAGAGATCTCAAGATGAATGTCTTTTAATTCCGCCGCTGTCAGGGGAGTAAAACGCGGATCTTGGGAAGCCGCGGCCACGGCCATGTCACGCACGGTCTCATACAAAGGTTCCTGGCCGATGATATTACCGATGCAGCCGCGCAAAGTCCCGTGCTTGGTGATGGTGACAAAGGCCCCTTGGACCTCATTAAGCCGCGCATCCGCGGATTTAACATCCGGCGCTTTGCCTGTCCTGACAAAAGTTTCTATACTGTCACGGGCTATTTTCAAAAGTTCTTTTTTCTCTGCTGAATTTAACGCCTTGGCTCCCTCGTCTTGGGACGGGACTGCCCCTAAAAGATCATTATAAAAAATCACTGAGGAGTAGCCCACTACCCTGCTCTTGTCACCGGACGTGTCCCCGGAATTAGCATGCTTTAAAACTTCCACGTGCGTAATGCCGCGCATCCTGGCATAGAGCAAAGCCGTGGTCACCGGCACAAATCCGCACATTTCCATTTTGCGGCTGATATTCCCTTCAAAGAATTTCTTGGGATCAATTTCCCGGATCGCTGACAGAGTAAGAGCGTCCATTTGATTGGCCACGTCATAGGTATAATAATGCGACATGTCTGAAGAGACCAGGATCAATACATCATCACGCTGGCCTATGAGCCTATCCAGGGCCGCGGCCAAGTCCCGGCAAACTTGAGGGTCTGGATCGCCCATCAGGATAGGCACAATGCGTATGCCCTCAAAGGTCTTTTGCAAAAATGGCAATTCCACTTCAATGGCATGCTCGCGCTCATAAACATTGGGTAAATAATGAAACTCAGTGGTATTTTCTTTCAACAGGGCTTGGGCAAAATCTTCGTCGACTGTAACGGTCCCCAAGGGTGTTTTAAAGCCCCCTTTGGGCCAGATAGAAATGCCCTCAAAAGGAAAAAAATGGCTGGGGCCGATGATCACAATTGTTTTGTAATGATTCCGGGCAATGGCCTTGTAAGTATAGGCAGCCACCGGCCCGGAAAACGGATACCCGGCATGGGGTGCGATGGCGATTGCGACCTTACGGTCAGCAGGCACAGGGCCGGTTGACTGCTCAAGGGCATCAATAGAATCAGAGAGCTCTTTAGGATCAGCGCTGTAAAAACCGCCGGCCACATTCGGTTCCTTGATCATGTCTCCCCACGATCGAGTGGAAAAAAGACTAATCAAAATAAGAATCAAGACTGAATTTTTTAACATAGGAAAGATTGCGCAACAAAACATAGGTCAACAAAAGGCCGGCACTGTCCATGATGATGACTGTCTGTGGTTTAAAATGGACCAGCCCGCCAAAGCAGCCGCAATTCTCCAGCGGCAAGCCCCTTATCAGCGCCTGCCCCACCACCACCACGAAAATGCCGAATAAAACAGCTGCTCCTCTTAAACCCCACGGGATCCACATGCCTAAAAAAACAAAAACCCCGACCAGCAGTTCTATCCAGGGAAAAATCTGGGCAGTTAAAAATTCTCCCCACGAGGGCAAAAGCTGATACGCCTGGACCACATACAAAAAATTCTGGTAAGGACCCAAAAGTTTCCCAAGCCCGGAGAAGATAAAGATACCACCGATTAAAATGCGAAGAAGAGTGTACATAGGCTTTAATTCCAGCACGGTTGTTGCTAACGGCTAGATTTATTGGTTCGAAGCGACTTGTCCTTCCCATCACTCGTATATGATTAAACGGTGTTGTGGACGAAACAATCAGGGATTTTTTGCCAAATGTCTGCAAGGATTTACGACAAAAATGTTCCAAATAAAGAGAATCTTTAGAACATTTTTGTCGTAAACCGCAGCAGACGGCAAAAATATCCCGTTTCGGGAACAATACCGTTTAATCATATTTGCTGAAGCGAGAAGCAATAAATCTAGCTGTTAGCAACCTTAGCCTGGGAAATAAGTTTTAAGTTCATCCTGCAGGGACTTTGTCCCCACCACCATTTTACCATTGATAAAATATGTCGGCGTGGAAGATATTCCCATGGACTGTCCCAGGGACTTCTCGTCATTGATCACCTTGCGCGCGTCATCAGAAGCCAGACAGGCATTTAACTGGTCGATATTGATCCCCGCCTGCACCGCCATGGCCTGAAAAACAGGTTCCGGGCTGATCAACTGCGCCCACTGGGCCTGCTGAGGTATCATCAGGTCATCCAGGGCCCAAAATTTCCCCTGACGCGCGGCGCACTCGCTGTAAAGGGCGCTGGTCATGGCATGATGGTGCATATTCGTCAGCGGGAAATACCGCACCTGCAAATAAATATCATTAGGATGCTGGTCAAAAAATGTTTTTAAATACTTTACGCCATAGGCGCAAGCCGGGCATTGAAAATCAATGAATTCCACAATTTTAACTTTGGCGCCGGGATCACCTTTGGCACGGGCCTCTTGCAAATTGACCGGATCTTTTTTAGGCGCCAAAAAAGCTTTCGCACCCACGACAAGTCCGGCTAAAACCAAAACGATCACCAAGCTTGATTGCAGTTTATTCATATTTATATCCTGTCTGTTTTTTTCGTGATACGCGCGATCTTATGGGCTAATCTCGTTGTCAAGGCCTTGGCCGTAAGCCGCCATTGCCAGTTATCAACCTTGGTTGCAGGTGTATTCATACGTCCTTCTTCCCTTAAACCCAAATAATCAGGCATAGAGATAATGACGGTTTGGGCGCGGGAACGCATCAAAACTTCGATCATCGTCCAATGCAAGTCGCGGGGTGTGAATTTCGACCGCAGGACCCGCGCAATATTAGCTTTCTCATGCGGTTTGGCTTCTTGATGATACCATCCCTGGATAGTATTATTGTCATGCGTTCCGCTATAGGCCACACAGTGGACCGGATAATTAGCAGGCACATGCGGGTTACCGTCAATGTCCCCGTTGAAAGCAAACAATAATACCCGCATGCCCGGAAAGCCGAATTTTTTCATCAACTCAATGACATCCGGAGTTATCTCTCCCAAATCCTCGGCGATAATGGGAAGCGGCTTAAACCGTTTGGCCAATTCCTTTAAAAAGTGAGCTCCCGGCCCCTTGACCCAGCGCCCGAAAACCGCTAATTTTTCATGCGCGGGAATTTGCCAAAAGCCGGCAAGCCCGCGGAAATGGTCAATGCGCAGATAATCAAACATCTGCAGGTCATGCGCGATGCGCTCCGTCCACCAGCTATACTTGGCTTTTTTCAATTGCGCCCAATTATACACCGGATTGCCCCAGCGTTGGCCGGTCCTGGAAAAATAGTCCGGAGGACATCCGCTGATAAATTGCAAATTTCCCTTGCGGTCAATTTTAAAGAATGACGGATGGCGCCAGACCTCTACACTGTCATAATTAACATAGATAGGAATGTCCCCGATGATGGCTATCCCTTTGCTGTTAGCGTAAGCTTTAAGCTTGTGCCACTGACGGAAGAATAAAAACTGGATGAATTTGACCTGCTCCAGGGCTGAAGAATGCCGGCGAGAAAATTCTTTAAGGGCTTGGGGATGCCGGTCCTTTAAAGCAGCGGGCCATTCATTCCAGCCGCGGCCGCCCAAAACCGCTTTGATGACCATAAATAAAGCGAAATCTTCAAGCCAATAACGCTGCTCACGGACAAAACGGTCAAAATCCTTGCGGTCCGGACTTTTTTGAAAACGCCGATAGGCCGTATTAAATATCTTTTCCTTAAACCCTGTGACTTTTGTATAATCCACCCTTTTTTCAGCTGACGGCAGCGGAGTTTTAACGTCCGAAGGTTTCAAAAAACCTTCGATGACCATCATCTCAGGACTTATCAACAGCGGATTGCCCCCAAAAGCCGAAGAACAGCTGTAGGGTGAATTGCCGTTAATGCCGTCGGTGGGATTGACCGGCAGGATCTGCCAGTATTTTTGCCCGCAAGAACCCAAAAAATCAACGAACGCGTACGCAAACGGCCCCATGTCCCCGATGCCGTACTTGGAGGGTAAAGAAGTAATGTGTAATAGAATGCCGCTATGGCGTTTTTGCATGTGAGGTAATTTTGACCTGGAGGATCGCGCCTAAATGCTCAAAAAGTTTCACCCAGCGGCCTGCCAGCTCATCAGTCCCTGCTTGCAGGAAGATGTCCGGATAAGTTTTGCTCCCCATGGCAAAATAAGTGTTCTGGGCCTTCCATAAGTCCAAATCCAGGCTTAATTGTCCCAAAAGCTCCAAAATGGTGATGATCTTTTCCATCAGATGGATATTATCAGGATGGTCTGATAAGTGCTTCATCAGGCTGCTGATCCGTTCAGACGCCAAAAAAGTAAAGCTGGCCTGGTCGCGCTTGAAAGACCAGCGCTTCATCTCTTCGACCAATTGCTTAAAACGCTTAATGTCCACATCCTCGAGTTCAAGGACAGCGCTGATGTCACGGTTGAGTATAAATTCCACGACGGTCATGAGCATGCGCGGCAAAGGCAGGCTGATATCATTCTTGATCTGCATCAAAGGATAATGGTGGTCGTAGATCTGGCGGAAGCTCGTTTCAATATCATCCATGGTCGAGCTTAAGACCTGGTTAAGGATCCTTTGCTGTTCCTCTTTAAACAGATGCCAAAGTGAATAACTATGGTACTTAAAATAATCTTTAATGCCCCCTATGACACCGGGAGTGTCACTCTCTAAAAAAGCATTCATGATGAAGGTGCGCATTTTAGCGAACTCCTCGGCGTTTAAATAATCAACCCCGCCGATAAAATTATGGTCCCCCAAATGCAGCACCGCGAAGCAGATCGTGGCCTGCTCCCAGGTGTCTTTGGAACGCACCTGGGCCCGGCCCACGGCCAGGCGCAAGCGTCCCGCTTCCTTAAGGTCATACTGTTCGCTTTTGACGGTATAACTGTACATCCTGGTTTGGGACGTGTATTGTTCGAATAAAGACGTCATCGCGAAATGGGCACCTACCCGCAAAAGATCCACGACAGAAGGCTTGACCATGCTGCGGTAAATATGCGCCCCGTCTTTTAACTCAGGGACATTGCTGACCACCGCTTCCAAACGGGAAATAAAACCTTCTTCCAGGTTTGCACCGGCAGCGTCCTTGGCCAATTGGATGGCGCGTGCCGCGTATTTAAGGATCTGCACCGTCTCAAGGCCGGAAACCTCGTTAAAGAACCACCCGCAGGACGTGTACATCAGCATGGCATTCGTCTGCATTTCCAAAAGCTTGAGGACCTTGATCTTCTCGTCTTCCTTAAGGACACGTCCGGCGACATTTTGTAAAAACCGTCCCATATTCTCTTCGCTGCGGTCCAAAATGACCTCAATGTACCTGTCACGCACACCCCACGGGTCATTGGTAAAGCCGGCCATTTGGGTTTCATACAAAGGAGCTATCTGGTCACGCAGCCAGTCTAATGATTGGCGTAAGGGCGCGCGCCATTTTTGGTTCCACCCCGGCTGGCCTCCGGTCGAGCAGCCGCAATCCGAACGCCAACGCTCAACCCCATGCGCACAGCTCCAGGAAGAGTTCTCCACGATCTCCACCTCTAAGGTGGGAGGATATTTTTGCAAGAATTCACCGTAGACGGTCAATTGGGCCAGTTTATTACTTTCAATAAAATGCAGGCAATAGGCGAGAGCCATGTCACCGAATTTATGGTGATGGCCATAAGTTTCTCCGTCAGTCGCAATATTGATCACTTGGGCGTTGGGGTTAGTGGCGCTGAAATCATCAGTCAGGCGGCGGGCAAATTGTTCACCATTATTCAGTATGCCTTCAAAGGCAACTCCCTGGGCAATGGGCCCATCGTAAAAGAAAATAGCTATTTTCCGGCCCGATGGCAGATGACAAAGATACGGCACACGCGGATCAACCTTGGCCACCGCCACATCACGCCACAACATGTCCTGGTCGCCCTGCTTGATGCGCTGGGCCTGATGAGGTGCCAAGACCGTAAACTTGATCCCCTGCTCAGCCATCAAGTCCAATGACTCCAAGTCAACCGCAGTTTCACTCAGCCACATGCCTTCAGGTTTTCGCTTAAATCTCGACTCAAAATCTTTAATGCCCCAGATGATCTGTGTGCGCTTGTCTTTTGTATTGGCCAGGGGCATGATCATATGATTATAAACCTGGGCGATCGCAGAGCCGTGGCCGCCAAATAACTGCTGGCTCATACGGTCAGCCTCCAGGACAGCCGCGTAAATTTCAGGGTCTTTGTCCTGCATCCAGGACAAAAGGGTGGGGCCGAAATTAAAACTGATCTTGGAATAATTATTGACGATGTCAACGATAGAGCGATCACTGTCTAAAATACGCGCGGCCGCGTTGCGGGCATAGCATTCCGTGGTCACCCGCTCATTCCAATCGTGATAAGGATAGGCGGAATCCTGTACTTCCACCTCATCCAGCCACGGATTTTCCCGGGGAGGCTGATAAAAATGGCCATGGATACAAACGAACCTGTTCAAAATAAACTCCCTTAAATTTTCCCGTTGATGTTGTAGATGGCTGTATTAAAAGCACGCAATTCACGTTCCACCAAAGAAACAAAGGTGCGGCGGTTTTTGACGGTATAGTCGATCTTGTCCTCGCGGGCGAGCCATCCTAAAGCCTGAAGCACCACTTCATCTTTTTCCTTAAGGGACTTTGCCAATTTACTGACATTGGTTTGCCCGTTTTGGCCTAAAAACCGCCATGCCTTCCCTGCTGTTTCAATGACTTTTTCTTTCATAACCTTGACTCCTCTTCTTAATTATTATTAGTATTATATCTCAAAGACGGTTATTTTTTCAAAAATAAAATACCCAGGGGCGGGATGGTCAGGGAAATGGAATACGGCCGGCCATGAAAGGGTTTGGCAACCGCCTGCCTGCCGCCTAAATTACCCTGGCCGCTGCCGCCATAAACAGTAGCATCGCTATTTAAAAGCTCCCGCCACAGCCCCGGCTCAGGAACGCCGATATTATAATCATGCCATGTCATGGGCGTAAAATTGCATACCGCCGCGATTTTACTTTTACCGTCCGCGGACTTGCGTAAAAAGCTGATCACCCCCTGATTGTAATCATTAAGGTCGATCCATTCAAAGCCATCCGGCGTAAAATCACGCTGAAAAAGCGCCGGCTCCTCGCGGTAAAGTTTGTTGAGGTCTTTGACCCATTGATGAATGCCCTGATGGGGCCCATATTGCAAAAGATGCCAATCAATGCTTTGGTCATGCTTCCATTCCCCCCACTGGGCCATTTCAATGCCCATAAAAAATAATTTTTTGCCTGGATGGGCGAACATATAGCCTAAGAGTAAACGCAGATTGGCGAATTTTTGCCAATCATCCCCCGGCATTTTAGCGGCCAGGGCACCCTTGCCGTGCACCACCTCGTCGTGGGACAGTGAAAGCACAAAATTCTCGGTAAAGGCATAATAAAAACTGAAGGTCAGGTCATTATGATGGTATTTGCGGTAAACAGGGTCTTTGGACATGTACAACAAGGTGTCATGCATCCAGCCCATGTTCCATTTCATGCCAAAACCAAGGCCGCCCGTGTGCACCGGCCTTGACACCCCGCCCCAGGCGGTTGATTCCTCGGCGATCATTTGGATATCAGGATGTTCTTTGTAGGCAGTCTCATTAAGCCGGCGCAGGAAATGGATAGCTTCCACATTTTCCCGGCCGCCGTAGTTATTAGGGATCCATTCATTAGGCTTACGGGAATAATCCAAATACAGCATGGAGGCGACTGCATCAACACGCAAGGCGTCAATGTGGAATTTCTCCAGCCAGAACATGGCACTCGAGATCAAGAACGCGCGCACCTCATTGCGGCCGTAATTAAAAATATAAGAACTCCAGTCCGGATGAAAGCCTTTACGAGGGTCATCATGTTCAAATAAATGCGTGCCGTCAAAATACGCCAGACCATGCTCGTCGGAAGGAAAATGCGAAGGCACCCAGTCTAAAATGACACCGATGCCGTTTTGATGCAGCGTATCCACCAGGAACATGAAATCCTGCGGGGAACCGTAACGGCTGGTGGGAGAAAAATAGCCCAGGGTCTGATAGCCCCAGGAACCGTAAAAAGGATGCTCCATCACCGGCAGGAATTGGACATGGGTAAATCCTAGATTCTTTATATATTCGGGCAAATGCTGGGCCAATTCCCGGTAGGTCAGCGAGCGATTGCCTTCTTCCACCACCCGCTTCCAGGAACCTATATGCATCTCATAGATGGACATGGGAGAATCAAGGCTGTTATATTTATAACGCTCCTTCATCCAGGCATCGTCCTTCCAGGAATATTCCAGGTCCCATATGATGGACGCTGTTTTAGGGGCCACTTCATTGAAGATCGCGAAAGGGTCCTGCTTTTCAACTTGATAATAATTCTGATTGGAAACGATATAAAACTTATACAGCTCCCCTTTGGGCACATTTGGGATGAAAGCTTCCCAAATCCCTGAAGAGTCCCAGCGGGGCGCCAATGGATGCTTGTTCCTGTCCCAATGATTAAAATTCCCGATCACCGAAACATTCTTGGCATTGGGTGCCCAGACAGCAAAGAAAGTCCCCGCAACCCCATTAACCACACCGGGATGCGCTCCTAGTTTTTCATATAACTTGAAATGATTGCCTTCTTTAAAGAGGTAAATGTCGTGATCAGTGATCAAAGAGGCTGGGGCAATCTTACTGATGGGATTAGACGATTGGGCCATTGGGGCATTATAACCACCTGCCGCCACGGCTTCAATACAAATGATATTTTTACTTTGTCATTGCGAGGAGGCTGGCGTATCCATTTATGCCGACGAAGCAATCTCTTTTAGGATCGGCAGGTTCACGGCAGGCTTGATTTCGAGGATCTCAGGCTCAAAGCCCTGGATAGCATTTAATTGGGCCATGTCCTGCTGGGCTAATGGCAGCGGTACCCCACGGCCGTCACGCTTGATCTGCAGGTTCATATTAGCGGAGTTCATGTCAATACCGCCCAAATGATCAACCCTCATCGCCGGATCGTAATTTATTATGGCTTCACTGGATCCCGTTACCTCCGATCCTTTTCTTAAAACCATTTGATAATGTCCTTTGTCATCAATGGGGGCCATTCCAAGCTTTGATGCAACTTCTCCAATTAAATGTACATTTACCGGCCTGCTCTTTAAAAAATCCAAGACCTTCCTTTTTAAAATATCATCCTGATTTGCACCAGGGGAAACAAAAAACGGTTCTGATTTTGATAACTGCTCTGCTATTTGGGAAACGACCGTCAGATCGGATGGCATGGTCCGTATAATATCATCCACTTTATAAATCAAATACCTCGCTAAATCATCGTCTGTTTCCCCCTGACGCAACATGTCTTTCATATCATTCTGAAGTCTTCTGTCGTTATGTAATTTAACAAGCATATAAGAAAGATGGTCTGGGGAACCTTGAACAGTCACAAGGAGCCTGTTCTCCTCCCTGTGGTCTTTCTTCCTGACTGCAATGCCTAAGACATATGTATTTGTCCCGTTTCCTTTAATTAATTGACCAAAAAAATTAGCAACTCCTATCCTAGTATCTATTACTCCCCAGGGATAACCGGATTCCTTAGGCCCCAATTCCTCTGTCTTGTTTTCTTTATATCTTTGGACCCTCATCGCCGCGTCGGACTTGGTTTCCGGGAAAAAATAGAATGTATGCTCCGGCCTCAAACCTGAGAGCCGGCGGATTTCATCAAAAGTCAGCGGTGCCGCGGTCCTTTCATCATAAAAAATACTTGGCGAGAGCAAGGGATCGTTATTTTTCGCCTGCCGTATTT
>JABDCU010000026.1:0-508 GCA_013287965.1 Candidatus Omnitrophota bacterium | reverse complement strand
ACCATCAAGTCAGGATAAAGACCCACGCCCAATTTTTTGCCTAAAATACGCCAAAGTTGCCTGACATCGCCGCCATGTTCCCCCAACGCCAAATGGTTTTGCAGCCAAAAAAGATACTCCCGCATGGCCACCCAAACTTCATAGCTTTCTTCATCTGAATAGCTTATCAACGGATTCATTGACTCTATGATCCTGCGGGCCTCCGGCAAGGAACGGGAATTGACCAACAGGGCAAATCGCTCAAAAGCCCGGCGCATATCCTCCATGGTATAGGCTAATTCATGCTGCCAAATATTGACCTGCGGGGCGATGCCTTGCGCGTTCTTCTTATAACCTGAAAATTTGGTTTCTATGTAACCTGCCGGAAAAACCTTCACATCACCTTCCGTCCTGTTTTCGAAAAGCTTTATTAATTCGGATAAATTTATATAAGACCTTTCCACAACCGGGGTCTTTTGGGGATAAACAAGGATCACGCGCACTTGGGGGTCATCCTTCCAATCTGACA
>JABDCU010000025.1 GCA_013287965.1 Candidatus Omnitrophota bacterium | reverse complement strand
GGTAGTCCTTATATGTCTTGGATCGCGGCCGGCCTTTGGGCAAGTGCTGCTTTTTTATTTTTGACACAGGAAGCCCTGGCCACCAAGTTACCGATGCCGGACCTTAAAGGACAGTTTAAAAAACAGGACAACAAGACCTCTTCGCAAGTGACCCTGCAGGCTGACCAGGTCAGCTTTTCTTCCGTGGACAATAAAGCCCATGCCAAGGGCAATGTGGTGGTCGTATCCAAGACCCAGCAATTGTATTGTGATCAATTGCAGCTGGACCGTGTTGTCCAGGAGGTCGTGGCCGAGGGCAATGTGTATCTGGATACGCCGCAGGAAAATGTCATTGCCCAAGGGCTGACCTATAATTTTAATGATGGTACCGGAGAGTTTCGCAAGGCAAGGGTCTACACTGATCCTTACCAGATCAAGGGCCAAAAGATCAACAAGGTTTCCCAAAATTACATGGTCCTTAAGGAAGGTTATATGACCACCTGCGATTTGGATGAGCCGCATTTTCGGATAGGCGCGCACCGGATGGATATTTATCAGAAGGACAGGGCCGTTATCCATGGCATGAAAATTTATTTAGGCAAGGTACCGGTGATGTACATGCCTTATTATGTGCAGGACCTTAAAAACCGTCCGATATTTACCTTCGTGCCCGGCCAGAGCAAGAATTTCGGATTGTTCCTCTTGACCTCAATGCGTTTTTCGGTCGGCTCCCGCGTGAAGGTGACCTTGCACGAGGACATCCGCGAGCGTACCGGTTTTTCTGAAGGCGCTGACGTCAAATACGATACTCCCAATTTCGGCAAAGGCATTGTCAGCGCGTATTACGCGGCCGAAGATAAAATTGCCAGCCATCATTTATGGGACCTGTATAAAAACGGGGTCAAAAAAGGCAAGACCATCGACCATGAACGCTATCGCATCATATGGCGCCATAAGTGGCAGATCGACCCGGATACCAGCGCGGTATGGCAGATCTACAAGATCCATGATTGGGACATTACCAATAACGGCTTTCTCAAACAATATTTTCCGAAGGAGTATCTTCAGGGAGAAACTACCGATTCCTACTTTTTGTTCACCCATAACATGCCGCACGGCACCCTGATCTTTCACATCGAGGATTCCCGTATCAACCGTCCTTTGCGCGGGGTGGAATATTATCCGCAGATCCAGTATATGGTGAATAATCAGCCGATCGGTAAAAGCGGTTTTTACCTTAAAAGCACCAATGAATTTTCGAATATAGTCCATGACACCTATCCCAAGACAGTCAACCAGAAGACCATGCGTTTTGACACTGATAATGATATTTCGCACCCTTTTAAGCTTGGGTTTATCCAATTTAACCCTCATCTGGGAGGGGATGAAACGTATTACACCCGTACCGCCGAAATATCCAAGTCCAACATCATCCGCGGCATGTTCCGGGGAAGCTTGGACATGGCGACCAAGTTTTACAAGGTCTGGGATTGTACAACGAATTTCGCGGGGTTGAACATCAATGGCTTGCGCCATGTCATAACCCCGACGATCACGTATTTGTACCAGGCGGCACCCACCTTCCCGGCGTATGATCTGAATCAATTCGACGGCATTGATAATCATGTCAGGATCCATCAATTTGAATTCGGGTTGGAAAACCAATTGCAGACCAAGCGCAACGGTCAAGTGGTGGATTTGGTAAGGGGCACGATCACTTCTAATTACGGCCTCAAGGGAACGACCGGCCGCAGGGCGTTCAATCCCTTTGATTCCCAACTTGATGTTAACCCCACCAACTGGTTTACTTTTCACAATGATAACGAATTTGATTACCATGCCGGGCATTGGAATAATGAAAATTTTGATGGTGTCATTCATGGCGGGGGCTGGTCTTTTTCCCTGGGCAGCCGGTGGGCCCGCTACCAGGGCGAGCAGCTGACCGGTGAGGTTGATTACACCATTAATCCCAAGTGGAAATTCAGGCTATACGGCAGTTTCCCGCTGACCCATGCGACCAACGGGAACATCAGCTCTGCCAGGCAATATGAGTATGTCATTACGCGTGACATGCATGAATGGGAAATGGACTTTGCCATTGATCAGCAACAGGGCCAGGGTTCGACATTTTATATCCTTTTCCGTCTTAAGGCGATGCCAGGCATGAAGCTTAATTTGATCAACACTTTGTTCCACACGTCCAGGCCGACGCCGGTGGAAACGACAACTACAACAGGAGCGACGCAATGAAAATTACGATCATAGGTTCAGGTTATGTGGGTTTGGTGTCAGGGGTTTGCCTGGCTAATATCGGGCACCATGTGATCTGTGTCGATAATAATCCCGATAAGATCAAGACTTTAAAAAAAGGGCGCCTGCCCATCTATGAGCCCGGCTTGCTTGAGCTGATGAAAGGGTGTGTCAAAAAAAAGCGGCTTTCTTTCACAGGTTCCATCGGGGATGCGACCAAGAAATCCCAGGTGATCTTTTTAGCGGTGCCGACACCCCCCAAACCCAATGGGGACGCGGACTTGACCTATATTGAGAATGTGGCGCGCCAGATCGCCCAGCACATGGATTCTTATAAGCTTATCGTCGAGAAATCAACCGTACCGGCGGAAACCGGCAAAAAGATCAGGCGTACCATCCATTTGAACCTGGCTAAAAAATACAAGAAAGGCAATAAGGTCCTGCTGGACTTTGATGTGGCGTCCAATCCTGAATTCCTTAAAGAGGGGACGGCCATCCATGATTTCATGAACCCCGACCGCATTGTGATAGGGGTGGAATCTAAAAAAGCAGAAGATCTTTTAAGGGAGATCTATAGACCGCTTAAACCCAAGATCCTGGTGACTAATATCGCTTCCGCTGAAATGATCAAACACGCGTCCAATTCGTTTTTGGCCACGAAAATTTCTTTTATCAACGCGGTGGCCCAGATCTGCGACCGGGTGGGCGCGGATGTCCTCAAGGTGGCTGAAGGCATGGGATTGGACAAGCGCATCGGCCGCCAGTTTTTAGACGCGGGTGTCGGTTACGGCGGGTCTTGTTTCCCCAAAGACGTGGACGCGTTTATCCGTTTGAGTGAACGCAGCGGCTATGATTTTTCTTTATTAAAAGAAGTGCGGCGCATCAATGATGCCCAGCGCCATTGGTTTGTACGTTTGATCGAGGAGAAATTGTGGAACATCAAGGACAAGACCATCGGCGTATGGGGCCTGGCTTTTAAGCCGAATACCGATGATATCCGTAATGCCGCGGCCCTGGAGATCATCCATCTGCTGCAGGCGGAGGGTGCCAAGATCAGGGTTTACGACCCTAAAGCATTGGACAATGCCAAAAAATCGCTGCGGGGGGTCACTTTTTGTAACAGTGCCTATGCGGTTGCCGAAGGCTGCGACTGCCTTTTGCTTTTGACCGAGTGGCCGGAATTTAAAGAGGTGGATTTTGTGCAGATCAGGGACGCCATGGCCCAGACCGTTATTTTTGACGGCCGTAATTTTCTGGACGGGACGCATCTGAAGGACATTGGTTTTGAATATTTCGGGACAGGACGGGGAAAGTCCCTATAAATAATAGAAAGGGTTTTACATGCCTAAGAAAGTGGTGTTGATCAGCGGTGGTGCCGGGTTTTTGGGAAGCCATTTGTGCGACTGGTTCATTGGTCATGGCTTCAAGGTGGTTGCGGTGGATAACTTGATCACGGGTTCCCCGCGTAACGTGGCGCATTTAAAGCCCAATAAGGATTTTAAATTAATGAAGCATGACGTTTCCAAGCCTTTCAAAGTTGCAGGCAAGGTGGATTATGTGATGCATTTTGCCTCACCCGCGTCCCCGGTGGATTATATGAACCATCCCATTGCCACCATGCTCGTCGGCAGCTATGGCACGCATCATCTCTTGGAGATCGCGCGGGCCAAGAAAGCTGTCTTTTTAATGGCGTCTACGTCGGAAGTCTACGGGGACCCTTTGGTCCATCCCCAAAAGGAAGGTTATTGGGGCAATGTCAACCCTAACGGGCCGCGCAGTATTTACGATGAAGCCAAACGTTATGCCGAAGCAGCTGTTTTTGCCTATAAGCGTGTTTATAAGATGGATGTCAAGGTCGTCAGGATCTTTAACACCTATGGTCCCCGCATGCAGATCAAGGACGGACGGGTGGTGCCTAATTTTATTGACCAGATCTTGAATGACCAGCCTTTGACCGTCTATGGGAATGGCAAGCAGACACGTTCTTTTTGTTACGTGGATGACCTGGTGGATGGCATAACAAAGCTGCTTTTATCTAAAATTTCCGGTCCGGTGAACATCGGTAATCCCAGGGAGTTTACGATTTTACAATTTGCAGAACTCATTCGAAAGAAGTATAATCCCAAAGCTAAAATCATTTATCAGCCCTTGCCCCAGGATGATCCCAAACAGAGGCGTCCGGATATTTCCCTGGCCCGCAAAGAATTAGGGTGGGAGCCGAAGGTGCCTCTGGAAGAGGGCATTGCTCGTACGATGGATTGGTTTGCTAAGAATCATGGTCACTAAAGACGAAATCATAGCTTTTGAAAAAGAGAATATTCCCTATTGCTTGCTCGGCAAGCGGTTGTTTGGCGCGTAAAGGGTTCGAATGATCACAAAAGATGAAATTATAGCCTTTGAAAAAGAAATTGCCGACATTTTTGCCACCGGGGTTATCCGTGCGCCGGTGCACTTGCGCGCCGGGCGGGAAGATGCCTTGATCGCGGTCTTTAAAGAGCATCAGATCAATGATGATGATTACGTGTTCGGTTTTTGGGATTCCCATGAACTGGCCCTTTTAAAAGGCGTGCCCCGTGCGGAATTAAAACAGGCAATTATTGAGGGAAAAAGCATATCTTTATGCTTTCCCAAATATAAGGTGCTTTGTTCTGGGATTGTTGGAAGCCTTATGGGGACAGCGGCAGGTGTGGCGTGGAGTTTAAAGAACCAGGGCAAAAAGGGAAGAGTATTTTTATTTTGCGGGGACATGTCCGCGGAGACAGGCATTTTCCATGAAGCTGTCAAATACGTCCATAATTTCGATCTGCCGGCCACCTTCATTGTTTGCGATAACGGGGTGAGCGTCATGACTGATACCAGGGCTGTTTGGGGCAGTGCCGAGCCTTGGTTCGTCGGTACTAAATATGAAAGCAAGATCATTTATTTTAAATACACCAACGGCTATCCGCATTCGGGTCTTGGTAAATTGATCAAATTCTAATATGGATACGACGGTGAAACTAAAATATTTTGATGAGTTAAAAAGGACCATGGAATGGCTGGCGACCCAGCCCAAGGTGATGTTCGTGGGACAAACCGTCGCAGGCCCGGGAACATTTATGTTCCAGACCCTGCGCGACTGCCCCAAGGAGCGTTGTCTCGAGATGCCGATCAATGAAAGTTTTCAGATGCAGTTTACCATTGGCATGGCCCTGGCGGGTTATGTGCCTGTTTCAGTTTACCCGAGGCAGAATTTTTTATTGTTGGCCACGGGGGACATGGCCAATATGCTCGATAAAATTCCTCTGGTCTCCGGCGGCAAGTGGCCGGTGAAGGTCATCATCCGTGTGGCCACAGGCCCTGACGCGCCCGTTCATCCCGGGCATCAGCATATTGGCAATTACGCGAAAGCGTTGCGTGAATTATTCAGCTGGATCGAAGTGGTGGAACTGAACACCGCTGAGGAGATTTTTCCGGCCTATACGCACGCGTTGACGCGCACCGATGGCAAATCTACGCTTATCATTGAGCATGGCAATTTTTATAATGAAGAGTATTACGCCAAACGCATGATCACCTCAGGTTGAATGGCCTTTGGAAACGAATTTTTTCGACCGCGGTCGGCTTTTTCCGCCGGCCTTTTCTTATAATTCAGAAACACAACGGGCCTTCGGCCCTGTGTTTCAGAATCGGTGACGAAGGCCGGCGGGCCTCCAGCGGTCTTCAAAAATTGTTTCCAAAGGCCATTCAACAGACATGAAAAAATATATGCACCGTAATTCAAGAATTTTTATCGTTGGTCATAATGACAGTGTTGAAAATTCCCTTCGCGGGTATTTTCAGTCCCAGGGATTTGCTCACGTCATTTCGAATACCCAAGATCATATTAATGTATTAGATCAATCAAAGGTCGCGGATTTTTTTAAGAAATTCAAACCGGAGTATGTTTTTTTAGGTTCCCTGCGTTCGGGCGGTATCGCGGCCAACCAGAAATTCCCCGCGGAATTTATTTACGAAAATACCCAATCGCAGAATTTGGTGATCAGCGAGGCCCGTCGTTGGAGTGTCAAAAAATTATTATATTTTTCCAGCTCCTGCGTTTATCCAAAAGCAGCGAAACAGCCGATCAAGGAATCGTCTTTGCTGACAGGCCCGCTTGAGCCGACGAGCGAGCCGTATGCCGTCGCGAAAATTGCTGGGACCAAATTATGCCAAGCGTATAAGGCACAATATGGTTTTAATGCCATTGCCGCCGTACCGGCAACACTTTATGGGCCGGGCAGTGATACGGACATCGAAAATGCGCATGTCCTGGGCGCCTTGATAGCTAAATTTCATAAAGCTAAAACTGAAGGTGCCAAAGAAGTTACTGTCTGGGGCTCTGGAAAGCCGCGAAGAGAATTTCTATATGTGGATGATTTTGTCAGTGCCTGTCTTTTTTTAATGGAAAAATATGATGGGGCGGATGTGATCAATGTCGGCAGTGGTCATGATGTGACGATCAGGCAATTGGCAGGCATGATCAAAAAGGCCAGCGGCTTTAAGGGCAAAATTATTTTTGATACCAAGAAACCGGATGGTGCTATGCGCAAGCTCCTGGACACCACCCGCATGTGCAAGCTGGGCTGGAAGCCGAAGGTTGGCTTGGAAGAAGGTATTGAAAAGACGTATCAGTGGTACGCGCGGCAGAAATAAAGAAGGCCGCGATATTCTCGCGGCCCTATGGATAACGCTCTTTCCCACGCAGGATATGATTAATTAAAGTATATCAATTTTCTTGTTTTTTGCAAGAAAATCTTGGTCTTAAAGAAGCTTTCCGATCATTCTTTAAGACCTTTAATGCCCCGAGTCGGATTCGAACCGACACCATCTTTTTCGTGGGAAAGAGCTCTATCCAATTAAGCTACCGGGGCACTAAATTTAGTTATTATCATAACATATTTTGATTATTAATCAATATAATTTTTTTATTGAAGATAAAAAGAGAAAGGGCCGTTTATCTAATAAAAATTAAGGAATCGGCACAACCTAATCAATGTAAAAGAATCATGGAATTATAAGGAAGGAATATTATGAAGATATTAGTGACAGGTGCGGCGGGATATATTGGCTCAGTTTTAGTACCGCGGTTATTATCCGAAGGCCATGAGGTGATCGCCTTGGATAATTTTATGTACAATCAGTCCTCGCTTTTGGACGTCTGCTACCATGATAAGCTGACCATTATCCGCGGGGACACGAGGGACAAAGCTTTGATAACGAGGCTCATGAAAAACGTGGACGCTATTTTCCCCTTGGCTTGCTTGACTGGCGCTCCTTTATGCGCCAAAGACCCTGTAGGCGCCCAGACCATCCTTTTTGACGCGATCAAAATGATCCTGGACCTTCGCAGTAAAAGCCAAAGGGTCATTTTCCCCACCACCAACAGCGGCTACGGTATCGGCGACAAGGGCAAGCAATGTACAGAAGATTCGCCCTTGAGGCCCATCTCTTTGTACGGCAAATTAAAGGTGGATGCGGAAAAAGCCATTCTTGACGCGGGGGAAAGCATCACCTTTCGCCTGGCCACGGCCTTTGGGATCTCGCCTCGCATGCGCCTGGATCTGTTGGTCAACGATTTTACCTATCGCGCGGTGTACGATAAGTTTGTGATCCTCTTTGAGGCCCATTTTAACCGCAATTATATCCATGTCCGGGACATTTCCAAGGTCTTTATCCACGGCTTGAATAATTTTGACAAGATGAAAAACGAACCCTATAATGTCGGTTTAAGCGACGCTAACCTGACGAAGCTGCAACTTTGCCAGGAGATCAAAAAATTCGTGCCTGATTTTTATTTTGTGGAGGCCGCCATCGGTGAAGACCCTGACAAGCGCGATTATATGGTCAGCAATGCAAAGATCGAAAAGACGGGGTTTAAACCGGATGTTTCCCTGCAAAAAGGCCTGCAGGAATTGATCAAAGGTTATCAGGTCATTAAACGCAATCAATTTGCGAATATTTGAGGGACAATGAAACAGCTTGATGTTTTGTTTGTGCACGCCAACGCGTCCAAGAAAATTTATCAGGATTTAGCCAAGGATTTTTCCGCTATCGAGCCCCCGATCTGGGCAGGCATGCTGGCTAATCATTGCCGCCTCAAAGGCTTTTCCGTTGATATTTTGGATTGCGAAGCCCTGCATTTGGATGATGAGCAGTCCGCCCAACAGATCGCAAAGGCCAACGCGCGCCTGACCTGTTTTGTGGTGTACGGCCAACAGCCTTCGGCCAGTTCCCAGAATATGGCCGGGGCCACCCACGTGGCTGATGCAGTTAAAAAATCAGCGCCTGAAGGAAAAATTCTTTTTGTCGGTGGCCATATCGCTGCTTTGCCGCGTGAGGTTTTGGAACACCACCAGAGCATTGATTTTGTCTGCCAAAATGAAGGCGTTTATACTATTTCTAATTTGTTAAAGACGGATTTAAAAGACGGACTAGAAAAAGTAGATGGCTTGGGCTTTCGTCGGGGGGGCGGCATTGTTTTAAATAAACCCTCACCCATCGTGGCCAAGGCAGACTTGCCCCGTGAGCTTCCGGGCATTGCCTGGGACCTGCTGCCTGTTAAAAATTACCGTACCGCGCTATGGCATTCTTACCCAAATAATTCCAATCGCCAGCCCTTTGCGGCCTTGTACACATCTCTTGGCTGTCCCATGAAATGTTCTTTCTGCATGATCAATATCATCAACCGCCAGGAGAATGAATATTCCGACGGATCGGCCGTGTTCCGTTATTGGGAACCGGAGCATATCATCAAGGAATTTGATTATTTCGCCTCCCAGGGCATCACTAATATCAAGATCGCTGACGAGCTCTTTGTGCTTAACGCCAATCATTTCCTCAAGCTTTGCGAATTGATCATCCAGCGCGGTTATAAATTCAATATCTGGTGTTATTCCAGGGTGGACACGGTGCGTGACCAATATTTAGCTACTTTAAAGAAAGCCGGTGTCAATTGGCTGGCCTTGGGGATCGAAAGCGGGAATACCCGGGTGCGCAAAGACGTGACCAAAGGCCGTTTTGAAGATGTGGATATCCGTTCGGTGGTGGGCAAGATCCGTGATCATGGCATTAATGTCATCGGCAATTATATTTTCGGCCTGCCGGAAGATGATCTAGCCAGCATGCAGATGACCCTGGATTTAGCCATCGAGATGAACACCGAGGAAGCTAATTTTTATTCAGCCATGGCTTATCCGGGCTCTCCCTTGTACGGCATTGCCAAAAAAGAGGGATGGAAGTTGCCTTCGAGCTATGAAGGGTTTTCTCAACACTCTTATGAAGGCCAGCCCTTGCCTACCAAATATCTGACCGCCGAGCAAGTCCTGGCTTTCAGGGACGAGGCCTGGATGAAATACCACACTAACCCGAAATTTTTAGAACTACTATTAAAGAAGTTCGGCCAGGCGGCGGTGGATGAGACCATTAAATCGACTAAGATCAAATTAAAACGCAAGATCTTACAGGAGGCGCCTACAGCCCCATGATCATTTCCCGTACCCCTTTTCGCGTGTCTTTTTTTGGCGGAGGCACTGATTACAACGGCTGGTTTGCGGACCACAACGGTGCTGTCTTGGCCACCACCATTGATAAATACTGTTATATCAGCTGCCGTTACCTGCCGCCGTTCTTTGAACACAAATCGCGCATCATTTATTCCAAGATGGAGCATGTGGGCAAGTCCATTGATGAGATAGACCACCCTTCGGTGCGTGAAGTTTTACGTTTTTTGAAGGTCCATGAAGGCATTGAGATCCATCACGACGGAGACCTGCCGGCGCGCACGGGTTTGGGATCAAGTTCGTCTTTTACCGTCGGGCTGCTTAACAGCCTGTATGCCCTCAAAGGGCAGATGGTCACCAAGGAACGCCTGGCCCGTGAAGCGATCCATGTGGAACAGGACATGATCAAGGAAAATGTCGGGTGCCAGGACCAGACCCTGGCTGCTTACGGCGGTTTTAATTTGATCGAATTCGGCGGCACCAATCATTTACGCGTACAGCCCCTGACTGTCCCGGCGGCGAAATTAAACCTTTTGCAGGACCATTTAATGCTTTTTTTCACGGGGTTTTCCCGGAAAGCTTCGACCATCGCCAAGACGCAGATCAAGAACATCCCGCAAAAGAAGGCGGAATTGGCCCGCATGCATGAAATGGTGCATGAGGCGGTGGAAGTCTTAAATGGCAATGATATTTTAAAGTTCGGCCGCCTGCTTGATGAAAGCTGGAAGCTCAAGCGTACCTTGTCAGACAAAATATCCAGCTCACACATTGATCATTTGTACTCAAAGGCAATCGCTGCGGGAGCAGTGGGCGGTAAATTGCTCGGGGCAGGCGGAGGCGGCTTCGTACTGCTTTTTGCAGAGCCTTCAAAGCAAAACAAGATCCGCGCAAAGCTCAAAGGTTTTTTGGAAGTTCCCTTCAAATTCGAGAATTTAGGCAGCCAGATCATTTTCTATCAACCCGACAGCGGCCTGATCAAATAATATGTTCCCAGATGTCGTTATCCTTGCCGGCGGTTTGGGTAAACGCCTTAGATCGGTCACCGGAGACACCCAGAAAGTTTTAGCCAAGATCAATGACCAGCCGTTTTTAGAGATACTCATTGATTACATTGCTTCCCAGGGCGGCAGGCGTTTTATTTTATGTGTGGGCCATGGCAGTGACGAGGTTGAGGCCTATTTTAAGGATAAATACCAGGACCGCGAGATCATTTTTTCCAGGGAAGAGGCGCCATTAGGCACGGGCGGGGCCATTAAGCAGGGGTCCCGTCATGTTAAAACTGACCGGTTTTTAGCGATGAACGGGGACTGCTTTTGCGTGATCGATTATAAAAAAATGATCGTACAGCATAAAGAAAATAAAGCCAAAGCCACCATAGCGGTCACCCTGGTGCCTGACGCCCGTGATTATGGGACCATCGAGATCGCGTCAAACGGCGCCATCGGTGCCTTTAAAGAAAAGCAGCTGATAAAATCTTCGGCGTACATTAATACCGGCACCTATTGTTTTGACCGCAACGTGTTTGCTTTAGTGAAGACCACGTCTAAATTTTCGATCGAACATGATTTTTTTCCGTATCTGGGGGGTAAAGGGTTTTACGCGTTTAAAGTGGAGAACCGCTTCATTGATATCGGCACCCCGGAGCGTTATTCCTGGGCGCAGGAACATCTTAAAACATTAAAAGGCCAGGTATGAAATCAGATTTTAATAAAGCGACGGCTATTAGCGACGGTCAGGAGGCTTCCAAGTCCGGGTATAAAGTCCCTTTTGGGACGGTCTCGATCACTTCCAAGGCCAAAAAGCTCATTGATGAGGCCATTGAACGCCGCTGGCTGACCAAAGGTAAATACGTCAGGGAATTCGAAGAAAAATTCGCGGAGCTTTTCGGCGTCAAATACGGCATCGCGGTTTCCAGCGGTACGGACGCTGATGCCATTGCCTGCGCGGTGCTCTATGATTTTGGCGCCCAGCGCGGGGATGAGATCATTGTGCCGGCCTTGACCTTTGTGGCCACGGGTAACGCGGTTTTACAGGCAGGTTTCACGCCTGTGTTCGTTGATGTGGAGCGGGAGACTTTAAATATCGACCCTAAGAAAATTGAAAAAGCCATCACTCCTAAAACGCGCGCCATTATGCCCGTGCACTTGATGGGCAAGCCCGCGGCCATGGATGAGATTTTGAGTATTGCCCAAAAGCATAAACTTTATGTGATCGAAGACGCCGCCGAAGCGCATGGCGCCCAATACAAGGGGAAAAAAATAGGTGCCATCGGTGACATGGCTTGTTTTTCATTGTACGCGGCGCATATTGTAACGACCATCGAGGGGGGCATGCTCATCACCAATAATGAAAAAATGGCTGAGGCCGCCCGCTCCCTGCGTAATCACGGGATCGATGGGAAATTCCAATTCAAGCGCATCGGCTTTTCCGCCAAGATGAATGAGATCGAGGCCGCGGTGGGCCTGGGGAATATTGAGATATTCCACGATATCCTGGAGAAACGGCGTGCCAATGTCCGCCATCTGATCAAAGCTTTTGCCAGGTTTGACCAATATTTTTGGTGTCTTAAAGAAGAGGCGCACGAGGTCTTAGGTCCGCACGCGTTTTCGATCGTCCTTAAGCCCGGCGTTAATTTTACCAAAGATGAGTTCGTGACGTATTTAGAAAAGCAGGGGGTGGATTCCCGTAATTTATTCTATTCCATCCCCACACAGACCCAGAGCTACCAGTTCATGAATCACAAGCTCGGAGATTTTCCCCAATCGGAATATTGCTCCGACCATGGGACGCATATCGGCTGCCATCAGGATGTGGGGGTCGTTCAAATGGATTATGTGGTAAAGGTAGTTGAAGATTTCCTTAAATCCAAAGGGTAAACAAGTGCATGCGCATAGCCATCAATTGCCGGTCCATCCTGTTAAATCAGCGTACGGGTATAGGCCGCTACACCTATCATCTTTTAGACAATTTAGGGAAGATCGACCATGCCGACGAATATGTCCTTCATGCCCCCAAGCGTCTGCTTGATCTGAAGCGGCACTTGCCGGATTTTTCCCGTTATAAGAATTTTAAAAGCCGGGTAGACCGTTTCCGCCGGGGGGCCGGTAAGGGCGATATCTACCATTTGCCTTGCCCTGATCGCATCGGCCCCTACTCGGGTAAATTGGTCGTCACTATCCACGATCTTATTTATAAGACCTATCCTCAAGCCCACACGCCCCCCACCATTGATATCACAGAAAAGTACATGCAGGCCATCGCGGCCAAGGCCGATCAAATCATTTGTATTTCTGAAAATACACGCCGTGATCTGCACGCTTTTTTTAATATCCCTCTTGAAAAGACCTGTGTGGTCTATAATGGGGTTGATCATCATCTATTTTATCCCTTATCACCGATAGAGCGCCTTGAGGCGGCAAACCATTTGAAGCAGCTGGGCATTGATAAGCCTTTTATCCTCTATGTCGGTACCATCGAGCCCAGGAAGAATTTAGCCGGTTTGCTTGAAAGTTTCGCTTTGCTTAAAGGAAAAAGAGTGTTTCAAGGGCAATTGGTCGTTGCCGGCATGAAAGGCTGGATGGTGGAAAGCATTGCCGGTCTTATTAAAGAATTAGACATTCAAGCGGATGTCATTTTTACCGGCTTTGTCAGCGACAGGCAATTACGCCAGCTTTATAATATGGCGGAAGTTTTTGTATTCCCGTCTTTTTATGAGGGCTTTGGTTTTCCCATCCTGGAAGCTTTTTGCTGTGGCACCGCGGTCATCACCTCACAGACCTCGTCGTGTGCTGAGATCGCCTCTAAAGCAGCGTTGACGATAGACCCCAAGGACACCAAGGCGATGGCCCAGGCCATGGAGCAGGTCTTGACTGATAAAACCCTTAAAGGGTCGTTGCGTGAGGCAGGATTAAAACGCGCCCAGGAATTCTCATTTTTAACTACAGCCAAGAAAACCCTGGAAATTTATCAAACATTTCAATTAATCTAACTAAAAAGGAAGTGCTTATGCCGGAAGGAAGAACCAGACTGGATATCGGTTGCGGAAACAATAAAATGCCCGGAGCGACGTATTTGGATTTTGACAGTAAGGCCCATCCGGACATTTTACATGATCTGAATAAATTCCCTTATCCTATAAAGGACAATAGTTATGATGAGATCTATGCCAAACATATCATTGAGCATTTAAACGATGTTGTCAGCTTTATCAAAGAAATGGAACGGATCCTGAAACCCGGCGGGACCGTCTTTATCGCTACCCCCCATTTTTCGAGCCGTGTTGCTTATTCAGAGCCGCAGCACACAAGGTTTTTTTCTTACTTTATGTTCAACAGCTTGTTAAGTTTTGTCAATTTAGATGTCGTCGAGCAAAAAATAACTTTTTACAAACTTTTTCGCGCAAGCGGCATCAGCTTTCTTGCCAATAAATATCCTGACACCTATGAACGTTTTTGGACGTATATGTTTCCGGCGGAAAATGTAACATTGCTTGCCAAGAAAAAGGTCTCTTAGGTCCCGTGAACATATGAAAATCAGCGGTTTTACCATTGTCCGCAACGCGGTCAAATTCAGTTATCCTGTACTGGCTTCCATACGCTCGATCCTGCCTATTTGCGATGAATTCATCGTCAATGTGGGGGACAGTGAAGATGGCACGCTGGAGTTGATCCGCTCCATTGACAGCCCCAAGATACGCATTATCCAAAGCCAATGGGACATGGGCCAGGGGTCCAGTGTGCTGGCACTTGAAACCAACAGGGCTCTTAAAGAATGTAAAGGCGATTGGGCCTTTTATCTGCAAAGCGATGAGGTCATCCATGAGGCTGATCTGAATAAACTGAAATTCTGGATGCGTCATTATCTGGCCCAAAATGACGTTGATGCCCTGCGTTTTTGGTGGTTTCATTTTTATGGGTCCTTCTGGCGCTACCGCGTTGATTTCGGCTGGTATCAAAAGCAGGACCGCATTATCCGTAATAATAAACAGGTCGAATCCTATGGCGATGCTTTTGGCTTCAGGCGTATCGACGGAAAACCTTTGCGCACACGCCTGACTTTCTGTTATCTGTATCACTATGGCTGGGTCAATTCCAATGAAGCGATGCAAAAGCGTTTTGATAATGCCGCGGCCATAGGTTACGCGGACAAAAACAAGAGTAACTCCTTCACGGGCGGTTATGGGGACTTGGACCGCTTCCCGTCGTATTTAGGCACTCATCCGGCTGTCATGAAGGAAATGGTGGCAGGGCATCATTTAAGCCGTGAAGATTTTGATATGATCCGGCGGCGATCATGGTGGAACCTCTTCTTCTGGCTCCGCCTGCGTTATAAAACCGGGCGGCGGGTCAGGGAGAGGATCGTTTGAAGATACTGATCATTAATCCTTACGGTGTCGGGGATGTTTTATTTACCGGTCCTGTCATCAGCAATCTGCGTTTGGCCTATCCACAGGCCTCGATCGCGTATTTGGCCAATAGCCGCACCGCGGAGCTTCTTAAATCAAATCCGGACATAGCCCGGGTCTTTATTTATGAACGTGATGAGTTTGTGGGAAAGCTCCCCAAGTATCTCGAACTGTTTAACAGCATCAAGCAGCAAAAATTCGATATGGTCTTTGATTTTTCCCTTAACAGCTCTTTTGGATTTTTGTCCGCGGCCTGCGGCATCAAAAAGCGTGTGGGATTTGATTATCGCAAGCGCGGGGGGTTTTTGACCGATCGCGTCTTTTTGCTTGGGTTTGAAGAGAAACATATCATTGAATATTATTTGGACCTGCTTCGTTTGGTCCAGATACCGGTTGTGGTCAAAAAAATGAAATTAGATGTGCCTTCCCAAGATATCCAATGGGCTCAAGAATGGCTCAAGAGGCATAAGATCGGCCTGAACAAGCCTTTGATAGCGGTCTTACCCGGTGGAGGGGCCAGCTGGGGGGCGGCCGCCGGGAATAAGCGATGGCCGGCGCCTAAGTATGCCCATTTAATAGATAAAATCATTGAAAATTTCGACGCTGACATTATACTGATGGGTGACCCAAAAGATGAGGGCTTGTGCCGCGAAGTCGTTAGTCAGGCTAATTTCCCTATACATTTTGCCGTTGGAGAAACGACACTTTTAGGGTTAGCTGCTTTGTTGATGCTGGCCCAGGGTGCCATCGTTAACGACGGAGGCCCTTTGCACGTGGCCGAAGCGGTGGGGGTCAAGACGGTTTCCATCTTTGGTCCCGTAGATCCGCACGTGTACGGCCCCTATCCCGCGACGACCCGCGCCGTGGTGCAAAAGGGCCTGCCTTGCCAGCCATGTTACCGGCGTTTTCGCATGGCCCGTTGTGAACATATCAGTTGTTTGGGCGAACTTTCAGTGGAAGAAGTTTATAGAAAGGTACAGTATATTTTATGAGTATTCCCTTTATTGATTTTAAAGAACAAAACCGCCTGATCCAGGGTGAGGTGGACTTGGGGTTTAAAAAAGTATTTGAAAAAGGCGATTATATTTTAGGCGAACAAGCCCATGTTTTTGAAGGGGCTTTTGCCAAATATTGTGACGTCCAATACGGGGTGGGTGTTAATTCCGGCACCGACGCGCTTCATCTGAGTCTGATGGCCCTGGATATCCGGGAAGGTGATGAGGTCATTGTCCCGACGCATACCTTTATTGCCACGGCCCTGTGCGTTTCTTTTTGCCGCGCTAAACCGGTTTTTGTGGACATTGAGCCGGACACCTTTAACATTGATCCTAAATCTTTCCAGGCGGCGATCACGAAGAAAACAAAAGCAGTGATCCCGGTGCATATTTACGGCCAGCCGGCCAATATGGATGAGATCGTCACCATCGCCCGTCAACACGGCATCAAGATCGTCGAGGACGCGGCCCAGGCGCATGGTTCCCGTTATAAGGGCAAACGTGCCGGGTCCCTGGGCGATGTGGCTTGTTTTTCTTTTTATCCCACCAAGAGTCTGGGGGCCTGCGGGGACGCGGGGATGATCGTGACTAATAACAAAGATATTTATGAAAAAGCCTTAATGCTGCGTGATTACGGCCGTCAAGGACGTTATGAACACAAGATCAAGGGGACCAACTCGCGCCTGGATACGCTTCAGGCGGTGGTCCTTAATGCCAAATTAAAACATTTAGACAGCTGGAATGAAATGCGCGCGAAAAACGCCGCCTATTATGGGCAGCTTCTCAAACCGTTTAAAAGCGTGGTCACTCCTGTCACCAAGGCAGACCGCACGCATGTGTTCCAGACCTATGCCATCCTTGTGCCCAATCGCGACAAAGTCGTCGAAGCCATGAAAGCCCAAGGGGTCGGGGTGCTTATCCACTATCCCATCGGCCTGCATCTGCAGGAGGCTTACGCTGATCTAGGGCATAAAAAGGGAGATTTCCCCGTTGCTGAAAAGGTGGCTTGTGAGGTGATGAGCCTACCGATGTTCCCGCACATGACCAAAGAACAGATCGAGGCGGTGGCAGCGGCCCTGGAGAAGTCTTTGTGAACAGATCTTTGATCATTTGCGATCGATTGATGTACGGCGCTTTGCTGGTGATGGTATTTTTTATACCTTATTCGTTCGCGCTGATCGAGATCTGTCAGGTGACGATGATCATGGCCTGGATGGTCAAGCGTTTTTTATTAGGCAAAGCACCAGTGCGCCGGGGTTATGCCCAAGATACGGATCCTGTTCCCAACAGCATGATCGGGCCATTAATAGCCATCGGCTTGTTGATCGTCTTGACGATACCGTTCAGCCATGACCCTTCCTTGAGCGCAAGAAAGTTTTTTTCAAGGTTTTTACAGCAAGTTTTTTTAATGTATCTGGTCACGCAGGTCCTCGACAGCCGCAAGCGTTTATACGGCGTTTTGTCTATGCTGCTGCTGACATTTTTTCTTGTCACCGTCGATGTCATGATCCAGTACACCTGGGGTAAAAGCATTGTTCATCATAATTCGCTGATCTTCGGCAGGGTGACGGGCCCCATGAACCATCCCAATGATCTGGGGACCTTGCTGGTCACGGTTTTACCGGTGGTATTGGCTTCGATCATCATCTCTCTAAAGCGGATGCCCTGGGCGGGGGGTGCCATCGGCGTATTGTTTTTACTTTTGGTCAGCGCCCTTGGCCTGACAGCTTCCCGCGGCGCGTGGGTCGCTTTTGCCGTGAGCATGGTCGCCTTGGGGATTTGTTTGAAACATTATAAGTTAACGGTCCTGATCATTTTGATGCTCGCCGTATTTTCCTGGGTATATGGCGTGCATTGCTTAAGCACACGTGTTGATATGTATGGTGTCACCTCCGTGACGCCGAGCAATATTGTAAAACCAAGCTTTATTAATACATCCGGCCTGCCTTCCGGTTTTGATGCATTAGAAATACTTTTTGGCCCTTCAGGCCGTGAATATTACTGGGGGACAGCGGTCAATGTCATCAAACATTATCCGTGGTTTGGGTGCGGGTATAACGCGTATGTTCAAACACTCAGGGACTTGCGCGTCGGGCATGAAGAATATCCGCACAACAGCTTATTGCATATTACGGCGGAACTTGGGATCGTCGGGTTGTTATTTTATTTATGGCTTTTTGTTTCCCTATGCCTGGAGGGTTGGAAGGCAATGCGCCGGGTGGCGTGGGCAGAAGACCTTCATGTTTTAGGGGGTGGGTTGTCCTGCGGGATCCTGGCATGGATGGTCCACAGCCTTATGGACACCCCGTGGTCTTCTTTACAACTGAACATTTTATTATGGTTATTGATAGGGATCTTGATGAGCCTCGGGACCTATTATAAGGAGGAAAAACGTGGCACTACCGCTTAGCGTCGTTATTATTGCGAAAAATGAACAAACCAGGATTGCAGATTGCTTGGCAAGTGTCGCAGGCTGGGCGGATGATATTGTGGTGCTGGATGATGAGAGCGTGGACAATACGCGCGCGATAGCGGCCGACTTTACCGATAAAATATTCATCCGGCACATGGAGCTCGAAGGGAAACACCGTAATTTCGGGGCTTCCAAGGTGAAAAATGACTGGGTCCTGCTTTTGGATTGTGATGAGCGTCTGACGGATGATCTTAAGCTCGAGATCGCCGCGGCACTCAAAGATGGGGACCCCAAGATCGCGGCGTATTGGGCGCCGCAGATCAATTATATAGGCGATGTGCAATTAAATAATGGCGGCTGGTCGAACCCGCATATCCGTTTGTACAATAAAACCTATGTGAAATGGTCTGAGGCGGATTATGATGTCATCCACCCGGGCCTGAAATTTTCAGAAGGGTATCGGGGCGGGAATATGAAGGGCAAGACCATCCACTATAGTTTTCGCAATGTGGAGGATTTTATCAAGAAGATCAATCGTTATTCGACGCTGGAAGCGTACAAATGGTATGTGGACGGACGGAAAATGTCGATGGGCAAGGCCGTATGGCGGACAGTGGACCGGGTTTGGCGGCGTTTCATCACTAAAAAAGGATATAAAGACGGTTATTATGGCTTTGTGGCAGCGGTCTTGAGCGGCTTTCATGAATTTGCCGCGTACAGCAAATACAGGGAAATGAAGGAAAAAGGGTATTACATCAACGACATTAAAGCCAAAGTTTAATCATGGGCCGATTTTACCACCATGTTCTTTATCAAAACATTTTCAGCCTTCCGTCCACGATCATCAAGACGGTCAGCCGTAATGTCCGGGGGCAAAAATTTGAGCCGGAAGTCGAAGCCCTGTCAAGGCTGATACGCGAGGATTTTTATTGCTTCGACGTGGGCGGGGCATATGGACGTTATGCGTATCCCTTGTCAAAGATGGTGGGCACGCAGGGCAGGATATACAGTTTTGAGCCGGGGAGTTACAGTTACAAAGTGTTTTCATTTGTGAAAGCTTTCTTCGGCCTTAAGAATGTGGTCTTGACCAAAAAGGCGGTTTCCAATAAGCCGGGGTCGATCGAGTTATGTTTACCGCCCAAAAGATCAGGCAAATTAGGCGCCTCGTTGGCGTATATCCGTTCAGGGAAAAAAGAAGACAGCTTTTGTGAAACAGTTGAAATGCTGACCCTGGATGATTTTGCAAGGGCCCAAGGCTTGGTGCGCCTGGACCTGATCAAATGCGACACCGAAGGCTCGGAATTATTAGTGTTTCAAGGGGCCAAGGCCGTGATTGAACGGTTTAGACCCATTGTATTGACGGAAATTGATGCTAATAATCTGGCGCGTTATCAGCAAAATCCGTCGGATATGCTCGATTTTTTTCGCCAGTGGAATTATAGGCTTATGGTTTGGGATGCGGGCGCCTTTGTCCCGGCCGCGGATGCAGAAAAACCAGGGAATTATTTTTTTATACCGGAACATCATACATTATGAAGGTCATTTTTCTCGATAGAGATGGTGTCATCAATAAGTTTCCGGGTAACGGTTCTTACGTGACCAAGGTCAAGGATTTCCATTTTATCCCCGGATCTTTGGAAGCGATCCGTGCGTTGACCCAAAGCGGGCACAAGATCTTTGTCATCTCCAATCAGGCCGGGGTGGGAAAAGGTGTTTATTCTTTGGCTAAACTCAAACGCATTGATGCCAAAATGACCAAGGCCGTCGAGAGATCAGGGGGCCTGATCCGCAAGAGTTTTTATTGCACGCACCGTTCGGATGCCGGCTGTGACTGCCGCAAACCCGGCATCGGGTTATTGAAGAAGGCCCTTAAATCCCTCAATAAAACCATCAGCCACGCGCAAAAGGCTTTTTTCGTCGGAGATACCGAAAGCGATATCAAGACCGGGGCAAATGGCGGATGCAAAACTATTTTTGTGCTTTCAGGCCGCGAAGACCGCCGCTATATGCGCAAGTGGACGGTCAAGCCGGACCACATCGTCAAAGACCTTAAAGGCGCTGTCCCAATTATCCAAAATGAAAATTCTAGTCATCCACGCAACAGCCGGGGCCGGGCATAAAAAAGCAGCAGAGGCCATTTTCCATGGGTTACAGGCCCAAGGCGGCTTTGATGCCCGTCTGGTTGACGCCCTGGATCATACCAATCCTTTTTTTAAAATAACCTATCCAGGGTTTTATTCATTGATAGTTACGCGCCTGTCATGGGCTTGGGGGTTTTTATTTGCCTTGCTTGATATTCCCTGGATGCAGCCATTGGTGCATATGGCCAGGCGCTTGTATAATGGTTTTAATGCCCAAGCCCTGCAGAAATTCCTGATAGAGGAAAAGTTTGATGCTGTGATCACGACCCAATTCTTGTCGGCGGAAGTGTCCGCGTATCTTAAACGTACAGGCAAGATCAAATCCAAGATCATTTGTGTCGTGACGGATTTTGATGTGCATCGCATTTGGGTGAATAAGGGGATCGATGTTTATACAGGGGCTTGTGAATACACCAAGAATAAATTGATCTCTTTAGGCGTGGCACCTGAAAAGGTCTTTACGACCGGTATTCCCACCGATGCCAAGTTTGCTCTTCAACCCGACACCACGGCCCTAAAGAGAAAATTAGGGATCCAAGACGGGATATTGACTGTTTTGATCGCCACCGGTTCTTTCGGCATGGGGCCGATCGAAGAGCTTATGCAGCTTTTGGAAAATTATCAACTGCTGATCGTTTGCGGGCATAACAAGGAATTATACGAACGATTAAAGCCCAAGGCCGACAAAAACGCGCATGTCCTTGGGCTGGTTAATAATATGGATGAATTAATGTCTGTTTCCGATGTCATGGTGACCAAGCCCGGGGGATTGTCCATCGCGGAAGCATTGGTGAAAAAATTGCCGATGATATTCTTTAGCGCCATTCCGGGGCAGGAGACTAATAATATTAAAGTCTTGAGCAGCTATGAAGTGTGCCAGGGGCAGAGTTCCTTGCCGCAAATTTCTGAGACCATCCATGCATGGAGTTCTAATCCTAAGAATTTAGACGTCTTGCGCCTGCGCTTGAGCGAATTATCTAAACCCAATGCCGTGGCCGATATTATCGCCTTGCTATGAATGCTCCACATGGACTGCCGACATCGATATCGGCCTGCGCATGAATGAAATTCTACTATGATCGCACAGGTTGTTTTTGATCTTCCCATCGACGGGACTTTTGATTATTTGGTCCCCGAACATTTGGTCCCTCAAGTTACGGCAGGGACGCGTGTCAAAGTTTCTTTTGGTCCCAGGAAACAAACCGGTTTTGTGATCGGTCTGCTTGAGCATAGTGCTGTTCCCAAATTAAAACCGATACAATCTTTGTGTGATCCTTCCGCGGTGTTTAACAGCCTGGACCTGGCCTTTGCCCAAGATTTTTGTGCGTATTACGGCTGCAGTTTAGGTGAAGCCCTGGGTACGATCCTGAGGAATAAGGAAGACCATAAGCCGTCTATCCGCCGGGACCATAAGCCGCTGTTTTCTTTATACACCTGCCAGCCCGATCGCTATGCGGTCAAGATCCAGGAGATCATCAAGGGATATCCTCATCATTCCTGTTTTTTGATCTTAGTCCCTGACGCTTTCAGGGGCCAAACGCTTTCCCAACAAATACATTCTTCCATAAAAGTAGGCACACGCTCTTCGGTGTTTGAATGTGACGGTCAGTATGATTGCGTC
>JABDCU010000024.1 GCA_013287965.1 Candidatus Omnitrophota bacterium | reverse complement strand
CAGGTGCGTAATATGGCGGACATCAAAGCCACCCTGGAGGCAACCACTAAAACGATGGCCATGCTTTTAGGTTCTATCGCGGCCATTTCTTTGCTGGTCGGCGGTATTGGTATCATGAATATTATGTTAGTGTCAGTGACGGAGAGGACCAAGGAGATCGGTTTGCGCAAGGCCATAGGCGCCAATCGCCAGGACATCATGATCCAATTTTTGATCGAAGCGGTGATGCTGTCCTTGATCGGCGGGATTGCCGGCGTGGCGTTCGGGGCAGGGGCGTCTTTTCTTTTGACTCTTTTTGCCGGCTGGGCGGTGAAGATCTCCATGTTCTCCATCATTTTAGCGACCGCGTTCTCTTTGTTCGTCGGATTGGTCTTCGGCCTCTGGCCCGCCTATAAAGCCTCTTTACTTAATCCCATTGAAGCTTTGCGGTTCGAATAAAGGCCTGAAGACGGAACTTTTTGGCGCTGCTTATTGTCTAAATAAGTGAAAGGGTAAATAATTCAGGATAAAAAACAGGAGGCTCATATGGTAACAAAGACAAAGATCGCAGGATTAGTGGTGGCTTTAATGGCTTTATCAGCTCCAGCAGTGTGGGCGGACACCGGTACAGCCCCGGATGCTTCCCAGAAGGACGGTGGTTGGCATCATGGTGAGCATGGCCGCATGATGGGGAAGGTCCTCAACCTGAGCGCAGACCAGGAAAAGCAGTGGAAAGACAGCCGCCAAAAACAAAAAGAAGCCATGAAAAGTGTTTTTGAACAGATGAAGGCCAATAGGGAAGCATTTGATGCTGAGATCGTCAAAGCGACGCCGGATATGAATAAGATCAATGATATTCAAGCCCAGCTTAAAACTATTCAAGGGCAGATGGTTGACAATCATTTAAATTCCATTTTAGAGGTCAAAAAGATCCTGACACCTGAGCAATTCGCAGGTTACATGGCCCTGGAAAAAGAAGAAGATATGATGAAGCATAAGGGGCACAAAGATCATTCTCCCGAGGACAAGGATTAATACAAAAAAAGTGGTAGACAGATGACGGTTTTAAGACGATAATTTGACAAGTGTTTTAATTTGTCCCCCGCCAAGGCGGGGCCATAACAAGGAGAGCGCATGGGTTTTCAAGGTGGACAAGGTGGTGGTAGAGGTGGGTATGACAGAGGACCGCGGGAAATGCACAAAGCTGTTTGCGCGGATTGTAAAAAAGAGTGCGAAGTCCCATTTAAACCAAGGGAAGACCGTCCGGTTTACTGCAAGGACTGTTTTTCAAAGCATAAAGATAGCCGCTGATCCGCGGCTTTTCATCAAAAGCCCGTCAGCAAAATCGCTGGCGGGCTTTTTTATGGAGATCTCTTATGAAAATTAAAATGATTTACGTATTTTGGCTGATCTTGGCTTTTACAACAGTCCCGGCATTCGCCCTGGAGCAGCAGAGCACCAATGACATTGTCCTTAAAATGCAGCATGATCTGAATTTGTCAGAAGACCAGGTAGCTAATATTACTCAGATCGTTGAAAGATATACGGAGGCCTCCGATGATCTTCAGAAAAGCATCGAGGATGGGACCATTAATCAGAGTGCCATTGACAGCCAAAAGCAGCAGATCAAAGCAGCGGAAGACCAAGGGGTAGCCCAATACTTAAGGCCGGACCAGTTAAATGAGTGGAACCAAATTCAGGGCCAGGGTGACCGGGGCGGCGACAGCAGTGGCGGTGCGGATGAATATTCAAATCTGCCCAGTAGTGCTTCCGCGCAAAAGCAGTAGGCTCCCCTGAAATTTTTCCTACCCATAAAATAGTAATTATGCTAATATTGAACCTTCTTTGGGGCCTATAGCTCAGTCGGTAGAGCAGGGGACTCATAATCCCTTGGTCCCAGGTTCGAGTCCTGGTGGGCCCATTTTGAGTATGAGGGACTCATAGCTCAGTTGGTTAGAGCGTCGCCCTCACATGGCGAAGGCCGTAGGTTCAAATCCTACTGAGTCCACCAGATATAGTAAATTAAAGGACATATGACGGTGGCAAACCAAAATTTGAAGGATCAGATCAGGAAACTCGTCGATCTTCAGGTCATGGACGAGGAAATTTTCCGTTTCAAACGCGAACTGCGTGAAAAGCCTGCGGAGCTCGAAGCTTTAAAATCCGAATTTGAATCTAAAAAAACCACGCTCAAGGGCCTGGAAGATAAATTAAAAGCCATCCAGGTCGTGCAGAAAGAACTGGAGTTAGATCTCAAGGTCAAAGAAGAAGGTATCTCTAAAGCGGACGGTTCCTTGTCCCTTTTAAAAACGAACAAGGAATACCAGGCCCGGTTGCTTGAAATTGAGAATATGAAGGCGGATAGGTCCATCGTCGAAGAGAAGATCCTTTTGGGTTATGACGAAGTGGATGCGGCCCGTAAAGCGCTGGAAGCGGAAAAAATCACGGTTGTCCAATACGAAAAAGAATTCAATGCCAAGAAAAAGCAGGTGGACGATGACGTCGCTGTGATCGGTGATCAGCTTAAAGTCAAAGAGTCCCAGCGCTCGCGTGTAACACCGGAGATCAGGCCTGATTATTTAAGCCGTTATGAGCGTATCCTGAACAATAAAGATGGTTTGGGTATTGTTAAAGTGGTTGATAGCAGCTGCGGCGGCTGCTTCATGCATTTGACTGAACAGGTGCTCAATGAGCTTAAAAAGTACGAGCAGATCATTGCCTGCGATATGTGTGCCAGGATCCTTTATCTGGCCGATGACCTTTAGTTTATGAAACTTGAGATATTTACCGACGGCGGCTGTTCAGGTAATCCGGGGCCGGCGGCCATCGGGGTGGTCATTAAGAACGGTGCGAAGACCGTCAAGACCCTGAATCGCGCCATCGGCCAGGGGACCAATAATATCGCGGAATACACGGCCTTGATCGTTGCCTTACAAGAAGCAGTGATCTTAAAAGCGGATGAAGTCAGCGTTAAAACCGACAGTGAATTGATGTGCCAGCAAGTCCGCGGCAAGTACGCGGTCAAGCATGAGAATATAAAACCGCTCTTTGATCAGGTCAAGCATTTGGTGACAGGTTTTAAAAAGTTCCAAATTGCGCATGTGCCCCGCGAGCAAAATAGCGAGGCAGACGCGCTGGTCCGTCAGGTCTTAAAAAAAGCAGGTCAGGATGGCCGCTGTGATGCTAATGGCGTCGCAGAGGAAAGTCCGAGCTCCAAAGGATAATGCATCCCGATAACGCGGGACGGCCGAAAGGTCAGGATCAGAGCTACAGTGACGATGCTCCCGTAAGGGAGAGTGAAACGAGCAATCTCTGCATGGAGCAATGCCAAATAGGGGAGAATGCCGAAAGGCAAGGGAACGGTCCGTTCCGTCATACTCCCGGGTAGGCTGCAAGATATCCGCCAAAGGCGGATGTGAGTCAAATGGTCATCGCCTCGTCAAGAGGTTACAAAACTCGGCTTATTGACTGCTTTTTTAATTTAAAGTTAAAGAGTAACATTATCAGGAGGTTTTTCAAATGTCAGGTCATTCTAAGTGGGCAAAAATTAAACATAAAAAAGGTGATGCGGATGCCAAGCGTGGGGCCCTGTTCACTAAATTGAGCAAGGAAGTTACTGCTGCTGCCAAGGAAAAAGGCGGCAATATGGACACTAATTTCCGTTTGCGCGCGGCCGTGGCCCGTGCCCGTGAATACAATATGCCTCAAAGCAACGTCGAGAATGCCATTAAGAAGGGTACAGGAGAGATTCCTGGCATTGTCTATGAAAATGTTGTTTTTGACGCGCGTATGGGTGTGGTGGCCCTTTTGATCGAGGGATTGACCGATAATAAGAACCGTACCACAGCCGAAGTCCGCAATATTTTAAATAAAAAAGGTGCTGCTTTGTCCGGTGCCGGTTCTTCAGCCCGCTTGTTTACCAAGAAAGGGTTTTTGGAAGTTGATAAATCCAAAACCACGGAAGATGCCTTAATTGAAATTGCTTTGGAAGCAGGGGCTGAGGACGTTAAGACTGAAGGTGAATCTTTTGATATCTATTGCGATCCTACACAATTGGAAGCTGTTAAAAATGCCTTGACCGCCAAGAATATTGAAACTATTTCCGCTGAAGTCACCATGGTCCCTGATCCTAATTCCGTCATGACCATTGAAGGCAAGGATGCCAAGAGCGTTTTGGACTTGATCGAGACCCTTGAAGACAACGAAGATATCCAGCATGTGTATGGAAATTTTGACATTTCCGACGAAGAAATGGCCAAGCTTTCTGCCGAAGAATAATCTATGCGTATCATAGGCATTGATCCCGGTCTTATTACCACGGGATACGGCGTTGTCGACGTAAAAGCCGGCAGTGTCAAGGTCCTTGAGGCGGGCACCATTGAGCCCAATGTCAAGGACCCCTTCGAGCAAAGGCTTTTTAAGGTCCATCTGCATATCACGACCATTCTTCAAGCGCATCATCCTGATGTAGTGGTCTTAGAAAAATTATATTCCCATTATAAACATCCTGCCACTGCTCCTGTTTTAGGCCATGTCCGCGGGGTGATCTGTTTGTGCGCGGCCCAGCAGAAAGTCGAACTTGTCGAGCAGAGCGTTAAGCGTATCCGTAAAGCCCTGATCGGCAACGGCAATGCCACTAAAGTTCAAATGCAGGAATTTGTCAAACGGCTGTTGAATATTAAGTCGCCATCGTTTAAATTAGATGCCAGTGATGCCTTGGGCCTGGCCTTGGGACAAGCACACATGATGCGTTATAAATTGATATGATCGCAGCCATCAAAGGTAAGATATCGCGTCAAAATGACTTAGGGCTGACCCTTGAGGCCAATGGGTTAAGTTATGAGATCTTGACACCTATCTCTGTCCTGCAGAGGGTCAAAGAAAGTCAAGATAGCGATGGCAATATACGTTTAATCACGTATCATTATTATCAGATGACCCCCTCGAGCGGTGTACCGGTCCTGGTGGGTTTTTTGAATGAAGTTGAACGTGATTTTTTCCTGGAATTCATCAAGGTTTCCGGCATAGGCCCCAGGGCCGCGGTCAAGGCGCTTAATAAAGCGATCGGCGAAATTGCCCAGGCCATTGACCGGGGAGACACCAAGTATTTGAAGACCCTTCCCGGCATAGGCGAGCAAAAAGCCAAGGAGATCGTGGCCAAGCTGCAGGGGAAGATGGGCAAATTCACCCTGATGCGCGACCGCGTGGCAGTGTCTGGCCCATCGACGGTATCAAGGGACATTGAAGAAGAAGCCCTGCATATTTTATTGCAGTTGCAGTATAAAAAATCAGAAGCAGAAGAGATGATCAAAAAAGCCTTTGAGCGGTCAACAAAGCTGGCTACTTCAGAGGAATTGCTCAACGAAATATATAAACAAAGAAAGATTTAATATGGACGAACAAATCCAGAATTATAAAAGCGCCATTGAAGCGATATTATTTGTCAGCGAAAAACCTGTGGTCCTGGACCAGTTAAAAGAAGTGTTTCCGGAACTGAAACCTTCCCAGGTCCATGACCTGATCAAACAATTGCAGGAAGAGTACGTCAATCGTGAGGCCGGCATGGTGGTCGTTGAGATCGCCGGCGGTTTCCAGATGCTTTCCAACAGCCACGCAGCTGCCTTCATCCGCGAATTTTATAAGACCAAGACCAAGGAAAAACTTTCCCGCCCGGCGTTAGAAAGCCTGGCGATCATTGCCTACAAACAGCCGGTGGGCCGGGCTGAGGTGGAGGTTATCCGCGGGGTCAATTCCGACGGTACCATCGCGCATTTGCTTAATAAAGGCCTTATCAAGATCACCGGCCGCAAAGAAGTGCCTGGCAGGCCGTTCTTATATGGCACAACAAAGGAATTTTTGGAGTATTTTGGTTTAAAATCTTTGGAAGACCTGCCTAAGATCGAGGAGTTCACTCAATTAGGCGTTGACATGCCCAAGGCAGAAGCATTACAGGCAGAAGAACCAGTATCAGTTCCCCAAGAAGCTGTTGAGCAGATGCAGGAGCAAGCAGTTAGCCAGGAGAGCAGCGGGCAATCCCGTTTACAAGCGGACGGCGCTGCGCAATAAACATGGATTTAAGCCACTTAAGAAAGAAAATAGACGGATTAGACGCCAAGATCATTGAACTTTTAAATGATCGCGCGGCCATTACCTTATCTATCGGCCGTGAGAAGATCAAAAATAAAAAGCCGATCTACGCACCGGACCGCGAGCAGGATGTGCTTAAGCGCATCAAAAGCCTCAATGGCGGGCCCATTAAAAATGAGGCAGTAGAGGCGATCTATCGCGAGATCATGTCAGCGTCCCTGAATTTAGAAAAACCTCTGCGCATTGCGTACATGGGGCCTGAAGCCACTTTTTCGCATTTGGCATCTTTAAAAAAATTTGGTTCTTCCGTCGGTCATGTGGCCTGCGATAATGTGGCTGAAGTATTCGGCAGGGTGGAAGGCGGGGATTGTGATTATGGTGTTGTACCTATTGAAAACTCCATTGAAGGCGTCGTTACCCATACGATGGACCTGTTAGTTGATTCTGATCTTAAAATTTGCTCCCAAGTTTTATTGGATGTGACGCATCATTTGATGTCCAAGGGAAGCTTGTCCCAGATCAAGGAAGTTTATTCGCATCCGCAGGTCCTGGGCCAATGCCGTCAGTGGCTGATGAAGAATATGCCTAAAGCGCACTTGATACCCGTGGTCTCAACCACTAAAGCCGCTCAAATGGTGGCTAATAAAAAGAACGCAGCTTGTATCGCCTCCCAGGTCGCGGCTTCTTTATATGGGCTTTCGATCCTCAAGAAAAATATCCAGGACAGCGCGCATAATATTACACGCTTCCTCGTGATCTCAACCATGGATGTGCCGCCGACGGGCAGGGATCGCACCTCGCTTGTTTTTTCCATCAAGGACAAGGTGGGCGCCTTGCACGCGATGTTGACCCCTTTCATGAAAAACAAGATCAATCTTACCAAGATAGAATCCCGGCCTTCTAAAAAGAAAGCCTGGGACTATTATTTCTTCGTTGACTGCGAAGGTCATCAAAGCGACGCCAAGGTGGCCCGCGCCCTGTCCCAGCTTGAGGGGATGTGCAAATTCCTCAAGATCCTGGGCTCCTATCCCGACGCTTAAAAACCGGGACACATTGACTTTTCCTATATTTCTATAAAAAGTCAATGTGTCCCGGTTTTTTTCTATATTTCTATAAAAAGTCAATGTGTCCCGGTTTTTTTCATTGACAGATAAAGTTTTTTTGTTAGGATACTTAAAATACATAATTAGTATTTATAGGACTTAGGATGAAAAAGAACGATCCCATTCAAGAGAAGATCCTTAATGCCGCAGAAAAACGAATGATCAAATTCGGTTACCGCAAGGTGACCATGGATGAGATCGCCTCTGACTTGCACATGAGTAAAAATACCATCTATAAATTGTTTGCCGGTAAAGAAGAAATTGCTAAGGCCTTGGTTAAGCGTCTGCAGCAGCAATTGGATGAAACCATGGACAATATAGAGAAGAGATACGAAGACCCGATGAAGATTTTTTCCGGCAGCATTTTGTTATTGCGCAGCCAACTGGGCCCCTGGTTTGAACATTTTTTCAGTGAAATGCCCGCCGAACTGCCTGGGCTTTGGGAAGAATTCCTTCATTTTAGAAATGAAAAGATCTTAAGTATCCGCTCATTAATAGAGAAAGGAAGCAAAAACGGCATTTTTCGAGGGGTCAATCCATCCATCGCCACAGAAGCATACTTGGGAGCGATAAAGGCTGTTACAAACCCGAGATTTCTTGAGCAGGAGAAGATCACTTTTGAACAGGCCCTGGATGCGGTTTATAATATATGGTCCTATGGGATCGTAGACTTGAGCGATAGTCATGTTACGATCTGAAATTAAACATATAAGAGAAATTTTAAAAGACCTCAAAAAGATAAAATATGGTTCTGTTGAGATCATTGTCCATAACGGCGTGATCACCCAAATAGAAAAGAAAGAAAAGATCCGCATCGAAAATCCAAGCAGACAAACTGCGTGAAATGACATATAGCAGCTAAAGCTGACCGGACAAACTGGAAGCTTCAAGCGAAAGAAGGAGCATCGCATGAGAAGTTTCCAGGTAATTATTGTTGTTTTATTATTAATGATGGTCACCGTTTCGGGAATGGTCAATCCTTATCCGGCTTTCGCGGATGACAGCACAGCGGACATTGAGAAACGCTTAAATGATCTTGAAGCCCAGGTCGCTGATCTTAAACAAGAATTATGGAAGAAAAAGAAAGCATCCCCCACGAATATTACAGCCAATGGCAAGGATGGCTTTTCTATTAGATCAGAGGACGGGAATTACAGCCTTAAGATCGGCGGTTATGCGCAGGCCGTGGCCCGTGAATTTGCGACCAATGGCAATAATCAGGGCTATGGCAGCAGCATTATTCCTCGCCGCGTCAGGCTTATGATCCAGGGAACAGTGGCGCGTGATTTTGATTTTTTTATCCAGCCTGAATTTGGATATACGAATACGTACAGCTCGATCACAGCCACCGCCCCGACTGCCTATGCGGTGGGCCTTCAGGATGCTTGGGCTTATTGGAAATATTTCCCTTGGGCAACGGTCAAGGCGGGTAAGTTTAAAACGCCCTTTGATCTTGAGAATTTACAGGACACGCGCTACACCGCTTTTACCGAGATAGGATTGACCGGCAATCTTTCACCACAGCGCGATATTGGCGTGCAATTAAGCGGGTCTTTGTTTGACGATACGGTGAATTACGCGGGAGGACTTTTCGACGGGGCAGCAGACCGTGAAAACTCTTATGGCGGATTTGCCGCCGCTCCCGGCGACACCAATGAAAAAGCTGGAGTAGGTCGTATATTTTTAAAACCTTTTAAAGATACAAATATTGAACCATTAAAAGGTTTAGGGGTTGGATATGCGGTCAGTTACGGCAAGGTAAAAGGCACGGACATCCCCAGTTATTTTTCGACGGGGCAGGCGCCTGTTTTTACTTATAACAGTACTGTATCAGCTGCCGGTCCGCAAATACGCACATCACCTCAGGCGTATTATTACTATAAGTCATTGGGGATCTTGGCAGAAAAGGTCAACTCACAGGAAGAATTAGAGTATAAAGGCAGCGGCACTCAAATTTATCGTGATAAACCGACGAACAGGGCCTGGGAAGTGACCGGCTCTTATGTTTTAACCGGTGAAAATGCCTCGTATAATGGAGTCACACCTGATCATGACTTTGATCTATCCAGCGGGCATTGGGGCGCGTTTGAATTAGTCGGCCGTTATGGGGAATTAAAGTTGGACAGCTCGATCTTTTCTGAAAGTTTTGCCAACTTAAATACGTCCATATCAAAAGAGAATACATGGGGAACGGGCATCAATTGGTATTTAAACCGTAACGTCAAATTAGCTGCTGATTTTGAGCAAACGAAATTCAGGCGCGGGGCAGTTGATGGTCCAAGCGGTGATGACCGTAAAACTGAGAATGTGTTTACCGGTCTGGCCCAGTTGAATTTTTAATTTGAAAGGACATTATGAATATCCGTTTTGATCGCCATGAATGGGCAGGCGCCTTTGGGGACATAGGCACTGACCTTCCTTTGATCGTCGGTATGATCCTGGCCGCTCATTTAGACGCAGTCGGCGTCCTGGTGATATATGGGGCCATGCAGGTCCTCACCGGTCTTGTCTACCAAAGGCCCATGCCGGTACAGCCTTTAAAAGCAGTGGCCGCCATCGTGATCTCCCAAAAGATAGCGGGTCCGACGATCTTTGGGGCCGGTATAGCTATTGCTGCGGTGATGTTATTGTTGACATTAAGCGGTGGATTGACCTGGTTAGGACGGGTCATTCCCAAAGCCGTTGTCCGCGGCATCCAATTAGGATTGGGAATGAGTTTGTCGGTCATTGCGCTCAAAGATTATCTCGGGCGGGACGGGATGAATGGCTACTTGTTGGCCTTGGCAGCCTTCATTTTAGTTTTATTGCTTTTGCCGAATAAACGTTTTCCGGCCGCGATACCGGTCATTGTTTTAGGCATTATTTATGCCTTTATTTTTAAGGTCCACGCCGGAGATTTTTCAGGTAGCTTTGGATTTCATCTGCCTCAGGTCCAAGTCCCCAACGTCCAGAACATCATTTCCGGTTTTTTCCTTTTGGCGCTTCCGCAAATCCCTTTATCTCTGGGAAATTCCATGCTGGCCACTGCCCAGCTTAATAAAGATCTTTTTCCTGATAAGCCGTTAAGTATGAAGAAAATCGGATGGACCTATAGCTTCATGAATTTTATCAGCCCGCTTTTCGGCGGCATTCCTGTTTGCCATGGTTCAGGAGGGATGATGGGCCATTATACTTTTGGCGCCAGGACAGGGGGTTCAATTTTAATTTATGGGGGAATGTATTTGTTCCTTGGATTGTTCTTAAGCCAGGGATTCAGCAAGGTCATCCAAATATTCCCGATGCCTATTTTGGGAGTGATCCTTTTCATTGAATCTTTAGCGCTCATGACCTTGGTCCGAGACCTTAGCGAAGATAAGACCGATATGTGGATCGCTTTTATGGTAGGAGGCATCGCCTGCAGCTTACCTTATGGCTTTATAATTGGGTTAGTTGTGGGGGTTTTAGCCTGCTGGCTCAAGGAAAAACGCATGATCACGTCATTTTGAAGGAGGGGTATGAGCAAGAAAAAAGTTTTATTCGTCTGCATCCACAATTCCGCCCGCAGCCAGATGGCCGAGGAGCTTTTAAGGAAATTGGCAGGCGACCGTTTTGAAGTGGAATCTGCCGGCCTTGAACCAGGCAAACTCAATCCTATCGTTGTTGAAGTTTTAAAAGAAGAAGGGATCAATATCGCGGGCAAACAAACCAAGGCCGCGTTTGACCTGTTTAAAAAAGGTAACAGGTATGATTATGTTATTACGGTATGCGATGAAGCAAGCGCGGAAAAATGCCCTGTTTTTCCCGGATCGAGCCAACGGCTCCATTGGAGTTTTACTGATCCGTCAAGGTTTCAAGGGACGGACCAGGAAAAACTAGCCAAGGTAAGAGAAGTCAAAGAAGAGATCAAAGGGGCCGTTAAAGAATGGATTTCCCGCCATTAGCCTTTGGTTGACATTCCCCGAAGTGACCCGTATAATGCTCTGTCTTATTGAATTAAAATAGAGGTTATACTGTGCAGGCTGCAAATCCATATATATATAAAATCAAACCCTATGTTCCGGGCAAGCCCATTGACGAGGTCAGGCGCGAGCTGGGTTTAAAAAGTGTCATTAAACTGGCTTCCAACGAGAACCCTTATCCTCCTTCGCCCAAGGCGTTGGCAGCCATGAACTTGGCAGCCCGCGAGGTCAATCGCTATCCGGATGGCGGCTGTTTCCTGCTGCGCCGCGCCTTGGCCCGTAAACTTAACGTCGATGATGATCAGCTGATCTTCGGCAATGGTTCAGATGAGATCATCTGTTTGAGCGTAAAAGCCTTTGCAGCCAAAGGGGATGAGGTCATTATTGCCAAGCCCTCATTCCTGATCTATGAGATCGCTTCGACTTTATCCGGTGCGCGTTTGCACCAGGTACCGCTCAAAGAATTTCGTTATGACCTTGCGGCCATGAAAGCCAAGGTCACGGCGCGCACTAAAATAATTTTTATCGGTAATCCTGACAATCCGGCAGGGACATATATTACCCAACGCCAAACAGAGGACTTCTTGCGCTCGGTGCCTAAAAGCACCCTGGTATTTTTCGACGAGGCTTATTTTGAATACGTGCGGGCAAAAGATTATCCTGATACGTTGGGATTGATGAAAAAATATCCCAATCTGATGACCACCCGTACATTTTCAAAAATGTATGGATTAGCCGGCCTGCGCGTCGGTTATGGGATCGCGAGTGCCGAGATCATCGGTATTTTAAACCGTTTACGCGAGCCTTTTAACGTCAACAGCATGGCCCAGGCCGCGGCGGTGGCTGTTTTGGGTGATGAAGCGTATTACCGCAAGATCGCAAAAGATGTAGAAGAGCAAAGGCAGTATCTTTACCGTTCTTTTGAAAGTATGGACGTCGCTTATGAGGTGAGTTTTACGAATTTTATTTTGATCAATGTGGGTGTTGATAGCAGCCAGGTGGCCGGTGCTTTGCTTAAAAAAGGTGTCATCATCCGTGACATGGCCGTGTGGGGTTTAAAAGGTTATATACGCGTTTCCATCGGCAGCGCGTCGGAAAACAAGCGTTTTATAAAAACATTAGGAGATGTTCTATGATCGTTATTTTACGCCCGGATGCTACCGAGGCCAATATTCAACATATTGTTGAGCGCACGGGGAAGTTGGGACTTAAGGCCAATATTTCGCGCGGGGTGGAGCGCACGGTGATCGGCTTTATCGGGCCTGAAGATGCCTTGCGGGCCATTCCTCTGGAAGTTTTTCCTGGAGTTGAACAGGTCATGCAGGTCCTGGCGCCCTATAGATTAGTTTCCCGCGAGTTCAAGAAAGAAAATACCGTCATTAAGCTGCCTTACAATACGACGGTGGGCGGCAAGAAGATCACGGTGATGGCAGGCCCCTGCTCGGTGGAATCTTATGAAGGCATGCTTTCCATTGCCAAGAAGGTAAAAGCGTTGGGTGTTACTGTCCTGCGGGGCGGGGCTTTTAAACCGCGCACCTCGCCGTATGATTTTCAGGGCTTGGGTGAGGAAGGTTTGAAGATACTGCAGGCCGTGGGTAAAGAAGTGGGTATCTGTACCATCTCCGAGGTCATGGACACCCGCCAGGTGGAGCTCTTGGCAAAATATGTCGACATTTTGCAGATCGGCGCGCGCAATATGCAAAACTTTTCGCTTTTAAAAGAAGTCGGCATCATTAAAAAGCCCGTGATGCTCAAGCGCGGCATGAGCGGGACCATCAAGGAATGGCTGATGTCTGCCGAGTATTTGCTGGCCAATGGTAATTATGATGTCATGCTTTGCGAGCGCGGTATCCGTACCTTTGAGACCGCCACCCGCAACACGCTTGATATCAATGCTGTGCCCGTTGCCAAGCGCCTGTCCCATTTGCCCGTGGTGGTTGATCCAAGCCATGGCACAGGATCATGGGAGTATGTGGCCGCCGGGGCCCGCGCCGGTATTGCCGCGGGTTGTGATGCTTTGATGGTCGAGGTGCATGAAAACCCGGAAGAAGCGTTGTCTGACGGGGCGCAATCTTTGATGCCGGATAAATTTAAAGAATTGATGGACTCTTGCAAACGCGTCGCTGGCGCGGTTGACAGGGATTTTTAAAGGGAGAATTATGTTTAATCGAAAAGAATTGTTTAGAAGGGTTGCGATCGTCGGCGTTGGTTTTATGGGTACTTCCCTGGGTCTGGCCATCAAGAAAAAGGGTTTGGCCCGTGAGGTGATCGGTATCGGCCGCCAGGAAACTTCTTTAAGGGAAGCCACTGACCTGGGTGCCATTAACGAAGGGACCATGGACTTTAATAAAGGTATCATCGGCGCGGACCTGATCGTTCTGGCGACACCCGTCAATACGATCCTGGATATCATTGAGATATTAGGTAAAGATCACAGGCGTGGGTGCATCATTACTGACCTGGGCTCCACCAAGGCCGCGATCGTTGAGCGCGCTGAAAAAGTATTGCATCACTCCATCCTTTTTGTGGGTTCCCATCCTTTGGTGGGTTCCGAGAAAAAGGGGGCTGCCAATGCCAATGCCCAGCTTTATGAAGGCGCCGTCTGCGTGATGACCCCGACGGACAAGACCAACCGCCTGGCCCGTGATAAGGTCAAGCAATTCTGGATGCAATTAGGTTCCTCCGTCAAATTAATGACGCCTCAGGAGCATGACCAGGTCCTGGCCTATATCAGCCATCTGCCTCATCTGGCGGCCTTTGCCCTGATGAAGGCCATGCCGGATAATTTTTTGGAGCACGCCACCCAGGGGCTTAAAGATACGACGAGGATCGCGGCCTCAGACCCACAGGTCTGGCGGGACATCGCCTTATCCAATCATAAGCCGATCCTTAAAGCGCTGGATGAAGCGGTCAAAGTCCTGGCCGCGATGCGCAAAGCCATTGTGGCCCGTGACCAGGATGCGTTGACAGACATTTTTAAACAAGCCAAAGAAAAACGGGAACGTTTAGATCGTGCTCACGCCAGCTGAACATTTAGTCATCACCTTGGACGGCCCCGCGGGTGCCGGCAAAAGCACCGTAGCCAAATCATTGGCCGGGAGGCTGGGCATTACCTATCTTGATACCGGTGCGATGTACAGGGCCTTGACATTAAAAGCCCTGCGTTTAAAAATGGACCTGTCCGACGAAGAAGCCTTGACCGCCCTGGCCCGCAACACCAAGATCACTTTTAAAGAAACGGCAGATGGTTCTTTGGATATCACCCTGGACGGTGAAGATGTGGCTAAGGCGATCCGTACCCCGGAGGTGACTAATAACACTTTCTATGTCGCCAAGACAGCGGGGGTCAGGACATTGATGGTCGCCTGGCAAAGGGCGCTGGGTGAAAACCGTTCTCTTGTCACCGACGGACGCGATCAGGGGACCGTGGTCTTTAAGGACGCGCGTTATAAATTCTATGTGGACTGCGATGTGGAAGAACGCGTACAGCGCCGTTATAAAGAGTTGGCCGCTGTCGGCAAACCTGTTGACCTGGACCAATTGCGCGCTGACATGAAGGACCGTGACCAAAAAGACTTTACCCGCAGTGTCGGCCCTTTGAAAAAAGCGAAGGACGCCATTACCGTTGATTCCACCGGGCTCACGGTCGAGGGGACGGTTGACAAGATCATGAAACTGATCCACCTATGAAGAAGCACTCCAATATCCGCAATTTTTCCATCATCGCCCATATCGACCATGGCAAATCCACCCTGGCGGACAGGTTTTTATTGTTTGCCGGTGCCATCGACGAGCGCAAGTTCCATAACCAAATGCTTGATGACATGGACCTGGAGCGCGAGCGCGGTATTACCATCAAAGCTTCAGCTGTACGCCTGGATTATAAGGCCCAGGACGGGCAGCAATATATCTTTAATCTGATTGATACCCCGGGCCACGTGGATTTTTCTTATGAAGTTGAAAAGTCCCTGCGTGCCTGCGAAGGGGCGCTTCTATTGATAGATGTCACCCAGGGGGTGGAGTCGCAAACGATCGCCAATTATTACCTGGCCATTGATAATAATTTGGAAATTTTGCCGGTGATCAACAAGATCGACATCGCCAATGCTGATATCGACGAGGCGAAACGGCAATTCATTGAGATCCTCAAGTTCAAATTAGAAGACATCCAATTAGTGTCAGCCAAGCAAGGCATAAACATCGACGGTTTGTTTGAGAAAATAGTGAAGTTTATCCCGCCGCCCGAAGGAGATCCGGAGGCTCCTTTGAAAGCCCTGGTCTTTGACATGAAGTATGATATTTATAAGGGCATTATCATCTATGTGCGCATCTTTGAAGGGGCCATTAAGCCCGGTGTGCGTATCCGTTTTATGAACGTGGGCAAGGATTTTGATGTGCAGGAAGTGGGTATTTTTGCCCCCGGCGTCCAGCCGGTCAAGGGGCTCTCCGCCGGAGAAGTCGGATATATCACCTGCAATTTGCATGACCCCAAAGAAGTGCGGGTAGGCGATACCATGACAGAGTTGGCCCGGCCGACAGCCCATCCTTTGGAAGGGTATCGTCAGCTAAAACCGTTGGTCTTTTGCGGAGTGTATCCGGTCCAGGCTGGAGATTACGCGCCTCTTCGAGAAGCTATTGATAAATTACGATTATCAGATCCAAGTTTTATTTATGAACATGAGACTTCGCAATCTTTTGGGTATGGATTCCGCTGCGGTTTCCTGGGACTTTTGCACATGGAGATCGTTCAGGAGCGTCTTGAGCGTGAGTATGACCTGAATTTGATCTTAACCACGCCTAATGTCGGTTATAAGATCGTCAAGCGCGATGGCTCTGTGATGGATTTGGAAAATCCGTCGGACTTGCCCAACGGTTCAGAGATCGCCCGCATTGAAGAGCCGGTTTTGGCTGTGTCCATTTTTACGCCGGTCACCTATATGGACGCTGTCATGGAACTCTCTAAAAGGAAGCGGGGGATCTTCCAAAAGAGTGAATTTATCGGTGACCGCATGAAGATCCTTTTTGATATACCGCTCTCCGAGGTCATTGTCGATTTTAATGACCTGATCAAGTCTGCTACCCGCGGATACGGGTCCATTGATTATGAATTTAAAGAATATGTCCAGGGTGTGATCACGCGCTTGGACATCCTGATCAATGATGAGATCTGTGACGCTTTCTCGTGCATGGTGCATAAAGACCGCGCGTATGACAAAGGTTTGGGGCTGGTCACCAAACTTAAAGAACTTATCCCCCAGCAATTGTTTGAAGTGCGCATCCAGGCCCAGGCCGACGGCAGGATCATTTCCTCTGCCAGGGTCAAAGCAGCCGGTAAAAATGTCACGGCCAAGTGTTATGGCGGGGACATCAGCCGCAAGCGTAAATTATGGGAAAAGCAAAAAGAAGGCAAAAAGAAAATGAAACAGATCGGCCGTGTGGAAGTGCCGCAAGAGGCTTTTTTAGCCGCGTTAAAGATCTAGGAAAGGATGCCTCATGCCCCAAAATAAAAAACCAAAATCACAGCTGCGTGAATGGGTTGAATCCATTCTCATTGCCCTGGTTTTGGCGGTCTTGATCCGCAGTTATTTTATTCAGCCTTTTAAGATCCCCAGCGGTTCCATGCGCATGACGCTCATCGAGGGGGACCATCTCTTTGTGGACAAATGGAGCTACGGCCCGCAGCTTTTGCCCCCTATGTTCTGGGACATCGGATTTCAGGAAGGCTCGCCGTTATTATCGCTGAGATGGCCTAATGCCTTACTGCCCATGACCCAAAAACGCCTGCCCGGGCTTGGGAAACCCCGACGCGGGGACATCATTGTTTTTGTCTACCCGGTTGATCCGACCAAGGATTTTATCAAACGCCTTATTGCGGTGGGCGGTGAAACCGTTGAGATCAAAAATGGGGCCATTTATATCGACGGTAAGCTGATCACGGATCCCCGCATCAAACGCACCTATTATTATAATCGCGGCGATTACGGCGCTGAAGGCCAAACCGTCCATGTGCCTCCGGGTTATGTTTTTGTGATGGGGGACAACAGCGGCTCGAGCTATGACAGCCGTTATTGGGGTTTTGTCCCTGAAACAAGCATTATCGGCAAGGCGGACTTTATTTTTTGGCCTTTGGACCGTATACGGATCATCCAATGAAATTTGTGCCGCTGTTGACATTCATTATTTGTTTCTGCGGCTGCCAGACAGCGCCGCACCAGCAAGGCCCGAGCCCGGCAGAAACAGTTTCAGCGTTGACGACGATGAAACAGGGACTGACGGCTTTAAGCCAGCAGCATACGGTCAAATATTGTCCGGAGGATGGAGAACGTTTTAGCGCGGACATGATCTGGTGCCCGGACCATAAAGTTAAATTAGAGTGGGTAGAGTAAGCCACTAAATGTGGCTTACTCCCTGAAAAACCGCATCCCAGGTTTTTCAGGGGGTTCCATAATGTGTAGTTAGATGGGATGTAATACTATGGCGTTAACATTCGCGAACAAAGTCACCGTCGGCCGCATTTTGATCGTCCCGTTTTTTATCGCGACGGTGATGTATATTTCACCCCGGCATGAATATTTCCGCTGGCTGGCCTTGGGGCTGTTTTTGGCAGCGGTCATTTCTGATATTATTGACGGTTACATTGCCAGGACCCGCGGACAGAAAACAAAGGCCGGGGCCATCCTTGATCCCCTGGCAGATAAAATATTGTTGATCAGTGCCTTTATTTGCCTGTATATCAAACGGGCGTGTTTTCCGGACATCCATTTTCCTTTATGGTTTGTGGTGGCCATCATCAGCCGGGATGTCATGCTGTTGATGGGCAGCGCGATCGTCCAATTATCTACGGGAAAATTGGAAATTGAAGCCAACCGTTCAGGCAAGTTCACCGCGTTTTTGCAGATCGTATGCGTGCTGGGCGTTTTATTACAGTTGAAATTCACCTTTGTATTCTGGTATGTGGCCTTGGTGGCCACCTTTGTTTCCGGCGTCATCTATATAAAGGAAGGGATCAAAGCTCTCAATGAATCTGCTATTTCTGGCGGTTAGTGCCGTCCTTGCTTATTTGATCGGATCCATTCCGGTGGCGTATATTTTCGGCCGCGTGCTTAAAAATCTTGATATCCGCGAGCATGGCTCCGGCAATATGGGGGCGACCAATGCTTTTAGAGTTTTGGGCAAGGGGCCGGGCACGATCGTCTTGATCTTGGATATCATCAAAGGCATCATTCCTGTCACCATAGTGGCTAATGCCTTTGGACTGGGGGATGCTTTGTCTCTGGTCATCATTGCGGTGGCAGCGGTGGCAGGCCACAATTGGACAGTATTTTTAGGCTTTAAAGGCGGCAAGGGCATGGCCACAAGCCTTGGGGTTTTGATCGGTTTGGCCATCCAATTGCCAGGCCTACGGATAGTCCTGGGACTGGCAACCTTGATCTGGCTGGTGCTCTTTCTTTCATTGGGGTATGTGTCTCTGGCATCCATCAGCGCTGCCGTTGCCTTGCCTATTTTGATGGTGGCCTTTGAAGCGCCTTTTCCCATGAAGGCGATGGCCATTGTATTGTGCGTTTTTATCGTTTTTCGCCACAGGTCCAACATTAAACGCCTGGTCAAAGGCCAGGAAAACCGCGTTTCCTTTCCTTTTCGCAAACGCCCCTAAAATTCTTTATTTTTCATGAATTTTCATCGAAATCAGCCCTTTACTGCATTCCTCCGTCGCTAATATTTTAAGAAAGCGTTTTCTCAAAAGCAGCCAAACCCCCTTGTTTTCACTTCCTGGCGTGTTACACTTCGTTTAGAGGCCATAAGACGGTAAAAATAGGGAGTTTTAAAATGCGTAACATTTTTCATAAAACTACAGGGATCTTAAAGGGCAGGGGAAAGGTCATCACCCTGCGCGAACACGCTGAAGAAAAGGAATGCGTCACGGACGTGCGCAAGAATTTCATCTATTTGGCCACACAGGCACAGAGCGAAGAAAAGCAGTCGATCCCGCAGGTGCATATTAAGAAATCTTTCGATAGTGTCGGCCGCGATGAGAAATTTTCTTTCCGGGTAAAGGGGTACTTTTACGTAAACCACAGCCGCCGCCTGATGAAGGTGGACTACTGTCATACGTTAAGGATCAATTTACATTGGAAAAGCAAAGATTCAACTCCCAAGAAGACCGTGACTATGGCCTAGGAACCGTAACTGTCACATCTTCCCTTCCTGGACCCTGCTTGTTTGGCGGGGTTCTTTTTTTGGCATTTTTGGTTTTTATCGGGTATACTTGACGCATGAAACCATTAGACAAGCTTTTCAGGGTCATTTTATTGCTAATAGGCATTGCTGTCCTGTCCTTTAATGCGCGGCTTTATTATCTTTATGACCAGCAAACAAAAGCAGTAAACGCGATCAAGGACCAGCAGAAAATGGACGCACAGGTCAATAGCAATAAATTTAAATACCAAGAGGACCAAATGGCCAATTTAAATAAAGACCTGGAGGACGCCCAACAGCAGATCAAAACTCAGAATGACGCGTTAACTGATGAGAAAGACGCGCTGGCGGCCCAAAAAGATGCCTTGCTTCAGGAGGTAGAAAAAAGGCAGCAAGTAGCCAATGAGAGTAAAAGTATCCAGACTTCCCTGGTGGATATTAAGGCAGAAGCTGATGCCATTAAGCAGGACATGAAAGAATGGCAGAGAGATTATGTGTCTGTTTTAGCAGAGCTTGAGAAAAAGATGGATGATTCCCAGGCAGAAATAAAAAGCGTTAATGATAATGTCAATTCATTGAAAGCCGATATTGAAAAAGTTGCCCACCCGATGGATAGTAACGTGCCGCCTGCGCCGGAGAAGAAGATCGAGCGTACCGAATTGCAATCTCAGTAATGAATAGGGACGCCTCCCTATTATTCCAATGACAGTTTCTTTATTTGTGCTATAATGCCAAGTTCTTGCTTGTTTGCATTGAGAGCATCAATGAGGGGAAAATTCCATGGATAAAATGTCCCGTCCCAGTGAAAAAATACTGACTTCCAAAGAAGAGATGCTTCTGGCCAAAGAAGCCCAATACTGTTCTTGGGGTGATACTGTCCATTACGCCAAAGAGCTGAAGATTTTTAGCCTTTCTGAGGGAATTTATGTCTATGACAGCCATGGCACCCAATACCTTGATCTGCAAATGTGGCATTCGGTGGCAAATTTTGGTTATAAGAACCAGTATATAAATAATATAGTCAAAGACCAGATCGACGCGCTTCCCCAATTGTCCTGCCAGTATTTGCATGAAGAAAAGATCCTGCTCGCTGAAAAAATAGCTAAAAATATTGAAAAGACCTTTGGTGAGAAAGGCCGGGTGCATTTTAATATCGGCGGGGCATCTGCCATTGAGGACGCGATCAAGATCGTCCGCAACCACACCAAGAAGAATTCAGCTTTCGCTTTCATGGGCGGGTATCATGGCCGCACACTTGGCGCCACTGCGATCACTTCCAGCTTTCGTTACCGCGAGCATTTCGGGCATTTCGCGGACCGCGCCCATTTTGTCCCGTATCCTTATCAGTTCCGCTGCCCTTCTGACCGCGGCAAAGATTGCTGCGACATGTCTTGTTTTAAGGATTTCGAAAAATTATTCGGATCAGAATATTATTCCCTGGTCAATCCCAAAACCAAAAATTGTGAATATGGGGCATTTTTTGTCGAGCCCGTGCAAGCCACCGGAGGTTACATCGTTCCTCCGAAGGGTTATTTTAAGGAGCTTAAGAAACTGCTCGACCGCCATCAAGTCTTGTTCGTGGACGACGAGGTACATATGGGCTTTTACCGCACAGGTAAAATGTGGGCGATCGAACATTTTGACGTGGTCCCGGACATCATTGTTTTCGGCAAGGCATGCACCAATGGCCTTAATCCGCTTTCAGGGATATGGGCCAAGGAGCATTTGATCTCTCCGGAAGTTTTCCCTCCGGGCTCAACACACTCCACGTATTCTTCTAATTCCATAGGTACTGCCGCGGCCTTGGGAGTGATGAACCTTATCGAGGCGTCAGATTTTTCCGCCAGCGTCCCTGAAAAGGGGAAGTATTTCCTGGACCGGCTTAACGGGTTAAAGAAAAAATATCCGCAGATCGGCGACGTGGACGGGTTAGGTTTGGCCTTGCGTATTGAGATCTGCCAAAAAGACGGCCGTACACCTGACCGCGAGTTAACAGAGAAGATCATGAACATCGGCTTAAAAGGGAAATTAACCGCCGCGGGCCGCCAGCGGGGGCTGCTGTTGAGCATCGGCGGATATTTTAAAAATGTTTTTACTCTGGCGCCGTCTTTGTATATAACACATCAGGAAATAGACCTGGCCATAGACCTCTTTGATGAGGCTTTTAGTGAAGGGCTGCGATGAGAAATTTTTTGGTCGTCGGTTTGTGCCTCGGTCTTATCGGCTGCGCGCACACGCCTGATCTGGTGGAAAAACCTTTTGTTGAGCCCCAGTACGGCATGACCAAGCTGCAGATGACTGATCTGCTCGGAAAACCGGATTCCATAGAACTTTATAAAAAATCCAACCAGACCCGGGTAGAGTTTTATATTTATCATAGGCAGTACCAATCCTCGCGGGAAAAAGTCCCTGTTTGCCTGATCAATCAAAAGGTGGTCGGCTGGGGAAAGACTTTTTATGAAGACCATGTCAGCCAGGATGATATCAGAATAAAATGAATTGGGAAAAAGAAGCCCGGGAAGACTTTGAAGGGATCTTGAGCAAGATCCCGGTTTTTTTGCGCGGCATTGCCGAGAAAAAAGTGTCGCAAAAGGCAGAAATGCTCGCCCGCCAAGCAAACCGCCCGGAAGTTTTGCAAAAAGATGTAGTGGACGCTTTTTTTATGGAAACACCGTTTGGGTTCCATGGGCCTATGAAAACGGACATGGAAGCATTGGGCATTGATTATGAAAAATACGGCCATTCCAAATAGATCAGTCCGGTCTAATGACAGTTTTAGTGTTTTTTGTGATTGGGGGATCGTTTTTTCCCTATGCGTTTGTATTTTTGTCTTGCCGGTTTCCATTGCCTACCTTGATTCTTTTGCGGCTTTGGCGATCTCTTTTTATTTATTAAAGAAAACGAAACGTATTGCCATTGATTGGCATTTAGGAAAATCCTATGTAGGCCTTTTAGGCAAGATCCGTTTCATCTGCGAAGGTTTTGCCCCGCCTGTCAATTTTCTAAACCGTCCTTTGCGATTTTTGGCCCTGGCGGTTTTTATCTCCGTTTTGTTCAGCCAGTACCCGGGACTTAGTTTTCTTGCTTTTTTAGGAAAATTCATTAAATGTGTATTTTTGTATTTCAGCTTTATAGAAGCGTTCAGTGACCGCAAGCGCGTCCGGATCTTTTTGGGTTTTTTATTGCTGTCCGCTTTAATTACAGCCTTAAGCGGGCTTGTCCAGCATTACACAGGCAGGGATTTCTTAAAAGGGCGTCTTATCGGGACTGAGAATTCTGTTTCAACGCAGAGGATAAGTTCGTCGTTTTTCGGCGCCAATGGTTTCGGCGCTTATTTATTGCCTGTCCTTGCGCTGGTCGCCCATTTTTTATACGCAACCCTCACGCGCCGCAGGTCCTGGGTCCTGGGAGGGGTCTTGGCCCTTTTTCTCGTCTTATTACTGGCTTGTTTATGCTGGACCTATTCCAGAAGTGCCTGGGTCGGATATTTGGTCATATTGTTTTTAATGGTATGGATGGACCGGCGCAAGGTGTTTTTTGCAGGGTCTTTATTCCTGGTTTTTATTTTTATCTTTCTGCCTTCTTTGGACCATGTAAGGCACCTGTATTTGCTCAATGATCCTTTCTTGAACCATGCGAGGTACCAGCATTCGATCAATGATAATACAAATGTTTCCAATAAAGAAAAGGTCCGGTCTGTTATAGAAAAGGGGGGAGCAGGACGTCTTGCCAGTTGGAAAAAGGCTGTTTCGATCATCCGTTCATCTCCCATCTATGGAACAGGGCTCAACACTTATACAAGGATCATCCGGCGGGACCCTGATCAAGGAACATGGCTGTATGCCCATAATTGTTATCTGCAGATGGCAGCGGAGACCGGGCTGCTGGGGGTGTCTTGCTTCTTATGGTTGTTAATTGTTCTGTTACACAATGGCTTAAATTATTGCCGGCAGATAAAAGACCTGTGGCCGCTGACCATTCTTCAGGGCGCTGTATCCGGTTTATCCGGCTTTTTGGTCCAAAGTTTTTTTGATAATACTTTTTTTACGGTCCAGCTCGGAGTGCTGATGTGGCTGGTCTTTGGGCTCCTGGTGGCTGTGACACGCTTCGATCTCTCTGCAGAGAA
>JABDCU010000023.1:25082-25180 GCA_013287965.1 Candidatus Omnitrophota bacterium | reverse complement strand
GTTTCATTGTATTCATTAGGTGTAACTGTTTCATTTTTAGATAATAGGAATTCAGGTAGCCCAGTTGCAGAGATAAGTATCGCAGACAAGTTTATTGC
>JABDCU010000023.1:15328-25053 GCA_013287965.1 Candidatus Omnitrophota bacterium | reverse complement strand
ATAAATTAAGACTCTTATTATCTAATTTTGAAAAAGGAATCAAGGGTAAAATGGAATTAATTAAGTATGTAAAAGAATGCTATGAGAGCGCGCAGAAAAAATATTTAATTTACAAAAGAACCGTCGAATTGCCAGCAAAGAGTACGGGGCATCTAGATGCGGAAGATGTCATACAAATAAATGTCATGGCTCAGGATGGTACGGAGTATTTGATACGACATGACATGGGTGGCAACCTGTCATTTGAGGGTAAATCTATCAAGAGTCAAAAATTTGGTGAAAGCTTTAGAATTCAACGGAGAAGAACTCCCTGGCCATGGAAAGGGGAGTACGTAATCAGGTCTAATGAGCCCTTGACGGTCACCGTTTTAGGGCGTTTAAATGGAGAAAGAGAAGCAAGTCTTGCCATGGTTAGCGACGAAATCAATTTGAACATAACCAACGCGGCGATGACGGCCGATACAGCAAGGGAGATGGCAAGAGCCGCGTTTGAGCAATCAGCTGTGCCTGTAGACATCTACAAAGATCGCTTGGAAGGGGCAAAAACAGTTAGACAAATTGTGATTCTGATGGATGATGTAATATTAAATTCTCCATTTAAAACACAAAAGTTGTTGCTGCCAACAAGAAATTTGATCGCGGAAAAGAAACCGGTCCATGATTTGAAATTTGATTCAAATTTTACAAAGGGGTATGACCAGAAGGGAGTGGACCAACTTACAAACATAAATAGAATAACAGGTTTGTTAAAAAGAACACTGGGCCTGGATGAAGCGATGGCTAACCCAAGTTTAAAATCAAGAATGGCCTTCTATGTCCGGAACACGGCCCTCGCTGATACCAACAAAGGCGGTATCGACTTCAACTCCGTCAATTTGAATTTACAGATCAAGCGCGATGGTAAGGGGGTTCCCTTGCCCATTAACCAGCAGGACCTGGAACACATCAATATTAATGGCCTGATACCCATTATTATTGATATCAAACCCGCAACAAGCCTCCAGATATTCTCCGAAATAATGGCAAAATAAGTGAATTTTATAAATCTTTGACGGCTAAACAAGGCATGGTATACTTAGTATTAGGAAATGTTTCAGGAGGCCATAATATGAATTATAAAAGCATAATCACTATTGATTCCAAACAACGCGGCGGCAAACCATGTATCCGTGGCATGAGGATCACTGTTTACGATATTCTTGATTATTTAGCTTCAGGCATGAGCATGAAAGAGATCCTCAAAGATTTTCCTTACCTAAAAATAGAAGATATCCGTGCGGCCCTTGCCTATGCCGCAGACCGTGAAAAGCACCAGATGATCATTTATTCCAAGTGAAACTTTTATTCGATCAAAATCTTTCGCCAGTTTTAGTCAAGAAACTTCGTGACCTTTTTCCAGGCTCAAAACATGTTCAAGATATTAAGCTAAGCAAGGCCTTGGATGTCCAGATATGGGTCTACGCTTTAGAGAACAAGTTTACTATCATATCCAAGGATACGGATTTTAGTGACAGGGTCGAGACATCAGGGTATCCTCCCAAGGTTATTTGGATACGTAAAGAAAACTGTTCTACTAAAGCCATTGAATTAATGTTGAGACAGAATTTTACGGATATTAAGAATTTTGATCAGGATTCGGATAGAGGAGCATTGGTTCTTTTTTAAGTGCATATCTTTTGTGATCATAGATAAAAATACTCTCCAAAAATATGATGTTGCCGGTCCTCGGTATACCAGTTATCCCACCGCGCCCCAATGGTCTGGGGATGTGACCAGCGATATATATGCTTCTGCCTTAAGGTCCTTCGGCCAAAACGATAAAACCCTCTCGCTTTATATCCATGTCCCTTTCTGTGAACAGCTTTGTTATTTTTGCGCTTGCAATAAGGTGATCCGTGCTAAAGAAGAACAGGTAGGGGATGAATTTCTGGACCATCTTTTTAAAGAGATTGATAATGTGGCGGCTTCCATCCAGCATCGCAAACTCATCCGCCAATTGCATTGGGGCGGAGGGACGCCTACTTATTTGTCTGAAGGCCAGATCGAACGGCTTTTTTCGAAACTCCAATCTGTTTTTGATATTGACCTCGACGAAGAGATCGCCATTGAGATCGACCCGCGCACCGTCACAGAAAATAAATTAAAAGTCCTGCGCCGGCTTGGATTTAACCGCATTTCCATGGGTATCCAGGATTTTGATGCAAAGGTGCAGGATGATATCAACCGCGTCCAGCCTTATAAACTGGTGTCCCAAGTCCATCAATGGTGCCGTGATCTTAAGTTTGAGTCGATCAATTATGACTTGATCTATGGCTTGCCGTACCAAACCAAGGAGACATTCAAAAAAACAGTGGACTTAGTCATCGGATTAAGGCCTGACCGCATCGCCCTTTACAGCTTTGCCTATGTGCCATGGCTTTCCAAGCCTCAGAATAAATTTAATCTCGATGCCATTGCTGTGCACGACGAAAAATTAGACATTTTTATCCAATCCCGTGAAAATTTATTGGCGCACGGCTATCAGGCCATTGCCATGGACCATTTTGCCTTGACCACGGACGGCATGGCCAAAGCATTTGACACAGGGACCCTGCACCGTAATTTCATGGGTTATACTTTAAAACCAGCTGATGAGTTCATTGGTTTAGGGCCATCAGCCATCGGTTTTTTAGAAAATACCTACTTTCAAAATAAAAAAACCTTGCCTGAATATTATGAATCAACCGCCCAAGGCCGTCTGCCTATTGAGCGGGGCAAACAATTAAACCAGGACGACCAAATCCGCCAATGGGTGATCAATGGGCTAATGTGCCGGTTTCAAGTAGACAAAAAATTATTTTTTGATAAATTTGGGTATGAATTTGAAGATTATTTTATGGAAGAAGGTGGTCATATCCGTGATTGCATCGAAGACGGACTTATCAGTGAAGATCCGAAGCAAATCCAAGTTACAGATCTGGGGAAAATCTTCATTCGCAATGTATGTATGGTATTTGACCGTTATCTAAAGGAGAAAGATGGCCAAAAACGTTTCTCAAGAACAGTCTGACATTTTACTGGCGTTTCAAGGCAAAAATAAACATGTTCCGGTCTGGTTTATGCGCCAGGCAGGCCGGTATTTGCCGCAATACCAGTCGCTGAAAGCCAACCGTTCCTTAAACGAACTCTTTCGCGATCCTGAGATTGCCGGGGCCATCACCTTACAGCCCTTGGAAATCCTGGGTGTGGACGCCGCCATTCTTTTCGCGGACATCCTGACCATGCCTTCAGCCATGGGCTTTAGGATTGATTTTATCAACGGCAAAGGGCCCCAAATCAATAACCCCATCAATCATCCGGGGGACCTCAAGCGTTTGGGTAAATTCAGCGGCCTGGAACATGTCACCCGCACCATCCAGCTGATCAACGCTGTTTTGCCGTCCTCGATCCCTTTGATCGGTTTTGCCGGCTCTCCCTTTACCGTGGCGACCTACCTGTGCTCAAAGCACCAACGCATGATGTATGAAAGCCCAAAAGCATTTCATGAACTAATGGATTTACTGACAGACAATACCATTGCCTATCTTAAACAACAAAAGGATGCAGGGATCAAGGTGTTTCAGCTGTTTGACACTTGGGCAGGTGCCTTGCGTCACGAAGATTATGAGGCGTTTGTATTGCCATACGTGCAGAAAATCTTTAAAGCCATTAAACTTCCGTCGATCTATTACCTGAAAAATTGCGCGCATCTGATGGATTTAATGGAAAAAAGCGGGGCAGAGATGCTCTCCGTGTGCGAAACAGTTAATATAAAGGATATTAAAACTAAAAAAGGCATTCAGGGCAATCTATTAAACAGCCTTTTATATGCTGATGATAAAACGATCATCGAAGAAACAAGGGCCATCCTTAAAGCTGCCAAGGCTAATCACCGTAAGTACATTTTTAACCTAAGCCACGGCGTCATGCCCGACGTCAATCCGCTAAAGTTAAAGCTTATCGTTGACGAAGTGCATAAATTCAAATGGACTTAGTGGAATATGGGGCAATGGGTGTTGTGGACGAAACATTCAGGGATTTTTGGCCAAAAGTCTGCGAGGCTTTACAACAAATTTTTTTCAAATGAAGAGAAGCTTTAAAAAAAATTTGTTGTAAACCGAAGCAGACGGCCAAAATATCCCGTTTCGGGAACAACACCCATTGTCCCATATTCCCAGCTAAACTAATGAAATGTATTGCAATCATAGGCGGCGGGATCTCTGGCTTGACTGTTTTGCATTATTTAAAACAGCGCCTGGGAGACACCGTTGAGATCACGCTTTTTGAGCGTGAGGCCAGTGTCGGGGGAACGATACGCAGTTTTAAAAACGGCCCCTGTCTTTTTGAATGGGGCCCTAACGGCTTTTTAGACAATCAACCCGCTACATTGGAATTAATAAAAGAACTTGGACTCACAGACCAGCTCATTGAAACCCAGCCAACAGCACGCCGGCGTTACATCCAAATTAAAGAAAACCTTCACGCTGTACCAACTACACCCCTTGATCTTATCCAAACACCTTTATTGCCCTTAAAAGATAAATGGTCCTTGATCACAGGTATCTTTAAAAAGAATACCCCGAAAGACTGTTCCATTAATGATTATGTAAGCCGGCGATTCTCACCGCGCATCGCCCAAACCCTGGTTGACCCTTTTATCAGCGGTATTTACGCAGGAGATATCAAGCGCCTGCATATGGCCTCTGCTTTTCCTAAATTCCGCCGGAAATCCCGTATGCGTTCTTTTAGAGGAGGTATGGGACAGATCATTGAAGCCCTTGATAATCGCTATCAAAAACACATCCAAACAAATTCAGAAATAATAGGGGACAGCTCCCTATTATTTGATGCCACCATTGTGGCCACACCTGCCTATGCCGCGGCCAAGATCGTTGAAAATTTAAACCCTGGTTTGAGTTGCCTGCTTGAACAAATCCCTTACGCGCCTATTGCGGTGGCGGGTTTGCTTTTTAAACAGGATTCCTTTAAGAAGAAACCGGATGGTTTTGGATATTTGGTCCCTTCCCAGGCAAATAAAGATATTTTAGGGGTTTTGATCGAAAGCAATGTTTATGCCAACCGCGCGAGGGGCGAGCAGGTCATGATGCGCGTGATGATGGGCGGCGCGCATCATCCAGCCATTATCAATGATGATAAAGAGCAGGTCATTGCCCGCGCTATCAGGGAAATTGACAGTGTTTACGGCCTTAGTGCGGCCCCGCTTGAAACATTTGTTAAACTGTGGCCCAAGGCGATCCCGCAATATGAGGTCAATTATCCCCATTGGCGCCGATCCATTGCCGATCAATGCGCCAAGACACCGGGCCTATACCTATGCGCCAATTATCTGGATGGCATCTCCTTTAACGACTGCATCAATAACGCAAAGACTCTCGCCCTTTCAGCGGGCTTGCTATCTAGCCAATCTATGAGATAATACTCATATGATCTCCCCCTCAGAAGCCCACAGGCTTATTTTACATAATGCCAAACTTTTTTCCATGGAAACCATCCCCCTGCAAAAAGCAGTTGGGCGCGTTTTACGGGAAGACATCAAGAGCGACCGTGACCAGCCGCCTTTTAACAAAAGCCTGGTGGATGGCATCGGTATTTCTTACGATACCTGGCAAAAAGGCCAGAGGACATTTCATGTCGAAGCCATCATACCGCCGGGCGTGGCCCCCAAGCCTTTAAAAGACCTTTCGCATTGTGTCCGCATCATGACCGGGGCTGTTATCCCTAAAGGCTGTGACTGCGTCATTCCCATTGAACAAATCCACTTGGAAGGGGACACCGCGCAATCCAAAGATTGGACCATGATCAAAAAATACCAATCGATCCGTCACCAGGCTTCCGATGGTAAAAAGGGGGAAATTTTGCTGAAAGCCGGCTGCCGGCTTTGGGCGCCGCATATCGGGATCGCTGCCAGTGTCGGAAAAGTCAAGATCAAGGTCAGCGTCCTGCCTAAGATCGCGGTGATCTCAACAGGGGACGAGCTGGTGGACATCCAAAAGCCCATTAAGCAATACCAAACCCGCTTATCTAATTCTTATAGCTTACAAGCCCTGTTAAACCAGGCACAATTAGGCGATGTCCAGATCTTTCATTTGCGTGACAATCAAAAGCTGATGCTGCAAAGCATAAAAAATATTTTAAGCAAATTCGACGTTTTGATCTTAAGCGGGGGAGTATCCATGGGGGATTTTGATTATGTCCCCAAAGTCCTTAGCCAGTTGGGGATCAAACAGTCCTTTCATAAAGTTTCCCAGAAACCCGGAAAACCTTTTTGGTTTGGCATGGCCAAAAATGGCAAACCGGTTTTTGCCCTGCCGGGCAATCCGGTATCAACCCAGATCTGTGCTTACCGTTATGTGATCCCTTATTTAAAAAAAGCCAGCGGCCTGGAAGTCAAACAGGAATTTATCCCGATATTGGAAAAAGTCAATATTCAATCTGACCTGACCCATTTTTTACCGGTTGCTCAAGGACGATTGATCACCATTAGCGGTTCCGGTGACTTTGCTTCCTTGGCCCAAGCTGATGGATTTATCGAGCATGAAAGCCACAAAGCCCAAAATCTTTGGCCTTATTTTAGCTGGCGGGTATAGCCGCCGCATGGGGAGGGACAAAGCCCTTCTCGAGATCAATGGCAAACCGCAGGTTGAACATGTTTTTGACCTGCTTCAAAAATACTGCTTAAAAGTTTTTCTGTCGAAACGAGCTGACCAAAAATCTTATAAAAATATCGCCTCCATCAATGATACCGATGAATTCTCCGGTCACGGCCCTTTAGGCGGTATTTTATCAGCCATGAAGGAACACCCCGATGCCAATTGGCTGATCATTGCCTGCGACCTGCCTTTTATTACCGAAAAAACCATCCAGACCCTTCTGGAGCTTCGCGACCCGCAAAAACAAGCAACTGCTTTTATCAGCAGCCAGGATGGCTTGCCTGAACCTTTATGCGCCGTTTGGGAAGGCCATGCGTATGGCCCTATTTTAAAATTATTTAATGAAGGTATCCATTGCCCGCGCAAGGTTTTGATCAAAAGCGATACCCATTTACTCAAACAAAATGACCCTCATTGGCTGGATAATATCAACACCCCTCAGGAATATGAACAAATAACAAAAAAGGGGGCACATTAATGTGTCCCCTTTTGAATTGACACCTTGGTGTCCCTGCGTTACGATACTATTTAATGGTATCTAAGATCTTGTCCATATTTATGCCTAAAATAGATCAAAAAAATATTAAGATATTGGTCATCGAAGACACTGAAGTTGACCAGCGCGTGGCTTGCGCGGCCATTGAGTTAGGCGGGTACACACCTCTCAAAGCCAATGACGGCAGGAGCGGTTTTGAATTGGCCAAGGAGCAAAAGCCAAATCTGATCATCCTTGATTATAATCTGCCGGATATCAAAGGCCCTGAGGTCTGCAAACTTTTAAAAACGCATTACGACACCCAGCAGATCCCTGTCTTATTTTTGACCAGTTTGACCGCGCCGGAGAATGTCCTTAAATGTTTTGAACAAGGTGAGAATTATTTAGCCAAGCCTATTTCCACCAAACTTCTTTTAAAGCAGATCAATTCAATCCTCAAAGACACTAACCCCCAAAATTAACATGCTCGATTTAAAATTCATCCGTGACAATCCGGACAAAGTCAAAGCTGGATTAGCTGCCAAGCGTGCCGCTGTTGATTTGGATGGATTATTGCAGCTAGATGCCGCCCGGCGCCAGCTCATTTTCAAAATTGATGAGCTAAAAGCAAAAAAGAACGCTGCCAATGATGATATCAGCCGTTTGATCAAGGACAAGCAAGACCCTAAACCTTGCATTGCCGCCATGAAGACAATTGCTGTTGAAATTGATACGCTTGAACCCCAAGTCAAGGCATTGGATGAGCAACTCCAGAATATTCTTTTAAACATCCCCAATATTCCCCATGATTCAGTCCCCAAAGGCGGGATGGAAGCCAATCAGGTCGCAAACAACTGGGGGGAGAAGCCGGCCTTTAATTTTAAGCCCAAAACACACATAGAGATCGCTGAAACTTTGGATATTATTGATTTTAAACGCGGGACAAAATTAAGCGGCTCAAATTTTATCCTTTATAAAGGCCTGGGAGCCAGACTTGAACGCGCCTTATACAACTTTATGCTGGATTTACATACAAGCCAGCACAGCTATCGTGAAATGTCACCGCCCGTCGTGGTCAATACCGCTTCCATGACAGCCACCGGCCAGCTTCCTAAAATGAAGGATGATATGTATCGTCTTGAGGGTGATGACCTGTATTTGATCCCAACGGCTGAAGTCCCTGTGACAAATATACACCGCGATGAAATGCTCAATGAAGAAGACCTGCCTTTGTACTATACGGCCATGACCGCATGTTTCCGTCGGGAAGCGGGTTCCTACGGCAAAGACACCAAAGGGCTTATGCGTGTCCATCAGTTTGGCAAGGTGGAGCTGGTCAAATTTGTAAAACCGGAAACTTCTTACGCTGAATTAGAGTCCCTTTTAGGCAATGCCTGCCGTGTTTTTGAGATATTAAAGCTCCCTTACCGGGTTTTGCTTTTAGCCGAAGGGGACCTTAGTTTCGCGGCTGCCAAATGTTATGATATTGAAGTTTATGCCGCGGGTCTGGATAAATGGCTGGAGGCGTCCTCTTGTTCAAATTTTGAAGATTTTCAGGCCCGTCGCGGAAATATTTCCTACAAGGGAAAAGACGGCAAGAAAAAGGGCTTTGTGCATACTTTAAACGGTTCAGGGGTGGCCTTGCCGCGCACCATGATCGCCATCCTTGAGAATTATCAAACACCAAAAGGGGAAGTGATCATCCCCGAAGCCCTGCGCCCTTACATGGGCGGCTTGGAGACCATCACGTGAAAGATATCCTTTGGGTGGTCCTGAAAATCTTTGCTTTCCTGCTGATCCTGCCTTTGATCATTGCCTTTTTTTTAGCTTTTCAAACTCAAATCCTGTCATTGCCGGTGAACAAGGAAGCCTGGGTGCTTTGGGGCGCAGGTTCTTATATTGCCTTAAATCTATTTATCCATGACCTTAAGAATGTCTATGACTTCGGCAGATCCCAGGTTGAAAAAATATTTACTTTTTTCAAACCCGCGGGCTACCTGGTCCCTGTATTTTCGATTGTTTTGATAATCATCTACATCATTGCATTGATCCTGGGCCACACTTCTCTGCAGCCTTATTTTTTATTTGCCATTACTTTTACGCTGGCCATGCACCTGGTCTTAACAGCGCATGAAATATACCAATCAGATAACAGCGTCTTAAAAGCGCATTACCTGCTTGTTTTTGGAGCTGTCCTGATCGCTAATTTGTTCATTATGTCCCTGCTTTTGGCATGGGCGATCCCTGAGTATTCATTTGTAGGTTTTATCAAATCCCTGGCCTCTCAGGCATTACATCTTTATAAATTTATTTACAGGGTCCTTTTTGTAGATTCTTAAAAGCAGGAGAGGTGGCAGAGTGGTCGAATGCGGCGGTCTCGAAAACCGTTGCCCAGGGTAACTTGGGCCGTGAGTTCAAATCTCACCCTCTCCGCCATTTAGGTAATTAATGAACAAAATAAAGATCATCCTTATTTGCCTGATCGCCTTTTTCCTTGTTTTCACGGTATCCGCTGTTTTAAGATCAAAATACCGCCGAGAAATCCAGGAGAGGACTGTTGT
>JABDCU010000023.1:0-15318 GCA_013287965.1 Candidatus Omnitrophota bacterium | reverse complement strand
TGTAGCCCAAAAAGCCCTGCGTCATTTGCTCATCGAGCGTCAGAGTATTGTCCGCAGTGTACCGGCTGACGGGTTGTGGTATAATATGCGCCGCCTTAAGGAAACTCCTGATATCCTGGAAGTTCAAATTAAAGACCAGCAGAATAAGGCAGTTTGTGATTTAAAAATAAAGGTCAGTGAATAATATGGACATCACTTCCGCCTGGGAAAAAGCTTTGCAGGAAACAAATATCGTCCGCTCCAGGGTGATCGGACTGCAGACCTTCGGCGAAACTCAAGTGCCCTATATCCTTTTATCTCCCTCTACGATCAATGAAGGTGATACCGTGGTGCGCACCGGGGAGGTGCTGGTCCATCGCCCGTCCTTGATCTTACCGCCCAATGTCCCTCAACTTGAAGGTTTTAATTTTGAGGACGAAAATTTTTTTAAAGAAAATACCATGATCAATTTCCTGATGGTCAGGGGGATCACCCTGCCTTCCATGAAATACGATAATAAAATTTTCTCTTTGAACGTTTTTGAAGGTAAAATAGATGACGCCATCGGGGTCTACGGCAACCGCCTGCAAAGGGAAGAAAATACTTCCGCGGGCCTCATCTGCGGGCCTGACCAGGTCTGGCAGCTTTCATTATTGATCTTTATTTGTTCCCAGATCGCTAAAAACTCATCCACGGACGTCCGCCGTCTTTTGGATGAGTACCACAAGAAAAAAGAATGAGCTTAGCATGATGCATGACAATGAATACCTTAATCTGGAAATGCTGACCCTGCAGAAGCTCGTTGGCAGAATGAGCCTGATGTTAGCTGACCTTGAACGCGAAGAGCTTGTCAAAACAGCCCTGGAAGGAGTGGCCTTCCTTTCCGACGATGGAAAAGACAATTTTATTAAAAAGTTCCTGTCTTACGGCATCATTGAAGACCTGCTTTATAACATGGATGTTGAGGACATCATCATCAATGCGCTCAAGCCCATTTATATCCATCACGCCCAAAAAGGTTTTATCGCCACGGACAAACGCTTTCAAAACCAAAAAGAACTTAATAATTTCATCCAAAAACTCTTGGTCTTTGCCGGCAGGAAAGATTATCACAAGATCGCGAATTTGGAATTGGCCAATTTGGCCGGACGGGTGAACATCATTGATTCTCCGCTAGGGACACAGCTGACCATCACCAAGGCCAAGATGGACCCTTTAAGCATCGTTGATCTTATCCGCCGCGGAAGCATGAGTTATGAGGCTGCCGGCCAATTATGGCTTTATCTGGAAGGGCTTTCGATCAGGCCTGCCAACATCATCATCTCCGGAGGCCCGGGCACCGGCAAGACGACACTTCTTAATGCCTTGTTGAGTTTCATCCCTGAAAAAGACCGTTTGGTCGTCATCGAAGACACCCTGGAATTAAATACTTTTATGGAAGACGGCTGCTCCCGCCTGGAAACAGATGATGAACTGGACCTTTCGGCCCTGGTCAAAAACAGCCTCCGCATGCGCCCGGAGCGTATCATTGTGGGGGAAGTCCGGGGGAGCGAGGCCCAGGACATGATCACCGCGGTCAATATCGGCAAATACTGCATGGGCACCATGCACGCCTTAAGCGCCCGTGAGACCATCACCCGGCTGCGCAATGAGCCCATGAATGTCCCTGACGCGCTGATCAATTTGATCGATGTGTTCATTATCCTTAAACGTTATCATGTGAAAGGCAAATTGTACCGGGTGATAGACGAAGTTTCTGAAACCAGCGGCATGGAAGCCAGCAAGGTGCTCTTGTCCCATGTTTTTAAATATAATTATGACCAAAACCATGTCGCGGCCGTGTCACCCAGCACTGTTTACCGTGACCGGCTGGCCCAGGAAGCAGGCCTCACACCGCGCGATATTATCAATGAAACATGGCTCCGTGCGGCCGTGCTTAAAACTTTAGATAATAAAAATATCCAAACGATCAAAGAAGTCACCACTTTTTGCCGCTATTACGCTTTAAATCCCAAAGAAGCCATGGCCAAGATCGGCCTCGACCGCGAAAAGATGTTAAAAGATCTAAGCAAGTAATTCCACAATCCTCCTTTACAGCTTGCGGGAAGTCTGGTATAAAAAGGGTTCTGTAAAAGGCCCTATTTCAAAAGGTTTGTTCATGCGCCTGTAGCTCAACTGGATAGAGCGTTAGTCTACGGAACTAAAGGTTGTAGGTTCGAGCCCTACCAGGCGCGTTTTTATTATGAAAACCAATCCGCCACCATCTGATTCTTTCACGGTCATTTCCGGTTTGGCGCATGAGCTGGACTCGCCTTTACGGTCCATCCTGACGCGCACCCAAAAGCTCATCAGGGATTATAAAGACCGTGATTTCGAGTTCATTTCCTATAAAGATTTCAAGGTCATCATTTCCACCCTGGAACAATTGGAACGCCAGCTTCAACATTGTTCGCAGACGACCAGCCGCATGCTCTATGTAGGCAAACGCCATGCCCGCCTGGAAGAAAACAGGTGCCAGATCAATGATGTCATTAAAAGCGTCTCAGCCGGCCTGACCCAGCAATTAAAGTCCACCCGCACCAAGGTAGTTTCACGGTTAGCCAGGCAATTGCCCTTGGTCGGTATAGGCCCAATCGAATGCCATCAGATCATCCATAATGTGATCATCAACGCCATCCAGGCCATGCCTGGCGGCGGTGTTATTAAGGTAAGGACTTTCCTGGATAAAACAGGCGGGATTATCGGTATTGATGTCACCGATGAAGGGGTGGGGATCACGCCGGAACATCTCTCCAAGGTCTTTGAACCGTTTTTTACGACCAAGGAACGCGGCATTGATAAAAGTGCCGGCCTCGGGCTTTCCATTATTTATTCGATCATCAATGCCGTTGGCGGGTCTGTCCATATTAAAAGTTCCCTGCGCCATGGCACTACTGTCCAAATTTCCCTTCCGGTGTATAAATCCAAATAAATATGCCTAATGCTGATGAAATTTTTATGAGAGAAGCCATCCGTCAGGCCAGGATGGCGGCCGAGGCGGATGAAGTGCCGGTGGGTGCGGTGATCGTCTTTGAGCGCAAGATCATCGCCCGTGCGCATAATCAAATAGAAACATTAAAAGACCCAACGGCCCATGCCGAGATGATCGCCATCACCCAGGCGACGCATTATCTTGATCGTAAGTGGTTGCAGGAATGCACCCTCTATGTTACAATCGAGCCTTGTTCCATGTGCGTCGGGGCATTGGTTTTGGCACGCATCAAACAGGTCTGTTTTGGCGCCCAAGAGCCCAAAACCGGGGCCTGCGGTTCGGTCATCAATATTGCCAATCATCGATCATTGAACCACCGCATGGATGTGACCGGCGGTATCCTGGCCGATGAATGCTCGTTGCTGGTCAAAGAATTTTTTCAGAAGAAACGGAGAGGTGGCAGAGTGGCCGATTGCAAGTGACTGCTAATCACTTGACCGGGAAACTGGTCCCAGGGTTCGAATCCCTGCCTCTCCGCCATTTTAAATCCGCAGCATCTGATCCACAAAAACCCTCTAACGGTTAATTTGACGCCTTTTGCAAACTGTGTTAGAATTACCGTTCTTATGTCTAAATATAATAATATTATAAGGCGTTTTAAAGACAAACGTCTCCTGGTCATTGGCGACCTGGTGCTTGACCAGTATATCAAAGGAAGCGTATCGCGCATCTCCCCGGAGGCGCCTGTGCCCATTGTGCTTCAGGAGGAGTCCTTTTATACACTGGGCGGTGCCGCTAATGTGGCCAATAATTTGAGCAGCCTGGGGGCTGATGTCACCCTGGTCGGTAAGATCGGCGATGATATCGAAGGCGGCATTCTCAAACGTGAGCTCCATAAACGCCGTATCCATACTCATGGGCTTTTTGTAGACAGTAACATTGATACTATTTTTAAAACGCGCATCATTGCCCAGCACCAGCAGATCGTGCGTTTAGACAGGGAAAAACCAAACAGGACAGGCCTGGACCTTGTTAAAGAAGGCAAGGTCCTGCCGTTTCTCCGTCGTCATATAAAAGATTTTCAGGCCGTCATCATTTCCGACTACGGTAAGGGATTGATAGATACACGGCTTTTAGCCCAGGTGCATGAAGCCGCCCTTCCTTGCCAATTACCGGTGGTGGTTGACCCCAAATTAGAAGACCTGCGTGAATATGGCCAGGTCAGCTGCATCACCCCTAATAAAAAAGAAGCTGAAGCGGCATTAAAGACCATTTCGCAAGAGGCCCGCAAGGCCTTTGGGATACGTTCAACAAATCTTGACAGTAAAGAGGAGATCGAAGCTAATGGGACCGGGCTTTTGAATTATTTAGGCATTGGATCTTTGTTGATCACCTTGGGCGAACACGGCATGTATCTTTTTGAGCATAATAAAAAACCTTTTCCTATACCGACGATGGCGCGCCAGGTTTTTGATGTTTCCGGGGCCGGGGACACGGTCATTTCCGTATTTGCTTTATGCCTGGCCGCGGGTGCCGATAAATCTCAAGCAGCCCAGATCGCCAATTACGCGGCCGGGATCGTGATCGGAAAAATGGGGGCAGTGGCCGTTGAGCTGGATGAATTAAAACAAACGATCGGAACAGTTTAAATGAAAACCATCGGGGTCATTCCCGCGCGCTTTGGTTCCACCCGTTTTCCGGGCAAGCCGCTGGCCGCCATCGACGGTAAACCAATGCTCCAGCATGTATGGGAAAAAGCTTCCCAATGTAAGGAGCTCAACGAAGTGCTGATCGCCTGCGACCATGAGGAAATTTTTAAGGCAGCCCAAAATTTTAAAGCGCGGGTGGTCATGACAGATCCCAGGCTCCTTTCAGGCTCTGACCGCATTGCCGAGGCGGTCAAGGATTTAAAAGTGGATATCGTGGTCAATGTCCAGGGGGATGAACCTTTTATTGACTCACGGACCATTGACGCGCTGACCGTTCTTTTAAAGCAGGATGCCGATATCTTGATGGGTACAGTGATCAAAGAGATCACCAATGATGCGGACTTTTTAAACCCGAACGTGGTCAAATGTGTGATGGATGATCAAGGGTATGCCATGTATTTTTCCAGGTCACCCATCCCTCATCATCGCAACAAAAATGCTTCCTCGTTTCCAAGGAATTATAAACATTTGGGCCTTTACGCGTACCGTAAAGATTTTTTGTCAGAGTTTACGGGTTGGCCTAAAGGGACCCTGGAGTCTGTCGAGGAACTCGAGCAGTTGCGGGCGCTGGAACATGGCGTAAAAATAAAAACAACAATAACTACTTATGAATCAATTGCGGTGGACACACCGCAAGATCTACAGAAAGCAATAGAATGGTACGACAAGTTAAAATTAATGACAAAGTGATCTTTGGCGGCAATAGGCCTTTGGTGCTGATCGCCGGCCCCTGTGTCATCGAATCTCCTTCAAGCACCTTGAAGATCGCCGAAGCCATTAAAAAGATCACGTCAAAACTGCGCATTCCTTTTGTTTTTAAGGCGAGCTTTGATAAAGCCAATCGCACTTCGATCAATTCTTTCCGGGGGCCTGGGCTTTATGAAGGGCTTAAAGTCCTTTCTCAAGTCAAATCAAAGCTTGGAATACCTATCTTGTCCGACGTGCATGATGTCAATCAAGCACAGATGGCCGGTGAAATTTTAGATATTATCCAAATCCCGGCTTTTTTATGCCGCCAAACAGACCTGGTCGTTGCCGCAGCCAAGACAGGAAAAGCAGTGAATGTGAAAAAAGGCCAGTTCATGGCGCCCTGGGACATCAATGTTCCAGCGCCCGCAACTGCTCGAGTTCCTCGACAGACTCCAGGGTCCCTTTAGGCCAACCCGTAAACTCTGACAAAAAATGCAGGAGGCGGGCAATAATAACTTACTTTTAACCGAGCGGGGCGTGTCTTTTGGTTATAATAACCTGGTTTCTGATTTTAGGAGCTTGCCTATCATGCGCTCTTCGGGGTATCCGGTCATTTTTGATGCCACCCACAGCGTTCAGAAACCAGGTGGTTTAGGGTCATCTTCCGGCGGGGAAAGCCAATATATACCGCTTTTAGCCCGTTGTGCTGTCGCAGCCGGGGTTGATGCCATCTTTTTGGAAACACACCCAAATCCAGGCCGCGCCCTTTCTGACGGGCCTAACAGTTTGCCTTTAAAAAATTTGGAAAAATTACTTAAGAGTTTAATCGCCATCGACCGCATCACGGATAAAAATGCTTAAACGCGCTAAAGAAGTCCTCACCATAGAAGCCCGGGCCATCAATCAAATGATGCGCCGTTTGGACCGTGATTTTGAAGCTACGGTTGAAATGATCGCCAAATCCAGCGGCCGGGTCATTATTTGCGGCATGGGCAAGTCCGGCATAGTGGCCCGCAAGATCGCAGCCACCTTGTCCTCGACCGGAACGTCCAGCATTTTTCTGCATAGCGCTGAGGCCCTGCACGGTGATCTGGGCCGTGTCACTGCCAAAGATATCGTGGTCATCATCTCCCAAAGCGGTGAAACAGAGGAGACCTTGCGCCTTTTGCCGTTGGTGAGAAAGGTCGGGGTCAAGATCATTGTCATGACAGGCAATCCCAAATCAACCTTGGCCCGCCACGGGGACCTGGTTTTAAATATCAAGGTGGATGCCGAAGGATGTCCTTTGGGATTAGCACCAATGGCCTCAACAACCGTGACCATGGCCTTAGGCGATGCTTTAGCTGCCTGCCTGATAGACCGTAAAAAATTTAAAAAAGAAGATTTCGCCCAGTACCATCCCGGAGGCGCTTTAGGCCGGCAGCTCTTGTTAAAAGTGGAAGACATCATGCGCCGTGAAAGTTCTTTTGCCAGGGTCACGGCCAAAACCAAGGTCAAGGATGTCTTGTGGACGATCACCAGGGCACGCTGCGGATGCGCTTGTGTCGTGGATGGCAAACACAAGCTTTTGGGTATTTTTACTGACGGAGACCTGCGCCGGCACCTGGAAGAGGGGGCTGCTGTCTTAAGCCGGAAGGTGTCTGAGGTGATGACCAAAAATCCCGCTTCTATCGGAAAAGAAAAGCTGGCAGCCCAGGCATTTGACATGTTAAAAAGCAAAAAAATTGATGAGCTGCCGGTCGTTGATAAGGCGGGACGCGTGGTAGGTCTTTTGGACGTGCAGGACCTTCTTAAGGCGGGGCTGGTCTGATGAAGGACGCGTTAAAGAAGATCAAGCTCGTGGCCATGGATGTGGATGGTGTTCTGACTGATGGCCGCATCATCATTGACAGCAATGGTGTGGAAACCAAGAATTTCGACGTGCAGGATGGTTTTGGGATCGTGTTTTTAAAAAAATGCGGGATCAAGACCGTGATCATATCTGCCCGTGAGTCAGGGGTTGTTGCCCATCGCGCCAAAGACCTGAAGATCGACAAGGCCTATGTGGGCGTCTATCCTAAGCTGGGCGCTTATGAAAGCATGTTAAAGGAATTCAACGTGCGTGATGAAGAAGTTTGTTTTATCGGCGATGATGTGGCGGATTTAGGTGTCATGCGCCGCTGCGGGGTCGCGATAGCGGTTGCCAACGCGGTTTTTGAAATCAAACAGATCGCCGATCATGTGACAGTCCGGCGGGGCGGTGCGGGTGCTGTCAGGGAAGCTATTGAATTGATCTTACGAGCACAAGGGACTTGGGGCCCTCAACTTTATGAAAATTAAGATATTTTTTTGTTTGGCGGTCTTTGCCTTATGCACTATAGTGTGCCGCGCCGATGAAACGACTGAATCTTCCCCTTCAGGCCAGCAGCTGCAAGGGTTTAACCTTAACGGTTATAGCAATGCCGGAGAAAAAACCTGGGATGTCAACGGGACCAAGGCGGATATTTCCGACACCAACATTAAAATTACAAATGTGGACGCTAATTTTTATGGCAGTCAGCAGGCCAATTTGACGGCGGACCACGGCGTCATTAACAAGACCAATGGGAACGTGAATTTAAAAGACAATGTGGTGATCACATCCAAGGACCGCGACACTAAAATGACCACGGATAGTTTAGACTGGAACCGTAATAAAGACCTGGTCACGACCCAGGACCCGGTCAAAATTGTGGACCCGCAAGGAGTTGTCACAGGTATAGGGATGTCCGCCCATCCTAATTTAAAAAAAGCACAGATCAATAAGCATGTGAAAGCCAAGATGCACACCCAGCCGCAAGGGGAGCCGGATGACCAGGTCATCACCGTCACATCCGATGGGCCCATGCAAATGAACCAGGCAACGATGTACGCGGTATTCAATATTCACGTGATCGCGGTGGAGGCGTCCACCGGCCGCGAACTGCACTGCGATAAAATGGAAATATGGTTTAACCAGGCCACTAAAAAGATCAAAAAAGCCATCTGTACCGGGCATGTCGTGGCCATTCAGGGGCCTGATATCAGCCATGCGGACAAAATGATCTATGACGGAGAAAGCCAGGTATTGACCATGATCGGCCGGCCTAAAATTCTATTTGTTACCGGCGGCGACAAAGGCAAGGGCATGTTCCAGTCCCTTAATAAATGACGTAAACGAAATGTTTACGTCATCCTGAGCCAACTGGCGAAGGATCTCTAAAAGAATTATAAATATGCGTTTATTAGAAGCCAAAAATCTAGTTAAAGTTTATGGCGGCCGCCGCGTGGTGGATGGCTTGAGCATTACTGTCGGCCGTTCGGAGATCGTGGGGCTTTTAGGCCCTAATGGTGCCGGCAAGACCACCAGTTTTTATATGGTGGTGGGCATTATCAACCCTGAACAAGGCCAGGTGATCTTTGACCAGGACGATATCACTAAAAAACCCATCCATGAGCGCTGCCGCTTAGGGATGGGCTATTTAGCGCAGGAAAGTTCCATATTCCGCAAACTGACCGTTGAACAAAACATCATGGCGGTCCTGGAAACTTTAAATATCAGCCCTTCCGAACGCAAGCGCCGGCTGGAGTCATTGCTTGAAGAATTAAATATCTCCCATTTGGCGCGTGCCAAGGCGTATACGCTTTCCGGCGGGGAGCGCCGCCGTTTGGAGATAACCCGTGCCTTGGTGACCAATCCTTCATTTTTACTTTTGGATGAGCCGTTTTCCGGCATAGACCCTATTGTGGTGGCTGAAGCCCAGGAGATCATCAAGGACCTGAAAAAAAAAGGATTAGGGATCTTATTGACAGATCACAATGTCCGTGAGACGCTGTCTATCACTGACCGGGCCTATCTTGTCGCAGATGGACGTGTCCTTATTTCCGGTTCAGCGCAGGATTTGATCAACGATCCCAAAGCACGTAAAATTTATTTAGGCGAGAAGTTTACAATGTAAAGGAGCAGCATGAAAGTCGAAGTTAAGAAGCTGGATACTTTAAAACGTGAACTGAAATTTGAAGTCCCCCGCGAGAAGGTCACCGCGGCCATGGATGAAGTCTATAATGAGATCGGCAAACATGCCAAGATCAAGGGTTTCCGCCCGGGCAAGGTCCCCCGCCATATTTTAGCCACTTCCCACGGCCAATTGGCCAAAGATGAGACCATTAAGAAGATCATCCCGCAGGCCTATCATGACGGGGTCAACCAGCATCAGTTAAATCCCATTGATATGCCGGAGATCACCGAGGTCAATCTTAAAGACGGTGTATTGACCTTTACAGCGACACTCGATATCCGGCCGGAAGTGGAGATCAAAAAATATAAAGGCATTGATGTTGAACGCAAAAAAAGCGAAGTCACTGAGGAAGAAATCCAAAAGACCCTGGAATTCTTTAAAAAAGGCCGCACTGACCAGGAAGTGACCATTGACGACAGCTTTGCCAAGGGCATGGGTTTTCCCAGCCTCGAAGAATTCAAAACAGCGCTCAAGCGCCAATTAGAATTTGATAAAGACCGCAACAATCGCATGGACATAGAAAATCAAATAGTGGAAGAATTAGTTAAAAATGCTAAACTGGTCGTTCCACAATCCCTGGTCAAGCGCCAATTGCATCACCGCTTAAATGAGGCCTTAAAGCGTCTCAAATCCCAGGGCTTGAACGATGAAGAGCTAAAGAAAAAAGAAGAAGAGATACGCACACAACTTGGGCCCATCGTTGAGCGTGAAGTAAGGATCTATCTGATCTTAGAAGAGATCGCCAAACTCGAGAATATAACGACAACTGATCAAAACGAAAGCGTGCCGGGCAAAGTTATGGAGTTTTTGTTAAAAGAAGCCAAATGGATAGAGGCCAAATAAGGCCGTTTATCTAATATAAATTTAAGGAATCGGCACATCCTAATCAATGTAAAAAACATGGAATTGTATGGAAGGAGTTCTAAATGGAAAAGTCGCAGCTATTAGTCCCGATGGTCGTCGAAAAAACAGGTCACGGCGAGCGCGCCTATGACATTTATTCCCGGCTTTTAAAAGAACGTATTGTTTTTTTAGGAACGGGGGTTGATGATCATGTCGCTAATCTGATCATGGCCCAGCTTTTGTTCTTACAGTCCGAAGACAAAGAAAAAGACATCTTTTTATATATCAATTCTCCCGGCGGTTCCGTGACCGCGGGGCTGGCCATCTATGATACGATCCAATATGTCAAGCCTGATGTAGTGACCTGCTGCATCGGCCAGGCAGCGAGCATGGGCGCGGTATTATTGGCTGCCGGTGCCAAGGGCAAGCGTTACGCGCTTCCTAATGCCCGCATCATGATCCATCAGCCCTGGGGCGGCACACAGGGCACAGCCAGTGATATCCACATCCAGGCCCAGGAAATTTTACGCATGAAAGACGAGCTTAATAAAATTTTGGCCCATCATACCGGCAAGCCGCTTGATAAGATCGTCAAAGATACTGACCGTGATTTTTTCATGTCTGCTCAGGAGTCGAAAGAATATGGTTTAGTTGATGGTGTTATCGCCCATTTTGGAGAAGCAATAAAGTAAAGAAAGGTAATGTGTCATGAAACGCAATTTGCTGTTGACTCCCGGCCCCACCCAAGTGCCTCCTCAACTGTGTGAAGCCTTAGGCCGGCCCATCATCCATCACCGCACCCCGCAATTCCAGAATAATATCAAGCAGGTGGTGGATGGCTTGAAAGAAATTTACCAAACTAAAAATGATATTTACATCTTGACCTCTTCAGGTTCCGGCGCCATGGAAGCGGCCGTGGTCAATTTGCTTTCCCCCGGGGACAAGGCCATTGCCGTTGATTCCGGAAAATTCGGTGAACGCTGGGTGGAGTTGTGCCAAACATATAAAGCCGATACGATCGCCCATAAAGTCCAATGGGGCAAGGTGCCCACGGCAGCAGAGATCAAATCCCTGCTGGACAAAAACCCTGATACGAAAGCCGTATTCATCACCCTGGCAGAAACTTCAACCGGTGTGACGCCTGATGTTAAAGCCATTGGTGATGTGGTTAAAAATACTAAAGCTGTTTTGGTCGTTGATGCGGTGTCAGGTCTGGCTGTCCAGGAAATGAAAACCGATGAATGGCATTGTGATATGGTGGTGTCAGGTTCGCATAAGGGTTTGATGCTGCCGCCGGGATTGGCCTTTGTCAGTGCATCTGCTAAAGCGATTGACCTGATCAACAAGAGCACAACGCCCCGTTATTATTTTGACCTGCGTGAATATAAAAAAGCGATGGAAAAAACCGATACTCCTTTTACGCCGGCCATTGGTGTCCTGATCGCCCTGGTTGACAGCATCAATATGGTCAAAAAAGAAGGCCTGAATAATATGCTCACGCGTTACGCGCATTTGGCCCGTGCTGTGCGTGCGGGGTGTGCTGCCATTGGTCTGGAATTATTTCCTGACCAAAATTGTGCCACCAATGTCCTGACCGCGGTCAAGGTACCTGCTAATATCGACGGGGAAAAATTGGTCAAGACCATGCGCGATACCTACGGCATTACCGTGGCCGGAGGCCAAGACCATCTTAAAGGCAAGGTCATCCGCATCGCCCACATGGGCGCTTTGGATGAATATGATATTCTCACAGGCTTAGCTTGCCTTGAAAAAGTATTGCATCAAATGGGCCACAAATTCGAATTAGGCGCTGCCCTAACAGCCGCCCAAAAATCTTTGAATTCTAAATAATAAGGACAAGGTATGTTCAAGATATTGATCAGCGATAAGTTGGAAAAAGAGGGTTTGGATATTTTGACAGCAGACAAGCGCTTCATCGTGGACTGCAAGTTCGGCATATCCACGGATGAGCTGCAAAAAATAATCAAGGATTACGACGGCCTCATCGTGCGTTCCGGCACCCAGGTAACAGCTCAGATCATCGAAGCAGCCGACAGGTTAAAGGTGATCGGGCGTGCGGGTGTTGGTTTGGATAATGTGGATCTGCCCGCGGCCACTAAAAAAGGGATCGTGGCCATGAACACCCCGGCGGGAAACACCACTTCCACTGCTGAGCAGACCATGAGCCTCATCATGGCGCTGTCACGCAATATCCCGCAGGCCGTGGCTTCCTTAAAGTCCGGCAAGTGGGAGCGCTCGAAATTTACCGGGGTTGAACTTTACGGCAAGGTCTTAGGCATTGTTGGTTTGGGCCGCATCGGCTCAACGGTCGCTAAAATGGCCCAATCCTTTGGCATGGTGATCCTGGGTTTTGACCCTTATTTATCCGCCGAGATCGCCCAAAAAAACGGCATTAAATTAGTGGACCTCAAAGAAATTTATAAGACCGCGGACTATATCACGGTGCATATCCCCAAAACAGATGAGACGACACACATGATCGGGGATGCCCAAATTGCTTTGATGAAAAAAACAGTGCGCCTGATCAATTGTGCCCGCGGCGGCATTATTGATGAATCCGCACTGGTCAAAGCTTTGCAGGAAAAACGTATCGCGGGTGCGGCTTTAGACGTTTATGAAGTGGAACCGCCGGATTTTCAATCCCCGCTTTTTAAATTGGATAATTGCATCACCACACCTCACTTGGGAGCATCCACCTCAGAAGCCCAATTAAATGTGGCCATAGAAATTGCCCAGGCGGTCAAAGACGCGCTTTCCGGGGCAGGTATCCGTAATGCCGCCAATTTCCCGTCGCTGTCATTGGAGGCCTACAAGGTCATTGAACCCTACTTAAGTTTGGCGGAGCGTATGGGTAAATTTGCCGGCCAATTGGTACAGGGACGCATCAGCGAGGTAAGCATTACCTATAGCGGGGCAGTGGCCCAGGAAAAAGTCACGGCCGTAACCATGGCCTTGTCTCACGGTCTTTTGACCCCGATCTTGGGTGAAGGTGTTAACACCATTAATGCCCTTAATATGATGAAGGAACGCGGTGTTAATATTAAAGAGGTCATCTCGAACCAGGAAGGCGAGTATGTCAACGCCATTGCCCTGGACATCACCACCGACAAAGAACCATTTTCTTTATTAGGGACATTGTCCAGCAATAAACAGCCGCGCATTGTCAAGATCAACAATGTTTATGTGGAGGCTGTTCCTCAAGGACATATCTTGTTTATCAATAATAATGACAAACCCGGCATTGTGGGCACGATCGGCACGCTCTTAGCTGCAGAAAATATCAATATTGCCGGCATCACCCTGGGTCGTGAAAATCAACAGGGGATCGCGGTCAGCGTCGTTAACGTTGACAGCGAGATCCCGGAATCACTTATTGAAAAATTACGCAAAACCAAGAATATCCTTTTTGCAAAGGCCATAAAAGTATGAATTTAGTGGTGGTCGGCGCCCAATGGGGTGATGAAGGCAAAGGCAAGCTGATCGACATCCTCTCTGAAGGTGTTGATATCACCGTTCGTTATCAGGGCGGTAACAATGCCGGCCACACCGTTATCGTCGGAGATAAGGAATATATATTTCATTTGATCCCTTCCGCCATTTTGCGCCCCAAAAAGATCTGTGTCATCGGCAACGGGGTGGTCATTGACCCCAAGGCCTTATTGGAAGAAATAGATGGTTTAAAAAAGCGCGGCCTGCCCATGAGCGGCACTCAGCTTAAAATTTCTGCCAACGCGCATGTGGTCATGCCGTATCACCGGGTGATGGACCAGCTGCGTGAAGGCAAACGCGCCAATAAGATCGGCACCACGGGCCGCGGCATCGGACCTTGTTATTCGGACAAGGTCGGGCGCATGGGCATCCGCCTCATTGATCTTTTAAACCCCAAGGTGCTCAAGGCCAAGCTCGCGGACAATCTCAACGAGAAGAATGATATCTTCGTCAAGGTCTACGGCTTTAAGAATTATGATTTTAGCGTCATTTATAAGGAATATTTAAAGTTCGGCCAGCGCTTGAAACCCTATATTTGTGATACAGCCTTATTTTTAAATAAGGCGGTCAAGGCCAAGAAAAAGATCCTCTTTGAAGGCGCTCAAGGGACATTTTTAGATATTGATTTCGGCACCTATCCTTATGTGACCTCGTCCAATGCTACGACCGGCGGAGTTTGTTCCGGCACAGGCGTGCCTCCCACCAAGATCAACCAGGTGGTAGCCGCCATTAAGGCCTATTCGACCAGGGTAGGGGAAGGTCCTTTTCCAACGGAATTCGGCAAGGCCATGGATGAAGAGATCCGCAGCAAAGGCCATGAATTCGGCGCCACCACCGGCCGTCCCCGGCGCTGTGGATGGTTTGATGCCGTGATGGCGCGCTATGCCGTGACCATTAATGGCGCCACCCAGATCGCCGTCATGAAGCTTGATGTGCTTGATGAACTTGCAGAAATAGAGATCGCCACCGCCTATAAATATAAAGGAAAAACCTACAAGGATTATTCCCATGACATGGATGTCTTGGCCCATGCCAAGCCCGTCTATGAAAAATGGCCCGGCTGGAAAACCTCAACCCGGGAAATACGCCAATATAAAAAACTGCCGCTCGCGGCCCGTCGTTATATCGAACGCCTGGAAAAGTTATTAGATGTCCCCATCAAATATATCTCCGTTGGATCAAAACGGGATGAGATCATCGTTCGCGATTGAATCATTGCTTGACTTTCGTAAATGGCTGTGATAATTTGAGTTCTAAATATTAATAGTATTAACAGGGAGGATCGTAATGAGTTCGAAAAGAGCAATTTTATTGAATATTTCTTTAGTCCTGGCGCTTGCCCTGGGGCTTTCCGGTTGTACGATCATCCTTCAAAAAGGCCGTCGTACCGACATTGAAAAAATTTCCAAGCTTAAAAATGACATGACCGAATTAGAGCGCGCCAAGGGTGAATTGGAAAAACGCCTTGAAGATGAGATCAATAATAAACAAGTGAAGGTGGAAATGAAGGACAAGGGCCTGGTCATCACCTTCGTCTCGGAAGTATTGTTCGATTCCGGGAAAGCCAAATTGCGTAAGGATTCTTATTCAAAATTAGACA
>JABDCU010000022.1 GCA_013287965.1 Candidatus Omnitrophota bacterium | reverse complement strand
GCGTTCATCAATTCCTTCTATAAACACTCTGAGACGCTCCACTAAAAATTTGGCAATGGCTGTCGGTGTCTTGGCAAAGGTATGGGCAGCCAGATCTGTTACGGTCGTGTTGATCTCATGGCCTATGCCGCTTAAAACCGGGACACTTAATTGAGCAATGGCCATGGCGATCTTCTCACTGTCAAAACAACTCAGCTCCGCGATGGAGCCGCCGCCCCGGGTAATGACGATCACATCCATCTCACCAGTATTTTCCAGGATTTTCAAAGCCTTAATAACAGAACTCTCTGTATTTTTCCCCTGCATCATAGAATTAACTGAAAATACTTTAAAAGCATACCCGCTGCGTTTAAGTTCTGAAATAAAATCATGATAAGCCGCGGAATCATAAGAAGTAATAAGGCCTACGTTCAAAATGATATCAGGAAGTGCCAATTGCTTGTTCTTATCCAGGACCCCTTTTTGTTTTAAAAGTGAAATTAACCGCTGGCGGTCCTGGGCGATCTTGCCCAAGGTATGCACAGGGTCAAGGCTCTCCACGATCAAACGCACCTGTCCATGCCCGGGATAAAAATCCACCTTGCAGAGAAATTTAACTTCAATATCATCTTTTAACGCAAAGGCATTTTCCGCTTTTTGGAGGATGGCATCAATGCGGGGACGGGCTTGGGCGAAGATCACTAAGCCAATGCGGGCAGTGATATCACGGGTAATAGCGTCTTTTTCGCACAATTCAAAAAACACATGCTTTTTATCTTTGCCGCGGTCGTAGCCCTGGATCTCTCCGCAGACCCACAAGGCCCTTGGAAAACCGCTGTTTAAAACATCACGGATAAAATGATTTAGCTCTGATACCGTTAGGAATTCATCGCTCATGCTTTGAGTAGCCCTAATTGCAGCATTTCCCGCTCGAGGTCTTGTCCGGCGGGGATGATCACCGCTTCCAGGCCTTTGAGTTTTTGGTCCAATTCAGCTTTAAGGGCATGCAGCTTGCGCGCCCCTTCAGGGGTCTTATTTTTAACGTCCCCGGTATACCAGGCCTCATATTCTTTATAGGCTTTTAAAGAATGGTTAAAATCCGCTGTTGCCTTAGCGTAAAGAACTATTGAATCATGCCGCTTGATGATATCCATCTCTTTAACCCGTGCCCAAGTGTCCGTCAAAAACCCGTTGGTGATGAACTGGCGCTGGTCCATCACATAAAAGAATTCCAGGTTCTTTTCCATCTCTGCCAGGAAATCAAATAAATTTTTTCTCAATTGTTCCTCTTTCGACCGTTTTTTAAAAAATGAAAACATGATCTCCTTTTACCAGGTAAAAAATTTAAAAGCTTTAAGGGAAATGGCCAGCTCACCCATATTGATGATCGGCAATATCGTCGAATAATCATCGCTCCATATGCGGCCTTGGGCTTTGGGAGCTATCTCCAGCGGCTGCCAATCTTGCCGGGTGATCAATTTTAAAAAGCGGTCATCATCCCATGTCAGGATGCACCAGATGGAACGCATATTAACACCCTCATCCCCCACATTCTTGACAGCCGCGTAAGCACCGGAGTCTTGTGCAATTTTAGCTAATACCGGCTCCAAATTCAAATACCGATTTGTAATATGAAAAACGATGGCCCCCCTGGGCCCAAGCTTGCGGCGGTATTCCTTAAACACATCCTTATTGACCAAATGGGTAGGGATCGAATCCCCGCTAAAAGCATCAATGACCAACAGGTCATACGCCCCATCCAGCGCTTGCTTTAACGAAAGCCTGGCATCACCTAAAATGACATTCACTTCTCCGGGGGCCTCAGCCAGATACCAAAAATACCGTGCTGCTAAATCCTTCACATCACCGTCTAATTCATAATAATCAACCGGGCAATCGGGCTTGGCATACATGGCTAATGTCCCTGTCCCCAAACCCACGACCCCTATCCGTTTGGCCTGAAAAGTGTCCGCGATGAGCAAGGAGCCGATGGCCGAAACAGGACTATAATAGCCCAAAGGAACACGGCGACGGGCGCTATCAACAAATTCAATCCCATGCAAGGTCGTGCCATGCACCAATACTCTAATACCATCCTTGGTGTCATAAATTTCATAGATGCCGTAATAATTCCTCTTTTTGATTATAAAATGGGCATTTTGCCAAATGGGTTCCAGGACAGGTGTTGATAAGATAATACCGGTCAAAACAACGGCGAAGAATTTCTTGTCGGAAGTTAATCCTAAAAATGAAAACCAAACAACAACCCATAATAAAACAAAAGACCATAGGTGATACTCTTTGACAAAATAGGCCCAAGAAAAAAATGCAGCCACCGCCAGCACGGCAGAAAGGCACAATTTCCAAAGGGGGCGTGCCTTGGTCCCTTGCGGCATCATTAAAGCCACCAACAGTAATCCCACTAAATATTCTATCAGGGCATTGGATATCAAAGGAATGATCCAGCTGGTGAGTATCCCGCCTAAAAATCCACCCAGAGAGATCATCACATAAAACAATGTCATATGAGCACTCGAAGAAGGCTTGGAAAGGACCAGCTGATGCTGGATATATATACAGATAAAAAATAAAAGCGTGCAAAGCAAGGCAATAACAATAAGGACCGGCAAAAAATGCTTTTGCGGCAAGAAGTACATCATGGCAGCCAAACCGATGATGGGCCCTATAAAACGGATGATCCACGATGGACACCAGGGAATTCTTTTAAAATTCAAGACAAAGGCCATCAAATAGATCCCCAAAGGTATCACCCATAGCAAGGGCACAGGTGCCACTTCATAGGTAATGATATTGGTAACAGACAAAAACATCACGACACCGGCGGCACCTAAGACAAGCCAACGCAACATTTGCCCTCCACTCACGCGGCTCGCGGCAGAAACATCTGCCTCATCTGTGCGACGTCCCTGTGTTTTGATCATGCCCCAAGCCAACAAATTACCAAACACTAAAATAAGATACAAGACGCGCCAAATTTGCAATTGTTCGGTGTTCGTTAAATACTGCTCAAAAATAAACGGGTAGGTCAAAAGAGCGGTGAATGAGCCTAAATTCGATACCGCGTAAAGCCCGTAGGGATTAACGCGTTGTTCTAAAAAAGATGATGCCAGCCAGCTTTGGGTCACCAGGCTCATGGTGGACAGCACAAAAAAAACCGGGCCGATGGTGATTATTAAGCGCCAAAAAATATCTAAAACCAACGGCATGGAAACACTGCTAAATGTCAGATGAAGCCTACACAGGGGAAAAAATAAAAGCGGGATGAATAAAAGGCATAAATGGAGTTTTAAGTAAGACGAGGTGCCCAGGCGCTGCAAAAAAGCATGGGCAAAAACATAACCTGCCAATAAAACCGCTTGAAAGAAAACAATGCATGCCCCCCACACTAAATAAGATCCGCCGTAATTAGGCAGAAATAACTTAGCGATCACCAATTCTATCTGGAACATCAAAAAAGCTGACAGGAAAGTAAGTATTTTCAACAACACCATTGGCACATATTAAATGCAAATGAAACCTTTGTCATTGAAAAAATATCAAATTGACCTTACTTTACCTAACTGTTAAAATCTCCAAGTGAAGATTCCCCGCCAATCTAAAAAATACCATCTTCGAACAAGGGTCATTAAAAAAATCGAGGAAATACCCTCGGAAGAATTCAACAAGGTATTCCCCCATGTGCCGGAAAGATACCACTTCCTAAAAACCCTGGATGGATCTAAATTTGACCAGTTTTCCTTTTATTATATCCTCGTCTATGAGCGCAAAGAATTAATTGGTGCCGCACCCTGCTTTACGGTGGACTATTCGCTGGATACCAGCATTAACGGCCCCCTGCGCCAATTTTCAAACGCGATCAAAAAAGTCTTCCCTCATTTATTTAGCATCAAGGCCCTTGTGTGCGGCATTCCCATGGGCCAAGGACAGATAGGAAATATCTCCTCTTCTTTTGATGTCGTGAAGGCCATCCAACGGCGTATGGAGGCGCTGGCGCGTAAAATACATGCTCCCATCATTGCCTTCAAAGATTTTGACCAATCCTATGATAAATCCTTTGCTCCTCTGCTGAAAAATGGGTTCTTAAAAATTGACAGCTTGCCCATGACCCGCCTGAAAATGGACTTTACTGATTTCGAAGATTATTTAAAGACCCTGAGCGGTGCCACCCGCTATGACCTTCGCAGAAAACTTAAAAAAGCCTCAAGCGTTAAGATCGAATCAAGCATGGTAAGCGCCCTGGATGAAGGCACCCTCAATGAAGTTTACGGCCTATACCTCCAGGCTGTTAACGAGCATGATATGGGCTTTGAAATTGTCCCACGGGAATTTTTCCGTTTGATCTCAAAGAACATGCCCCAAGAAGCTAAATTCTTCCTGTGGCGCATCAACGGCAAATTAGCTGCCTTTGTATTCTGCCTGGTTTCCGAGGGTGTTTTGCTTGATTATTACCTGGGATTTGACTATACTCCTGCCCATGAATATCATTTGTATTTCGTCAAATTTAAAGAGATCATGAACTGGTGCTTGGACCACGGTATCAGGACCTACGAAATGGGTGCCACGGGTTATGAGCCTAAACGCAGGCTCGGGTTTGAATTTGTACCGGTCTATCTTTATGTCAAAAGCCGCCACAAAATACTGCGCCCTTTTTTAAAAGGGTTATGCGCCCTTCTAAAATTCGAAAACTTTGACCCGGAACTTAGACGATGGAAAAGATCACAAAAATAAAACAGTTAACGCTTAAAATCTTCCTATTGATCGCGGCCAATGATCTCCTGGACACGGCGGCCCAGCTTTTGATGAAAAAAGGTGTTCATCATTTATTTGGTCCTGCCAGCCCTGAGATGCTCCTATTTTGGATAGGGCTGGCCATCTATCTTTCCAATTTCTTTTTATGGATGTACATCCTTTCAAAAGTGGATCTGAGTGTCGCCCTTCCTATGGCCAGCAGCAGTTATATTTTAATACCCATCGCGGCAATTTTTTTCCTGCATGAATTCGTATCACCCTTGCGCTGGCTGGGCCTTGTCTTGATCATGCTTGGCATCTACTTTGTCTCCAGGAGCAAACCCTCGCGGGGTGAGCCATGAATAAAGCCCTTGTCCTGGTCCTCATCGCTGAATTTTGGATGACCATTGGGCAGATATGTCTCAAAAAAACCGCTAATAATAGGGCGCTGTCCCCTATTTATTATTTACGCTTTCCGACGCTATGGATGGGGGGCCTGGCGATGCTGGCAGGGCTGCTCTTTTGGTTCGCGGCCTTAAGTGCCGGTGAATTAAGTTACGTCTATTTATTAGGGAGCATCCAATACATCTTCACGCTTTTTGCCGCGCATTTTTTCCTGCACGAAAAGATCAATGCCGCTAAATTGACCGGGACCTTGCTGATAACACTGGGGATCATCCTGACTGCGGTGAGTTAATACTGGACATGGACCTTTTCATCGTAGGCATCAACATCAACGCAAATCTTGTCAGCAGCACAGTTCCAGGCCTTAAACTTGCGGCCATTGGCCCCATTGGCTGATTCGACACTCTCCCCCGGCTGCACCCTAATCACTACTGTCAAGGGCACGGACAGTTTCTCCCGCGATCTATCATTATGCAAGACAAAATCGATCGTGTCCTCGGTAAACCCCTTGGTCTCAATTTTTGTAAGTGCCCGCCGTGACATGTATTCAAAAACATTTGAAAATGTATCTACCCAAATATCATCGGACCTGGAATGGATGTACGACAAATAAGCCTCCAGGAATTCAGGAGTGATGGATTTAAATGAACGCATCGTCCTTTTTTCCGTCACCCCATGGCATTTCAGAACAAGCCATAATCTGCGCTTGAGCCCGATATCAACCAATCTTTCGCCTGTTTCGATCGAGACATGGGGCCCGCCCAAGACGATCTCAACTTCCCTATCGTAAAAAGGACGTAAAAACTCCGGCGTGCGCACCACTTCATGTTTTCTTAAAGCCCGGCTGACAGCCTCATCCGTATAGCTGTCATGAGGGAATACATAGGCCGTGACCTTATGCCCGACATTTTTCTCAATGATCTCTTTGGACTGGTCTATGGCAATATCAAAATCCTTCCCATGCAGGTTGACAGAATCACGGTGATACATGGAATGATTGGCGATCTCAAAACCGCGGCTGGCCGCGTCCCTCCATTCTGCCCAGCTGCCCCAAAAAGGATCATTGCTTTTATCCGCAACAAAGCCGGCAACAACAGGAATAGTGGCCCGGTACCCGTACTTTTCAAAGGTGGGCAAGGCATGATAAACGTTGGCTTCTCCGTCATCAAACATAAAAGACACGGCCATCTTCTTATTCTCAGGGAAATTAGCTAAAAAGACGTTATCCTGCGGCCCATCCAAAGGTATTTTATCAAGACTCCCGTCATCAATGATCCCCACGATATTATCAAAATTGGGATACGAGCGTCCGGCGAGGGTCAAGGTATCATATATCTTTTGTTCCTGACCGGTCATCAGATATATTTTGGTGAGTAAAATATAGGGCTTGGCATCTATAGGAAAAATATCAATGGATGTCTTGCAATCCTCTATGGCCTCATTTAATTTTCCTTTTTGGAGCGCTTCAACGGCGCGCTGGGCCATGTTGACCGAGACTTCCGAGCTTTTTACCATAAAGGCATGCCTTGAAGATTCATAGCCCTTCAATGCCTGATACGGATCATAATTGTTTTCTTGATGCCCCCAATACCTGCCAAGGGCCAAAAAACCGGCCGCAAACAATAAAGCACCCGCAGCCCAATACAATACGTTTTTATTATTGGACTTATGAGGGACATTCTTTTTAGAGGATTTTTTCATTACTTAAAGCTTTTTGCAGGGCTTCTTCAAAAAGCATGACAGCCAGGTCGATCTCTTCTTCGGTGATGTACAGCGAAGGCGCCAAGGTAAAGACGTTTTTATAATATCCGCCGATATCCAGTACCAGCCCACGCTTTTTACCACCGGCCTTAAGTTCTCCCCTTAAACCTATGTTCATGATCGCATCTGTCAAGGCGCGGTTGGGTGTAAAACCGTCCTTTTCGCACATTTCAATGCGCAAGGCAAGCCCCAGGCCATCCACATTTCCGATGCAGGGGTACTTTTTCTGCAGGGTTTGAAGTTTCTTTAAGAAGTACGCTCCCTTTTGGGGAACGTCAATATCAAAATTTGAATCTTCGATCAGGTCCATCACCGCAAGGCCGCAAGCAGTACCCAGCGGATTGGAAGAAAATGTCGAATGGGTCATGCCCGGCGGAAAAACCTCCGGTGAAATAAGCTCTTCACGCGCCCATATCCCTGAAATGGGATTTAGGCCATTGGTCAGGGCCTTGCCAAAAACAATGATGTCCGGCACCACGTCAAAATGCTCAATGGACCATAATTTGCCGGTGCGGTAAAAACCCATCTGGATCTCGTCCGCGACAAACAAGACATGATGTTTATCAAGGGTCTTTTTTAATTCCTTAAAATAATTCATCGGCGGGACAATGTAGCCGCCGGTGGCTTGTACCGGTTCCACAAAAAACGCCCCGAACTCGCAATTATTGTTCTTGGGATTGACCACTGAATAATATTCAGATTCAAATAATTTCTCAAAGGACTTTAAGCAGGAAAGGTCGCAGCAGGACCCTTTGTTTTTCGCCGACGTGCAGCGGAAACGGTAAGGATAAGGAATGAAACTGGCCCGGTCGGAAAAATGTCCGTAATGCTCACGGTAACGGAAACTGGAAGTGATGGCCGTGGCTGCCAAGGTGCGGCCGTGATACCCGCCCATAAAAGCGAACATCGGGATCTTACCGGTGTGATTGCGCACCACCTTGATGGCATCCTCAATGGCCTGCGCTCCCCCGACGTTAAAATGCACCCGGCCTTTGACACCAAATTTTTTCTCTATGTCCTGGGAAATTTTGGCGGCTAATTTGATCTTTTCTTCGTGCAAATACTGGCACGCTAACTGCGGCAGGGTGTCGATCTGCTTTTTAAGGGCCTCGTTAAGGCGCTTGTTCTTATAGCCAAAATTGGCCGCGGAATACCACATCTGCAAATCCAAGTATTCCGTGCCTTTAGTATCATACAAATAAATACCTTCGGCCTCACGGAAAATATTCAACTGCTTGGCATAATGGACAGTATCGCCCCAAGAGCAGTATTTAGACTCCATCTCCAAAAGCTGCTTATCATTCATTTGTTCTATATTCTGTTCAATGGTTTTTTCGGGCATGGGGCAGGGCCTCTTGGAAATAATGATGCACATCTCCCAAGTCTTTATACGCAATGCAGGGTAATTCTTCCCTCGTCATAAAACGCAATAAATTGTCCTTGGCAAAGACGATGTCTGAAACGCGCGCGGGGCAGAAGTCAGAGCGGCCGTCACCGACGTAAACGATCAGCTTATTTTCCGTCTTGTCCTTGGTCAAATGGATCTTTTTGCAATGGGCACAGGTAAGGCAGAAAGGATTGTCATAAGGAAAAGAAGGGATAATATGCTCACGGTAAAAGCGCAAGGTGTTCCCGTAAACCTTCAGGTCCCTGATGCCGTGATGTTCCAGGATCCACTCGATGATGTAAGAAAAATTATCACTCAAAATAACAGGCTTGATGCCTTCACGGACAAGCAGGGCCAAAAGGTGGTGGAAATGGGGATCAAGCTCGACCTTTGTAAGGAATTTGTGTAAAGCGTTTTTAGTGACCCGCACATTCCTTAACTGCCCTTCCAGGCATTCCTTGGTACCGATCTTTTCCTCATGCCATGCCTTTTCTAAAGTCATCCACTGGTCATTAATAGAAAAACGCCGAATGACATCATCCAATACATCGGAAGTAGTCATCGTATTATCAAAATCCAGAAAAACACGGCAATTAGACAAGACAATGGGTGACTTGACCTGAAGTTTCGATTCTAATTGATGAAGGCGATTGGTAAATGGCATATTATTTTACGCGAGATTGGGTTGTCCGGAAAAAAAACGCTGCATATGCACGGCCACTGAATTGCGTTCCTGGTCAGCAGTGATGATATGGTAAGAATTATGCAAAAGGACCAGTTCTTTACGGTCAGATTTGACCCTGTTATAAATAAATTGGGAATTACGCACAGAACTCATATCATCATGCTCGGCCTGGATAAGCTGGACAGGCGTGGATATTCCCTGCAGGCGGCCGCTTAAATGTTTGACCAATTTTTCCAGCTGATACAACAGGGTCAAAGGAAAAAACGGGTACCCGTATTGATGCACCTGGTCCATATTATTCAAGTCCGCCTTACTGTAGAATTCATGGATGCGGCGGCGCACGGCTTCATTCTTAATGCCGTAGGGCGGCTCTTCCTTAAAATAAAAAAAATACTTTAAAGGGGTCTTATACGCCAAAGGCAAAAGAAAACTATACCAGGGCGTGTTCCAACCATCATAAAAAAGCGTCGGTGAAAGGCAGCTGACACCGGCGATCTCACCTTTAAATTCATCTGCCAAAAGCAAGGCCAATAAAGCACCCATGGAAAGCCCGCCGGTATAGACATGTTTATACTGGCCGCGGACCTGCAAATAACATTGACGGACCGTTTGATAAAAATCCTGCCATTTGCTCATTTGCAGGATATGAAGAGGAGCTCCGTGATGGGCCAGACGCGGGCAATAAACAGCATAGCCCTGGCGGTTTAAATAATTGGCCAAAAACCGCATTTCATGGGGAGTTCCCGTCATGCCGTGGATGAGGATAATGGCCTCGCCATTCTGGCCCGGCAATTCAAAACCATTATCAGGCAGGTCCGACTTGGGAGCGGCCTTGAATAAATTCTTTAAATTAACTGAAAAGGCGACAGCCATGGTTTTACTTTCCCTCTTTTACGGAAGCAATATAATCCACGATATTTTTGACGGTCTTGGCCTCATAAAGGGCCGCGTCCGGGATCTTGATATCGAATTTCTCTTCCAACTCAAAAGCAACTTCCACTGACCCAAAAGAATCAATGCCCAGGTCTTCGACCAAACGCGAATCCGCGTTGATCTTGCCTGCATCCATTGTCAATTGCTTGGCTAAAACTTCTTTAACGGTCGTTTCGATCTCACTATAGGTCATAAATGTTATTATCCTATCATGTTAAACTTATCTAACCATTGAAATCTGAAAAAACAATACAGGCATTGCAATTACCGAACCCGAACGAATTGGACAAAACAGTCTTTAACGGGGCACGTCGTCCTTCCAGCGGTACATAATCCAGGTCGCATTCCGGGTCGCGGTCCTTTAGATTGATCGTCGGCGGAATGAATTGGTCCTTGATCGCCAAGGCACAAACCACCGCTTCAATGGCCCCCGCCGCCCCGAGGCTGTGGCCGATCATGGATTTCGTTGAAGAGATCGGGACCTTATAAGCGCGCTCGCCAAACACATTCTTGATGGCCTTGGTCTCCGCACGGTCATTTTGCACCGTTGAGGTCGCATGGGCATTGATATAATCAACCTTGGCCCTGTCTATATTCGCATCCTTTAGAGCATCTGCCATGACCCGGGCCGCGTCTTCACCGGTCACATCAGGCATGACCATGTGTTTCGCTCCTGAATTACTGGCATACCCTGTTACTTCAGCATAGATCGGCGCGTTTCTTTTAAGCGCATGGTTTAATTCTTCTAAAATAAGTCCGCCGCCGCCTTCGCTTAAAACGAAACCGTCACGCTGCAAGTCAAAAGGGCGTGAGGCAGCCTCGGGCACATCATTTTTCTTGGACACCACCCTAAGCGCGCAATAAGCGCCAAAATTTAAACGTGTCAAAGGAGCCTCGACCCCTCCGGTCACGCATATGTCCATGTCACCCCATTGGACCTTCCTGAAAGCCTCACCAATGGCATGGCTCGCGGAAGCACAGGCCGTTGAGATGACCATATTGGGCCCAAGCAAACCATAGCGAATGGCAATGTGGCTGGACACCGCGTTAGGAGAGATCCTCGGCACTGAAGAGGGATTAATGCGGTTGACACCCTTTTCAAGGATCGCCACCATCTGCTCTTCATGGAACATCATCCCTCCCAAACCGGAACCGATGATAACTCCTACCCTGCGCTTATCGATCTTTTCTAAGTCTAATTGGCTGTCTTGCATGGCCATTTCAGAACAGGCCAAGCCAAAATGCACAAACCTGTCAACCTTCTTGACCACCTCAGCCGGCATAAATTGGAACGGGTCAAAATCCCTGACCTCACCCGCTATGTGTGTATCCAAAGCTTCCGTGCTAAAACAGGTGATCTTACCTATGCCTGAGCGCCCCTGCATGTTAGCCTGCCAAAAATTGTCCCGACCAATACCGTTGCAGGCAACTACGCCCAAACCGGTAATAACCACACGCCGTTTATCCATTATCAAAAAGCCGCCTAAGTTGTTATCCTAACAAGACTTCTATTAAGAATAGATTAAGTAACAATTATGAATCTAAAATCTATGCCAAGTCCTATATCCAATTAGGGGCATACTATAGCACAATATTAGTCCAAAAGAGAAGCTTTTTTCACCATACCTTAGAACTTAAAATTCGCCCCACTTGCCGTTAAACTTGGTCCCTCATCAACGGTATTTTCCCCGCCATCCGGATTAAGGGATGCCATTAAATTTTCCTTATCGATCCATTTCTTCATCTGATCTTCATTTAAGATCTTGCCCAATTTTTGATACTCACTGTCTTTTAACTCTTTTAAGGTGCTTTTGACAGAAACGTGGTCCATAATGCCCGCCTCTGCAGATCCCTGCAAAACCGCTTCACTTTTAACCAGATACTCTTTGATGATTGGCTTTATGGCATTGACTTGGGCATCCGTCAAATTTAAGGCTGTTTTCATCTTGTTGACCTTATAATCCACTCTTGGACTTACGTCCTCATCTTGGGCAAATGAAGAAACAGCACCCAGGGCCAAAAATAAAAACAAAACATAAGTTAAATGGATGCGAACCATATGATTTAAATAAATGGCGGAGAAGGCGAGATTCGAACTCGCGAGACGCTTTCACGTCCACACGCTTTCCAGGCGTGCGCCTTAAACCACTCGGCCACCTCTCCACTACGAGCTTGCCAAACTGCTATAAAGCTGATGCCGCTGTTCTTTTATACGGTTATCTTCCAAATACTCATCGTAAGGCAGGCCTATTTTATCAATATACCCGCCGGGCGTTAATTCGATGATGCGATTGGCCGCTGTCTGGACCAACTGATGATCATGGGACGAAAATAAAATGGTGCCGGGAAAAGTTTCCATGCCTTTATTTAATGAAGTGATCGCTTCCAAGTCCAAATGATTGGTCGGCTCATCCAAGATCACCACATTGGCATTGGTGAGCATCATCCGGGACAACATGCAGCGCACCTTTTCACCGCCGGAAAGCACCTTCACTTTTTTCAAACTTTCTTCACCGGTAAAAAGCATCCTGCCCAAAAACCCGCGCACAAAATTCTCGTCCTTTTCAACGGAATATTGGCGCAGCCAGTCAACAATATTAAGGTCCACGTCAAAATATTTCTGGTTGTCCTTAGGGAAATACGCCTGGGTCGTGGACACCCCCCATTTAAAAGAACCGCTGTCTGCCTTTAACTCCCCCATCAGGATCTGGAACAAGACTGTTTTAGCCAGGTCATTAGGCCCCACAAAAGCAATTTTATCGCCCTTATGCGCATGCAGGGAAAAATTCTTGAACATCAATTGTCCGTCGATGGACTTGGTCAGATTTTCAATATGCAAAACATCATTGCCGGCTTCGCGTTCAGGCTTAAAATTAATGAACGGATATTTACGCGAAGAAGGCTTAATTTCATCAAGGGTCAATTTTTCCAGGATCTTTTTACGGGACGTCGCCTGACGGGCCTTGGAGGCATTGGCTGAAAAGCGGGCGATAAAGTCCTGCAGTTCTTTGCGTTTATCTTCCGTCTTCTTATTAGCGTCCGAGCGCTGCCTTAAGGCCAATTGGCTGGCCTCAACCCAAAAACTGTAATTACCTGAAAACATCTGTATTTTACCGAAATCAATGTCGCAGACATAGGTGCAGACCTTATCCAAAAAATGGCGGTCATGGGAAACCACAATGGCCGTATTCTCAAAATTAATTAAAAACTCCTCGAGCCACGTGCAGGTATCAACATCCAAGGAGTTTGTCGGTTCATCGAGGATCAAAATGTCCGGATTGCCGAACAAGGCCTGGGCCAAAAGCACGCGCACTTTTTGGGAACCTTCCAATTGCTTCATTTGCTGTTGATGCAAATCCTCACTGATCCCCAGGTCACTCAAAAGCTTGCCCGCCTCGGAATCCGCGTCCCAGCCGTTCATCTCGGCAAATTTCCCTTCCAGCTCAGAGGCGCGCAAACCGTCCGCGTCGCTGAAATCCGGTTTGCTGTAAAGCTCATCCTTTTCTTTCATGACCTTATAAAGTTCTTTGTGCCCCATGACCACGGTCATCAGCACCGTAACTTCATCAAAGGCGAATTGGTCCTGCTTCAAAACTGATATGCGTTTTCCCCCGGCGACACTGACAGCACCCGACGTAGTATCAAGGTCCCCGGAAAGTATTTTTAAAAAGGTGGATTTTCCCGAACCATTGGCACCGATAATGCCATAGCAGTTGCCGGGGTTAAAGGTGATATTGACCCCGTCAAAAAGGATGCGCTTGCCGAACTGGAGTGATACATTATTAGCGGAAATCAATATTCCCTGTTTCTTGGTTGTCGTACGGTTTTTGAGAAATGCGTTTTTTAAAAGTCTTTATAAGGGCCAAATTATAGCACAAGAGGTTAAAACACAAAAGGGATTCCTTTAACTTGCTTATTTACCTAAATAGTGTTAGTCTTGTTAACTATTAACGCAGTATTAAAACCTGCAAGCAAGCTTCTTACTCTCAACAAACCCGAGTATTCCAAAAAAGATCCCTTGCCTGCGCAACTGCAGATAAGATTAAATATCCTGCAAGAAAGTACATCATGTCACAAAATGAACAGAACTTTTACGGGCTGGGCATTGCTCCCGCGATCCTCAGCGTCATCGAACGTTTAAAATTTACCGTTCCCACCAAGATCCAATTCCAAGCTATTCCCATAGGTCTGCAAGGCCAGGATGTCATGGGGATTGCCCAAACCGGGACCGGCAAGACCATGGCCTTTGGTATTCCTATTATACAACGCCTGGCCCAGATCAAAGGCCGTGCTTTGATCGTGGTCCCCACCCGTGAATTAGCCATCCAGGTGGATGAAAGCCTGCGTAAGATCGCTACCGCGGTAGGACTCAAGACCGTAGTCTTGATCGGCGGGGATTCCATGGGCAAACAGCTCCAAAACTTAAAAACAAATCCGCGTATTCTGATCGGCACGCCGGGCCGCCTGATCGACCATATGCAGCAAAGAACACTTAATTTCCACGATGCCCATATCCTGGTTTTGGATGAGGCTGACCGCATGCTTGACATGGGTTTTGGCCCGCAGATCCAACAATTACTCAAACAAGTCCCCCATGAGCGCCAAACAATGCTGTTTTCCGCGACCATGCCTGAATCTATCATGAATATCGCCCGGAGTTATATGAAACTGCCTGTGCGTGTCGAAGTAGCACCCACCGGCACCATGGCAGACAAGATCACCCAGGAATTATTTATTGTCAAAAAAGAATTAAAGAATGAATTATTAGAAAGCATGCTAGCTAAATATAAAGGATCTGTGCTTATCTTCTGCCGCACCAAATTCTCGGTAGCACGTCTGACCAAACAATTGCGCGGCATGAAGCATAATGCCTCGGAAACTCATTCAGACCGCTCGCTGAGCCAGCGCAAAGAAGCTTTGGAAGGATTTAAGCGTGGTAAGTACCGCATCTTAGTGGCCACTGACATTGCCGCGCGCGGTATTGATGTCAAGGGTATTGAGCTGGTAATCAATTACGATCTTCCCGATGATCCGGAAAATTACGTGCACCGTATCGGCCGCACCGGCCGCGCGGGATTTGCCGGACATGCCGTGTCTTTTGCAACTCCTGACCAACGCTTGGATGTGAAGAATATCGAGAGGATCATCAATCAAACGCTGCCCGTGGCTGACAGCCATCCGACGATACCTTTAGAGAAATTCCATCACCCCAAAAGCCCGGTGATGGCTTTTACCACTCCACACCGCATGCGTAGACGTCCCATGATGCGCCGCAGATAGTCCGGCCAAAAACCAAACATTGGCCAGAGGCATGGGTGTGATGCGAAAGATCACCGGCGTCAAACTTTCAAGCCCATCGCGCCTGACGCGTTGGATCATGGCAGGGTCAACGGTCATTTCAACGCCAGAGCCATCCTTAAGGTCTTTCCAATGAATGCCGTTGGTGTTTAAATCAATACCGCCGTTGGTGACACTTGCTATTTTATTCTCTGGTTGTTTTTGGATGTCCTCTTCTTGCAAGCGATACTCAGGATCACCTAAAAATTCCATTGGTATTAATGACTTTAAATCAAAACGAAATACTTCTTCATAAATTCTAAACATCGCATCTATGCCAAAATCACGCCTAACCCTATCTTCAAAACGTTTTCTTAAATCTGCATCCAGCCTTGAATTTGTTATCGTATAGACCGTAATTTTTAAAAACAATTCTTCTGCCTCTTGCTTTGTTTTATCCTTCATGACCGGTACTTTTATTTGTGATCTAAGGATTTTTCCAATATTACTTAAGAAGCCCCTTATTAAAGGATTTTCTTCATTACGCATTTCTTCATCGATACTTCTACCTAATCTCAAAACACCCGCATCGATCAAATAATCAATACGCTCTTTTTCGCCAATCGTCGCCACAGCAGCAGACCGTCCTAAAAATTCTTTGACCTCATCATCTGTTAATGTGTCCTTCCTGGCGTATAATTCTCCTAATTTGTAAGCAAAATCAGGATGAGTTTCATAATTTAGGGCCATTGTACCAATTCTAATAACCTCACTAAAAACCCAAGATCTGCAATTAGGATTATCCGTGGATTCTCTCCATAAATTCTCAATATTCTCAAGATTAATATCTGTGACAGTTGAATATTGACCATCTTTTACCATTGGAAAGACTGATCCCATGGGTGGTCCAAACTTTATATCATACGTTTTTAAATCATACACTTTTTGAAGAAAAGCCCTTTGAAAGGCCCTCACCGCATATAGGTATCGGGGATCAGCCTTGATGTCCGGGTCTTTGGCAGCTTCATCTATAATATTTTGAATTTCCCTCGAACCTGTGCTTTTCTGGACAATTTCTACTTGATCTACATCACCATTCTCAAGACGTTCTCTATATCCAAGCATATCTAATACCGCAAGACTTATTACTACAATACCTGATACTAATAAAACCCCTTTTTTTATTGTCCTTCCTAAAGTCTTCTTGGCCGGGGTCGTTGCCAGGGCTTCGGTATTGCCTTTTTCTGGTCCTGAAGATAAAGCATCCTCAGGTGACATCACTGGGGCCATGGATTGGGGATTTTCAGATTCAGATATTCCTGGAAAACGTTTCGAAACAGCCAGAAGGACTGGCTGTAAATCCGGGCTTGAGAGACCTTTTAATAGAGGATAAAAAATATTGCCTTTATCAACTAAATGCCATTGGGTCGCTTTTTTCACATCAGGCGGCAAATGTTCCTCTTCTAAAACTTTTAAGTAAACATTAAGTTCATCTGCAGATTTATCCTCTAGCTCCAAAATGGTTTTTAATATTGCAATAACTTTTGCCGTAATTCCAGGCTCGGCCGCTGCCATGGCTTCATCTGTGATCTTTAAATACCGCAATTTAAGCTGATCATTAGGGGCGTATCCGTTCTCAAAAATAATTTTATCCTCTTTTAGAAAATGGCCATATATTTCGACAATGGGACTCAGGACATTACCCTCTCCATCATAAAATTTAATCACATCAGAGTCATGTAAAAGCAACGGCTCATCAAGGTAAAGCCCGTCGTCTCGACGGTCTATAATAATTTCCCTGTCGCCGAATAAAACCTTAAACAGACCTCTATATTCAGGAACTATCACTGTCGGAAAATCAGAACCTTTGACTTTAACTTTATCCCCTCCTGGGGCTTCAATATAGATGAGGGTTTCGTCGCTTGCATTATGAATTTCCGGCTTGCCATTCTTATTCAAAGAGATACTGAATGAATACGCTTTTGATGAAGAGTCATCATAAATGCTGATACCCCCACGCAGATGGACAGGGTTAATATAGTAAACACCCTGCCCATCCCGTGTTAAATCAATGTGGTAACGACCATCGGGGAAAAGAATACTGGCTTGCGCAAAACCAAGTGGATAGTCTTGCGGCAATGGGATTGTCTGTTCTTTCGGTTTTTGAACAATATGTTGCAGGCGCGCCTTCTTAAGGTCTGCACGCAGCCTTTTCATCGCTACAATGACCGCCATGATGGAATCTTTTCTGGATTTTCCTGGCACCAATTCTAATTGAACATTCATATAAGATCCAAACAGGATATCAGTATCAAAATGGACCTCTCGTATGGGAAACTTTTGGTTTTTATCGTAATACGGCAAAAACATCATCATTTGATCGATCAGCCTTTTTGTTTTAGATGACTTTTCCACATGGACCATTAAATTGACATCCGGCGAATCGGTATTCATAGGTTCATCCGATAACAAATTTATCCAGCCCTCAAGGATGCTATCCACTTTTTTAAGAGAGACCTCCTCTTTTTTATCAAAATCAACAACAAGATTTCCGTCTGAGATAAAATATTTTAAATGTTCCGGAATACTCCAAGACATAATCTTGCCACGGATCTTGTTTCTTTCTTTATCCAGCCACTTCTTTAAGTCCGCAACATCGTCCATAGCGATCACTACATTCCCTTCCAGAGTGCCTGTTGGAAAATAAAAACCCCCTTTCTTTTGCAGATCAATGGCAATAGCTGCTCTTTGCTGTTTCCCCTGGCCCCACAATGAAACTACATATCCCAGCTTATTTGGATTTAAGGATCTATTTAAATTACGCAGCATTTCATCAATGATATCCAAAATCTCTTCAGCCGGATATATATGCCTTCTACTAAACCTGATGTTGCCATCATCCGTGATCATTGCCTGGTCCGGCATTGCGCCATGGATGTTATCTGCGCCCATCATTCCTGCATCTATTTCTACGAGACGACCGGCTGAAGGTCCCATGGCAAGATCCAAACGCCTGCCGTCCCGGGTCCTCACCGGATCTGCCGCAATAGTGTGCTGGATACCAACGCCTCCGGAAAAATATTTTCTTGGGATGTTTGTTCCTTGGGAAGCATTGATATCCTCTTTGATATAATTAAACACGCCTTTCTTGTACGCTTGCAGATAACGCTGATAGATCTGTTCCTTGATCGTTTGGTCTTTGAGGTCTATCCCCTTGATCTTATTGTGGTCGGAATAAACCTGGTTCAGAAGGGCGTTCTTGAGATTCTTTTTATACCAACTGGCTAAGATAAGAGAGTTAAAGATTTGACGGAGATTGGCAAAGTTCTTTCCGGTGTTGACTTCTCGTTCGAGTTCGGGAAGGATGATCTCTTTAATGATTTGGGAACCCACGGAATGGATTTGCGAAGGCGCGGGAATGACATGGCGAGAAAGTGCCAAGTAATCTTCTTCCAGCATCACTTTCAAATGGCTGTCGGTCACAAAGGCGGTTTGATTGTGTTCAAAGACTTCGGCACGGTCGGCCATGATCCATACCTTGTTAAAAGTATTGACCGGCACCCGGGTCGTTCCGTACATCTCTTGGGCTTTCGCATAGACTTTGTCCCAAAATGTTTTACCTAATTTTCTTTCAGGGTAGATAAGAGATGCAGTTATCTGTTTTAAAATATAATCCTGAGACAATAGGTCGCGGCCCATGTCGGTCTTACTTAACTCCTCGGGGATCATGCGGTCTTTTTCATATGGTGAGAGATTGACCCACAAGTCTTTTTCAGGGATGGCCAGACTGGCCAGGAAGTATTTGATCAGCTTCTCGCCTTCCTGCTTTAGCGGCTGGCCGGACATCCTGTCCTGGCCAACATCTACGATGAAGTCAAACAAAAAGGGATTATCTTTATGAACGGTCAGGCCCTTGATCATTACAGGTTCATAGGCAGGGCTAAGCGAGACCATGGCTCCAGGAACAGGCAGACCTAAAAAAGTATCTGCATGGGCCTTGGGAACGGGAGTGAGCGTCGAAGCCAAAAAAGTGAGGATAACAACAATGTTTAAAGACTTCTTAAACATGCCCAATGCCTTCGGGGGATTTGAGCCCTAAAAATAAGGGCAGATCGGTCACCGGGATGATGCTTTCGACCTCAAAATTCACCCCGTCAAAACCGTTTTTCCTGATGCGCTCGATTGCGGCACGGTCAAACTGCATTTGTACTCCCGCACCCTCTTTGCGCACGTTCATCCGCATCTTGGACCGGTCAAGATCAATACCACCGGGTGTAATAACGCTAATGCCTGTCTGCCCCATCGCAGTAACCATGGCCAAACTTTTATTTTCACTGAACGCCGGGAGAATAATGATAGACCGGATATTACGTCTGCGGTAAGAAGTGAGGGCATTCTTGCCCCCTACAAACATCATCGTTGGCGCACGATAATCATCAAAATTATTGAAAGGTACGATCTTGGGACGGTCACTTCCCAAAACCTGTAACTGTATCATCTGGTCCGGGCCTATTTTATGCTCACTTACAAGTTTAGCAAACCCAGCCACTGTCAGGACTTTTCCATAGGGGAGCTCATTAACGATCAGCGGTCTAACTTCACTCTCCACCGGTTTCGTGGGGGGTATTTCAATCCTAATGTCCGCATAGCCATGAAAATCTTCAACCCGCTCGTTGACCGAATACAAACCAGGAAAATATTGGTCCAGGATACTTTCATAAAAACGGACTTCTTTGATGACGGGCGTAATGGTTATGACCTTCACATTGCTTTTCTTAAGATAATCAAACGCACGCTTAAGCAATAGGTCCTTTAATTCATCCCGTCCTTTTTGTCCTTCATCAAGAACGACATCGCTGACATGCCTTTCTTGGGGCCGATGTCCTTTTTTGATCTCCACATACCCCAGTAATTGGTCCTTTCTATCAAACAAAAATAAAAAATGCTGATCATTTCCTGATAAATCTTTATAAAAATCCTGGCGCCAACTTTCGATGAAACGCTCGCCTTGCTCAGACCATCCTGATTCTGCATATTTATATTTGGCTTTAAAAACCATGTCCTGTGTTTTGAATGTCACGATTTGATCAAGGACCTTTTGCCTTTGCCTTTCGTTGCTTTTTAAGAAATAGGCATTGCCGTCAATGACCGGATCAATTTGAATAAGGTCTTGGGCATCTAAGAAATATCTTGTGCCTTTTATATCGCTGATCTCATAAGGAGGCATCCCATAAACAACCTGATTGCCGAACAAAATATCGTATTGTTTATCTTTGTGGGCCCATGAGAGGAATTGACCAGGTTTCAATCTGTTCTCTTTAAACAATTGATAGAATTTATTTATAGTTACCGGTGTGATCGTCATCATGGCCTTGTTTGTCTTTCTCTCTACTCCTTTTATTGTTCTATATATTCTACCTTGCAAATTTTCATATTCTCTAACTTTAGGGTCTTTAGGGGACGCTTCTATTACTGCTTCAATCCTCCACCAGTAAGGGCTAAGTATATTTACAATCTTTGCGCTCATTTCTTCGCTAAACCTGCTTGTGGTTTTCAATTGCTTCTCCCAGTACTTCACCGTCTCTTTCATCTGAAAATCAACAGACATCCTAATTTGCTTCAGCTTCTTACGATTCGGTACTGCCATCGCAAAATCCCATGGAGTACGGGCAATAAAAAGATCACCGGTATGCCTAACCGGTTCTTGAGGCACTTGATCATGAAAGACCAGCATGGCCCTGCTCACACCGATCCGTAACCCGCCGGAAAAATATTTTCTGGGCATGGGTTGATTGGTTACAGCATTGAGATCTTCTTTTATATAGTTGAACACACCCTTCTTGTAGGCTTTCAGGTATTGCTGGAATATCTTGTCTTTCTCCGTGGGGTCTTGGGCGTTGACCCCTACCTTGACCTTGGCTTTATCACCGTAGACTTGGGTCAGAAGCGCATCTTTGAGGGCCATCTTGTACCAGCTGGCTAAGATCATGCTGTAGAACATCTGGCGAAGCGGCGCGAAATTCTTGCCTTGATTGACTTCCTGTTCGATTGAAGGAAGGACGAGTTGTTTGATGATTTGACTGGCTAAAGAATGCGTGTTATGGATTCCCGCGAGCAACTGCGAGTGTCGGTCAATACGACCTTTCGCGGGAATGACAGTGTGAGAGAGAGCCAAATAATCTTCTTCTAACATGACTTTCAAATGCGCGCCGATGATGTAGGCAACATCCCCTCTTTCAAGGACATCCGCCTTGTCAGCAACGATCCAGACTTTGTTAAATGTGTTTACAGGGATTTGGGTTGTTCCGTACATCTGCTGGGCCTTGGCGTAGAGCTTGTCCCAAAAGATCTTGCCCAGGTTCTTTTCAGGATAAATGAGCGATGCCGTCAACTGTTTAAGGATATAGTCTTGCGCCAGCATGTCCCGGCCCATCTGAGTTTGGCCCAAATTACCCGCGATCATGCGGTCTTTTTCATAAGGTGATAAATTGACCCATAGATCTTTTTCAGGGATGGTCAAGGAAGCTAAGAAATATTTGATGAGTTTAGAGGATGCTCGTTTAAGTTGTTCTGAACTCCCCCTAACCCCCTCTTTTAAAAAAGAGGGGGAACTGCCGGTGTCCATGATAAAATCAAAAAGAAAAGGATTTTCGGGATGGACCTTGATGCCCTTCATCAAAATAGGCTCAAAGGCAGGACTTATGCTGACCATGGTTCCTGGCTGAGGCAAATCTGACAGGGATTGAGCATGTACTTGCTGTACAGGAATAACTAAGGTAAAAAGAAAGCTGATCGAAACACAGCAAGAAATGAGGCGTCGAAGCATGCTTTGAGCTCCTTACATTAATATCAGGAAAATATTGCACCGATATGAAAGGATAACATATATTCAAGGATTGTCAAATTAACGCAATTCTAACAAATAAATATAACCAGTTGGTATATATAATCTTAAAGAAATACGTAAAAATAATTACCATTTAATAAGAATTAAATAACTCTCTCATTCCCACCATCAATAGGGATCTGAGCGCCGGTAGTTTTGGCAAAGGCAGGGCCGGCCATGGCGCAGACTAAATCTGCCACGTCTTTGGAGGTGATCTGTGTATGCAGGATATTGTTGGTCTTGTATTGCTCAATAGTCAAGCCATAATGCCGGGCGCGTTTTTCCAGGACATCCTTGGTCCAAATGGCTGTATCAAAGACTTGATTGGGATGGACCATATTAACACGAATGCCCTTTGCCCCCAATTCCAAAGCCGCTACCCGTCCTAATTGTGTCAGACCTGCTTTAGCAACAGAATACGCTCCGGCACCCGGGCCAGGGGCTGGAACATTCTTGGAGGCGATGATAATGATCGTCGGGTCTATACCGTGGCTCAAATAGGGAATAGCTATTTTCATCAGACGCTGGTGGCTGGTTAAATTTATTTGCAGGCTTTTTTCCCACGCTCCTGGATCCATAGATCCAAGACCCATGCTCGGCGGAAAAATGCCGGCATTGCTGACGATAATGTCCAAACCGCCAAAACGGCGCACCGTGGATTCAACGGCCTTTTTAAGGTCTGCTTCCTTGGTCACGTCATAGCCGTCTTTAATATCCAGACCAACCACATAAGCACCTTGAGCTGACAGACGCTCAACACAGGCCTTGCCTATACCTGAGGCAGACCCCGTCACCAGCGCTATCTTCCCCTGCAAGCCCAAAGGCTTAGGGTTCTTGGTTAATTTGGCCTGCTCTAATTCCCAATATTCGACATCAAACAGATCTTTTTCTCTTAAGACCTTCCATCCGCCCATCCCCTCTGCCCTGACAATGGCCTGCATGGTATGGTCAATAATATCGCTGATAATTTGAGCTTCACCCAAGGACCGTCCGAAAGCAATGACACCTTTGCCCGGATAAACGGCCCAACGGGGGGCCAGGTCCAGGCATTTTAATTCTCCGTCAGTGTAACGGTCAAAATAACCCTTATACGCCTTTGCGTATTCATTAACGTCGGATTCGATGTTCTTATGAATGACCACGGGTTTGGGCTTGGTACGGATCACATGGTCCGGGGTCAAGGTGCCGCGGGTGGCCAGGGTTTTGATATTTGGTAATTGGCTGAAAGCAATACTGCGCTTATCATCTTTTAATAAAGCCACAACCGCCCCGACTTGAAGGCGGCTGACAGCCTGGCGCAGGCGAGATAAGGTTAATAAGGCATTTGATGTATTTGGATTCCCGATAAAAACATTCGGGAATGACATATTCTTTTTATTCGGGAATGAAAATTTCTTTTGTTCATTGATATATTGTTCAGCTTTGGTGACGAGCTTAATATGGTTTTCATAACTTTCTTTCGCCGTGTCAGCAAAAGTAAAAAGGCCATGATTTAACAAAACAATGCCGTCATATTTCGCCCAATCTACCCCAAGGGTCATTTCATAAACTTTACGTGCTAAAATAAAGCCCGGCATGACATAAGGCACAATAAGCACACGGTCACCGAAAACCTCTTTGATGCGCTTCTTGCCATCGGGCGTGTTGGTGATGGTCACTACAGCGTCGGCATGGGAATGGTCCACGTAGGCGTAAGGAATAATGGCGTGAAGGATGGCTTCGACCGAAGGGTTAGGCGCATTGGGATCAAGCATCGCAGCCCGCTGCTGGCGCACCATGTCAGCGTCCGTTAATTCTTTGATGGCTGCCATACGCAAGAGCGTGTCTGTTTTGACCGCTGCAAAACCCTCGGGCTTAATGGTTGCCAGATCCCAGCCGCTTCCTTTAATATAAAGGACTTGCTGTTCTACCCCGAAAAAATCCCTGACCTGTGTCTTGACCGACGTATTTCCCCCTCCATGCATGACCAGACTTGCGTCCCTGCCTAATAAACGCGAGGTGTAAACACGCAAGGTCAGCGGGTCTTGCGCAAATTTTTTAGCTTCTCTATCATTCCAGAGGCTTTTCATTGGTTTTTGATCCAGGTTTCTGCTTGCGGTGCTACATTGGTTTTTTTCTTTAAGACAATATACAATCCATTCTTTTTATCCAGTTCATCACGGAATTCTTTCACATCCGCAAAACCTTGGGCCGGTATCAAGGCGCGTTTAAGATGATAGACGCTCTCCACGGTGATCCTGCCATCACCCTTAATATACTTTGTTGTGGCCTGCATAAAAGCCGTTTCCAAACTATAATCCTGCGGCACAAAGTTTATTTTCAAGCTCTCGGGAATATGGTAGGTATTGCGGTTGATGATCAAAGAATTAGTGGGCACAAAAATAGGAAAACGGCGCGTGCCTTCAGAAAAATCAGGGACATCCCCCTGCTGTTCTTCTTTCAAAAGGACCATGTCATTGGCCACCTGATAGATCCTGGATGCCGTGTATTTAAAATTAAATTCCAGCGGCCCATAACGGTTTTCCAGCCCCTTGACATCGCGGTCTGTTATTTTTCCGCCTTGGGCAAAAGTGGCCTGCAAATTATCAAAAAATTTCTGTTTACTGCTGTCGGTGGCAGAGTCCCAATCGCTTTTCATGTCCTGGGAAGCTTCCACGGGCATTTGGACGTGTATTTGAAAATCAGCTGAGCCGTCATCACTGACGGTGATATCGCCGGTAGATACCACCGAATGAAAAGAGGCATCCGCCACAGGAATGTCTTGAAAACGATAGGAATCAGGCCCAATGATAAGCAGATGGGCATTGTCATAACTTGAAGGCAATTCTCCCAGGTCAAAACCCTTGGCCTGCGGGTCTACAAAATATTTTTGACCATCGACATTGGCTTCTAATATCACGCGGTCAAAAACTGACGGGTTAGGCAGCCGGTGCCGCGGATCGCCGTTAAACTCGCCGCTAAACAAACAGATATTGGCATCAATACCGGCTATTTTCAGCATTTGCTTGGTCAAAACTGTCAGGTCTTTGCAGTCCCCATAATGACCTTGAAAAACCTCGGTGGTTTTGTGCAGACCGACCGCGTGGTCTCCAAGGACCATCGACACATAACGAAAATTATCCTGGATAAATTCCAGGATAGCGCGCAGTTTGTCTTTAGCGTTTGTTTTGCCGTTGACTAGATCCAGCGCTTTAGCATTGATGGCCGGGTCATCATCAATGGTATTTTTATTGATCGAATCGCGCCACCAGTCAGCTACCTGTTTCCAATCACTGATGGATGATAAAGAAAGTACCCCTATGGTCTCGTCGGGAGGAGGCATGAAATCTTCATCCGCGCTATAAGAGGTGTCTTCAAAAATATAGGAGTATTTGACCGTACCACCGGCTTTTTCGATCAGCGGCTGCTTGTCATTATTATAGGCAAAAAAATGGATGGATTTATTTTCAGGAAAAACATAGGAGTTGCGCGCGTATTTTGTAGGGATGGACGGATAGGTCACCTCGTCCCAAAACTGATCGGGGACCTTTTCTTTAAAGACCTTTGTTTTGACCCTCACGTCAATGATCGTGCCTATCTTTATCTCAGGGAAAGAAATGACCTTAAGGCGCATATCAGCGTACAACGGTGACTGGTCATAGGCCGGCACATCTTTGATGTCCGTGGCCTCCAATTTCTTGCCATCAACCGTCTCAAAAGACGCTTTGATCTCTGTGATCTCTTCCCGGGATTTGTTGTAATAAACAGGCCATTGCCCAAGGACCTTGGCCGTCTCTTTGAGTATTTTGACACGGGCATGATAATCTTCATCAAAGGACCAGTCATCATGGATGACCGTATCTGTTTCAGTTAAAAGACCGATATAGGGTTGATCGCTGTTCTTTTCTTCCCAGGCATTGGGATCGACCTGCTTGTCTTCAATTTTGCTTAAGTCCTGCGCAATGGCCTGGGTACGGTCCAAGGTTGGCGTCTGTGCCATGCCTAAACCCGCCAAAAACGGCAAAAACAAAAGGAAAACAAATTTTCTCATAAATTGCAAGACCCTGTCATCCATCAAAATATGCCGCTGGGTCAACGGCTGTTTGAGGACAATGCCTTCCAGCGTCGTGCAGCGGCTTAAAGCCACGTACATCTGCCCGTGTGAAAAAGTGCCCCAGCCGACATCAATGATCACCCTCTCAAAGGTCTGACCTTGGGATTTATGGATCGTCACCGCCCAGGCTAATTTAAGAGGATATTGGGTAAAATAACCCATCACCTTGGAACCTAAAGAATTATTCACTTCATCAAAATAATATTGGTAAATCTCCCAAGTATGTTTTTTGACATCGACTTGGGTGCCGTTTTCCAGCTCAACCATCACCACATCATCGCCCTCGGTATCAACGACTATCCTCAAGATCTTCCCCAAAGACCCATTGACCCAGCGTTTTTCGGGATCATTATTTAACATCATCACCTGCGCGCCGCTTTTAAGCTCAAGGACTTCCGGGGTGGGCAGGGATTTACGCTCAAATTCACCGGAAACTGCGCCCTGATAAATTTTGGGGAAACCGGACAAGCCTTGCAGACGCTGATTGTTGACTTTTTCCGCCAGGGCATTGGTGGTTGTAAGGACAATATAAAAATCTTCCGGTGAAAACTGATGGTCCGGCTTAAAACGGCGGTTAAGCGCCTCCCAATGGTGGTGCTCGACACTGTCATCCCTGACCGCGTTAAGCAGGCGGATAAAATGTTCGTCTTTTTGGCGGTAAATTTTATTCAACCGCATGATCTTAAAGTCCAGTGACTCAAAAACCTTAGCTGAGAAAAAATACGGTGTCGGATAATGGGTCTTAAAAATATCTTCTTCCCCGCGTCCTACCACCGGCGGCAGCTGGAAAAGGTCTCCAAAAAAAATCATCTGTATTCCGCCAAAAGGCCTGTCAAAATCCGGCCCATAAAGACGCAGGAAAATGTCAACACAATCCATCAAGTCCGCGCGTACCATGGACACCTCGTCAATGATAACAGCGCCGAGTTCCCGGTACATTTTCCGCTTGCGTTTGCGCACGGGTATGTCCCCCACACTTTCAGGGGTCACATCAGGCTTAAAACCGAAAAAGGAATGGATGGTCTGGCCCTTGATATTAATGGCCGCCACCCCCGTGGGGGCGAGCACCGCGACATTCTTGGAGGTCTTTTCACGGAAATACTGCAGTAGGGTTGATTTGCCGGTTCCTGCCTTGCCGGTAATATACATGTGCTGGCCGGTATTTTCCAAGGCCTCAAAAGCAGAAGCGAATTCTTCGTTAAAATCAAGCTCTGCGAAGTTTATCATGTATTTTTAAATTTTCTTCACGACTGTTGATGACTTCGATGATCGTTGAGGTCTGCGATTTAAGCGCCTGGGTGTATACTTTTTTAAAATGCTTGGCATCCATGGGCTGGCTGTAATTAAGTTCAAACATTGAGGCTGCGGCGGCCAAGGTGTAAGAATGCGGCGTGCCCCAGAACTTTTCAAAACCTTCTTTAAATTCAGCAATGGGTAAAAAAGAAAATATCCCGCCCCCGCCGTTATTAAGAAGAACAATGATCAAAGGTACGGGCAGGTCGCGCAATATGGCTAACGAATTCAAATCATGCAAAGCTGCCAGATCCCCGATCATCAAGGTCACGGGCTTATCCAAGCCCCTTGCATACCCTGCGGCTGAAGCGATCACGCCATCAATACCACTGGCCCCGCGATTGCCGTTAACAGAAACAACGCTCCCCTTGAAATCCGCGTAATTGCCCATATCGCGGATGGGCATGCTATTGCTCAAAAATAATCCTTGGCCCTCAGGTATCATTTGAGAAACCAGACGGGCAACGCGGGGTTCGCTGAGACGTTCATCTTGAGCAAAAAAACTTTCGATGGCCTTATCCGCCATTTTGTTGGCATTAGATAAGGCCTTAAGCGCCGTGGAGCTTTTACGCGGTTTGAGCAGCCCTTTCACCGTCTGAATAAAATTGGTGACACTTGACTCAACACGCAAACTGACCTGATGATTGGGATCATTGCGCAGGGCGTGATTAAGCACCATGATATATTCCGCGG
>JABDCU010000021.1 GCA_013287965.1 Candidatus Omnitrophota bacterium | reverse complement strand
ATACTTTCCGCGGACATTGATGTTTTCACCACCCTTAATGTGCAGCATGTGGACAGCCGCAGGGAAGACATTTTAGCCGTCACCCGGGTGGCCGTCGGAGAAACAGTTCCTGATACCATCCTTGATGAGGCCTCTGAGATCACTTTAGTTGACCTGTCTCCCCAAGCCCTGCACCAGCGCCTGGCAGAAGGCAAGGTATACGTCCCTGATCAGGCAAAAGCCGCCACTTCTAATTTTTTCAAAACTGAAAACCTGACTGCCCTTAGAGAAATGGCCTTGCGCCTGACCACCGCCCATGTGAACCGTAATTTGCGTTCATTGATGCTGGCCAAAGGCCTCTCAGGTCCGACCAAAAGCGGCGAGCGTATTTTGGTTGCTGTCGGGATCACCCCTTTTTCAGAATCCCTGATCCGCATGACCCGCCGCTGGGCAGGGATGCTGGATGCTTCGTGGATCGCCTTGCACGTGGAAGGCTCTGCATCACTTTCCGAGGAGCATAAAGAACGTTTGATGAAGAATTTAGGGCTCGCCCGTCAGCTGGGCGCCGAGATCATCCATCAAGTGGGCGATGACCTGGCCCAAGTCATCATTGACGTGGCCAATAAAGAAAACGTCACGCAAATTATTGTCGGGAAATCCATTGAGAAAAATTGGCAGCGCCTCCTGGGAATTCCCACCCTGGCTGACCGGTTAGTCAATTTAAGCGGGCAGATCGACGTGCACATGGTACGCATGTCATCGGCAGACAAGAGTTTCCCCGATAAGCCCAAAGTATTTTTATCAAAACTCAGGCCCCATGAATATGGTTTGAGTTTTTTGATGTTTGCCATTGCGACCATAGCGAATATATTTTTGGCCCCTTTGACAGGGTATCACCATACAGGGCTTATGTACCTTTTAACGGTGGTTTTAAGCGGGGTTTTTTTAGGCAGGTCTGCTGCCTTCATGCTGGCTGCTTTAAGCGCCCTGGCATGGGATTTTTTATTTCTCCCTCCGATTTATACCTTTGGTTTTAAAAGCAGTTACGATATGGCGTTATTGGGGATGTTTTTTATTACGGCCCTGATGATGGGGTTTGTGACCTCCAAGTTACGCCGCCAAAAAGAAGTCGAACAGAAACAGCGCCTGCGTTCGGAATCTTTGTATGAATTGACCCGGGCCCTGGCCCTTAGCACGGACATTGCCCAGGCGATGCGGGTGGCCACGGCCCAGATCAATTTGCTTTGCCAATGCAGCAGCTGTGTGCTGATGATCGATGAAAATGACCAGCCCCTTTTTGAGAACCCTCTCGGTGACCCCATAGAAATGACGGAAAACCAAAAAGGCCTGGCGCAATGGGTGGTGGCCAATAAAAAAGCCGCGGGCCGTTTTTCCGATACCCTTCCCCAACAGCCGTTGATGTATTTGCCATTAATGTCGTCGGGGCAGGTCAGGGCCGTGCTGGTGATCAATCTCCTGGATGAAAAGCCGCTGGATCTGGCCCAAAGGACATTATTAGAATCTTTTATGGCACTCATCACGGTGATGCTGGAAAAAGACCAGCTGCTCAAGATCTCGCGTGAAGCCAAAATGAAGGAAGACACGCAAAATCTGCAAAGTGCTTTGCTTGATAATTTATCGCATGAATTAAAAACACCGCTGACCATCATTTCCGGTTATTTAGATGCCTTGGTCTTGTACCATCAATGGCCCAAAGAAGCCATGGACCTCCTGGAGGAATGCCGTTTGGCCTGCCTTCGCCTGACCAGCGGGGTCGACGCGGTCTTGGACCTGACTAAATTGGATACAGGAAATTTAAGTCCTAATTTTGACTGGTGCGAAGTCAAGGACATCATTGCCCAAGCCCTCAAACAGCTCGGAGACGAAAAACGCATTCATGTAGATTGCCCTCAAGGCCCTTTGTATGTGAACGCGGATTTTTATATGATCACGCAGTCCTTGAAGAACATTGTGCATAATGCTTTAGTGCATGGGCCCGAAGGCGGGGACATTGATATCGATGTGCGCATCATGGACCAAAAGGTCAGGATCAGTGTTATTGACCAGGGTGAAGGCATCCCTAAAGAGACCTTGGCCAAGATATTTGATAAGTTTTACCGGGGGGGCAAAGACCAAAAAAGGCGGACTTGGCCTGGGGCTTTCCATTGCCCGGCGTTTTGTGCAGTTGAATGAAGGCGACGTGGAAGCGGAAAATCTGTCCCCTAAAGGTTTCATGGTGACGATAACCCTGCCGATGGCGGAAAAAGAATAATAGGATGTCTAATGGAAAAGATGAATAAGGTCGCCCAGATCACGGTATATTTTTGGATCATGAAGATTTTAGCCACCACTTTAGGCGAAACATCAGGGGACTTCCTTTCCATGACCTGTAGTTTGGGCTATTGTACAAGTATCATCATTACAATGCTCCTTTTTATATGCGTGCTTGCCATGCAACTTAGATCTTCAAGGTTCCATCCTGTTCTTTATTGGGCTGTTATCGTGGGGACAACCTCTGTTGGTACGGAGATATCTGACTTTATGGACCGGACCCTGGGATTAGGGTATATGAAAGGCTCTTTCATATTGTTTTCTTTTTTATTGATCACCCTTGCTCTTTGGTATTATAGGGAGAAAAATCTTGAGGTTTATCCCATCTATGATAATAAGAATGAAATATTTTTCTGGATCGCGGTATTATTCTCAAATACCTTGGGCACGGCCTTTGGGGATTTTTTGAGTGATAATATGGGGCTTAATTATGTAGGCGGGGCCTTGGTTTGTGCCGGGATCATTGGGGCAGTTATTCTTCTTCATTACTTCTCCCGCATCAATCAAATTGTATTATTTTGGATCGCTTTTATTTTTACCCGTCCGTTTGGGGCGACCTTTGGTGATTTGCTGACAAAGCCGATAGTTAAAGGCGGTTTTAATATACCAAGGGGAGATGCGTCTTTAGTAACGGTAGCTTTATTAGCTTTTGTTTTAATTTATATGAAGTTCTTTTCAAAAGAAGCAGTCTCTTTATAATTTATGCGTCCTAATGATCCTCAAAAGTTTTTTCTGGCTGGCACACCAATAGACCCTTCTCCCCGCATACGCCTGGAAGCCGGAAGCAAAGAATTGACCATGCGCGCCATGGACCTGATCTGCCCTATCGGCATGGGCCAGCGCGGGCTTATTGTGGCACCACCCGGATCAGGCAAAACAACCTTCTTGAAGCATATTTGCCAGGCCGTGTCTAAAAGTGAGCCTAATATAAAACTTTATTGCCTGCTTATTGATGAGCGGCCCGAGGAGGTCACTGATTTTAAGAGGACCATTCCCGGCGAGATCCATTATTCTTCCATTGATGAAAGCCAGGAGCATCATATTGAGATCGCGGATAAATTGATGCAGCAAGCTTTCAAGGAGGTTGGCGCAGGGGGTAATGTCATGATCGTGATCGACTCCTTGACGAGATTATCACGCGTGCATAACGCCCAAACGCGCTCCAGCGGCCGCACGATCTCCGGCGGGGTGGATGCCCGCGCCCTTGAGGTGCCGCGACGTATTTTTGGCGCTGCCCGCAAGATCGAGAATGGCGGGTCGCTGACCATCTTAGCCACGATCTTGATCGAGACCGGCAGCCGCATGGATGAGGTCATTTTTGAAGAATTCAAGGGCACAGGCAACATGGAAGTTGTGCTTTCACGGGAGATCGCCAATCACCGTATTTTTCCGGCCATTGATATTTCCAAAAGTGCGACCCGCAAACAGGAATTACTTCTTGAACCAAAGGAATACCAGCAAGTCGAAAAACTCAGACGCTCCCTGGCTGCCTTAAGCCCTATTGAAGCCGCCCAGACCCTGCTCAAAAAATTGCAAGCATGCCCCACCAATAAAGAACTGCTTTCCACCTTTAGTTGACCGGTATTACACCTCAGTACAATTGATTCGTTTCCCCCAACCCTTAGAATACTGTCATCCAGATCGGAATTTCCGGTTTGTAACATTACTAAGGAAGGATCAAATTATGAAAAAGTTATTGAGTTTAGTTTTAGGAGGGACATTCCTGTTGTTTCAGGCAGGGGATATCTGGGCAGCATCAACGACATTCACGGTGTCAGCCACCGTCCCGGCGGCAACGGGTGTCAGCATATTGGTGGACAGTATCAATGCGACAACCAATGTCTTTACCGAGCTTCCCGCCGGTACAACTGCCTTAAGTTTTGACCCGATGGCGTTTAATACGACCACCCTTGTCTATCTTCCTACCGTTTATTACGCGCTTAATTTTTCTGTCGCGGGCGGGTCCGGAGAACCGGATGTAACAGCAACCTATACTGAAGGAAGCAATCCTAATGGTGCCACTAATGGTTTAGGACATAAGTCCTCGGCTACGTTTGCCCAGGAGACGGCTGCCGGAGAAACATTGTTAACAACGCCTGCCAAGCAAATGCTTATCAGCTTAAGCGGGGCACACGTGGCGTTTACACAACTTATCGCGGGTTCATACCTGAGAATGTATTTGGGTGTCTGTACAGGAGGGACATCTGATCCGGCAGGATGTGTGCCATTTACCAACTCTGATGCTTCGGGTTTGTATACAGGCTCACTGTTGATCACATCAGTAGTTAATTGAGCAAAATCAAGGCATCCTATTATCAGGATGTAAAAAGGGGACGTATTTAAAAAAGGGACACATTAAGTGTCCCTTTTTCCTTTTTTAATTCTGCCTTCATCTTCCTTTCATCTTCCTTTTGTTAACCTAAAACCAGAAAAGCTCGAAGTGGACCCGCTCACCAAGGAGGTTTCTATGAAAAACAGAACGCCGATGATCGATCAACGTGGTCAAACTCAGAATCTGGATTGGTTATATGAAGAAGGGGGAGAGGATTTTTTGCAGGGTAAGGCCCCTATCGCGATCCAGGATGTGTGGGAAGATGAAGAGTAAAACAAGGAGGGTGTCTATGAAAACTATAATGAGTTTAATGGCAGCAGGATCATTCTTATTGTTTCAGGCGATGCCGGTCTGGGCTGCATCGACCACATTCACAGTATCAGCCACGGTGCCGGCAGCATCAGGCATCAATATGACCGTTTCCAGTGTCAATTCGTCATCCGGTGCTTTTACCACAGAGCCTGCCGGTACAACGGCCTTAAGTTTTGACCCGATGACGTTTAACACCACCAATAACATCTACGTGCCAAATCATTATTTTGCCGTTGATGTCAGTGTTTCAGGCGGGTCAGGCAGCCCGGACACTACGGTTACCTATAGTGAAGGGGCCAACCCTAATGGCGGCGGCAGCAGTAATGGTTTGGGGGTCAAGTCCACGGCCACCTTTGCCAAAGAAACACCTAACGGCAGCGGGGGTACTACGGAAACATTGTTGACAGCACATGGCCCCAAGAAAAGGATGATCGATTTAAACGGGGAACATGTGGCGTTTACAGAAGTTTCCGGCGGGTTTTTAAGGATGTACTTGGGCGTCTGGACTGGAACTACAGTGGCACCAGCTGATCCTTCAAACGGTCAGCCCTTTTCCAATGCTGATGTAGCGGGTCAGTATACAGGTTCTTTGCTCGTTACAGCAGTAGTTAATTAAAGCTGTTTTCCCCTGCCTTAAAGCAGGCAGGGGATGGAGAGGGGGCATTTATGAAGACCATGATGGTTTTAATTATAGGAGCACTGTTCTTAGTACTCCAAAGCATATCGGTCTGGGCTGCATCAACCACATTCACAGTGTCAGCCACTGTTCCGGATCCGTCTGATATCAGTATGACCGTTTCCAGTGTCAATTCGTCATCCGGTGCTTTTACCACAGAGCCCCAAGGCACCACGGCCTTAAATTTTGACCCTTTGACGTTCAATACGACGAGTAATATCTACGTGCCTGACCATTATTTTGCTATTGATGTCGGTGTTGTGGGCGGGGCAGGAAGTCCGGATACCACGGTCACCTATAGTGAAGGGGCTAACCCTAACGGCAGTAGTAACGGCATGGGTGTCAAATCCACGGCCACCTTTGCCAAAGAGGTAACCAACGGCAGCGGAGGTACTACGGAAACATTGTTAACAGCCCACGGCCCCAAAAAAAGGCTTATTGACTTAAGCGGGGAGCATGTGACGTCTACGGAAGTTTCCGGAGGTTTTTTGAGGATGTATGTAGGCGTCTGGACAGGAAGCACAACCGCGCCTGCTGATCCTTCAAACGGCCAACCCTTTTCCAATGCCGATGCCGCGGGTGAATACACCGGCTCTTTGCTTGTCACGGCAGTAGTCAATTAAAGTCCATTAGACCTTGGTATAATTGATTCTTTTATCTTTTATACGATAATAGCCAAAAGCTGCGTCTACTAATTTTTGTGGGTGATCCAATTTCAGGAGTTTTGAATGTTAAGAGGGTTCTTTGTTGCCGTTTTATTTTGCGTGATGGGCTTGATCCAGCCTTGTTTTGCCGATGTGGCCTTAAGTGTCAACCCCATTGACGGCAGCAACAGGCTGCGGTTTGAACAAATACCATCGGGGGGAATTGAGAATAAGGAGCAGATCCATGTCCGTGTCAGTTCGACGAACGGCAGCCGCTATCAGGTTTTTCAAAGGGTCCTTGAGCCCATTGTTAATGAGAAGGGGGACGCATTGAACCTGCAGGCCATCTCGGCCCAGACCTTGCCTAATTCCAACAACTCCGGAACGCTCTATTTGCAGAATTCAGACCATGTGGGCATGGGTGATCAGCTTTTATATTCTTCCAGTCAGAATGGAGACAGTGATTCTTTTATGATTGGGTATTCTTTAGACCGGAGTTTGGTCAATACCTCGGGAAGTTTCAGGGGCAGGCTTGTCTTTACCGTACGCAGCGGCACTTCCAGCGACCAGGTGACCATTGATGTATTCTTGGAAACATCTTCGGGCCTTAAGGTGTCGGTCAAGGGGGCCCATGATCCGATGGGGGTGCATATTCAGGGTTCAGACACAACCGAAAAAGGGGCGGATTCTGTAAATATTTCTTTTTCCGGTAATTCAGGCCAGGAGATCCGGATCTATCAGGTAGCCGAAACTATGCCGCAAAATGAAACGGAGCAGGAACTGGGAACAGAAGTTCTGCAATTAGATACCCAAGGCCAAACAGAAGGTTTGCGCGTTCCGGGATTAAGCCTGCTAAGGCCCGGCCGGTCTTTGATCTATTCCGGCAGTGAGGCGGAGGGTAATTTCTTGATTTATTTTTTGGTCAGCGCTGATCAACTCCAGAAGCAGGCTGCCGGCATTTACACCGGGAAGATCAAATATGAAGTAGAAACCAGCCAGGGGACCCGGGAATTTCCTATTAATGTGCAATGCAATATTCCATCTGAATTTTCCATGACTGTTACAACACCTCCGGGGGGAGTGAGCTTTTCGCATATTCTGGCTAACAGCCCGCCGCAGGACCAGGAAGTGCTGGTGACGGTCATTTCCAATCTTCATCAGCCTTACCAGGTACTGCAGGATCTACAGGCAAACATGACTAACAGCCAGGGCAAGGAGTTTGATAATAAGTATTTCACCCTTCAGGTCCAGGTCCTGCCAGGCCAGAATGGCCGGACGGACTATACGGAATTTTTGCCCATGAAGACAGGTGAATATCCGGTTTTTTCTTCGAACTCTATGGGCGACGGGGCCTCTTTTAAAGTGGTGTATCGCCTGCAGGGATATGCCCAGATGAACCCAGGGGACTTTTCAGCACCGATCAGATTTTCTTTAAACCAAAAGTGACTTCGACGTAACGTCGAAGTCATCCTGAGCCTTAGAGGCGAAGGATCTCAAATAAAGGTTGTTAATAATGATTACTAAATTTATTTTTTTAATGTTCTGTGCAATGGGCATGATTACCGTAGAAGCCCATGCCCAATTGTTCCTCGAAGACGGCAAGAAGATTTTATCGGTTTCCGGCGGTGAACACACTAATGGGTCTTTGCTCATCCATAATACATCCGCCCAACCGGCGGATATCAAGGTCTATTGGGAGGATTTTGAATACAAGGCTCCGTATGACGGCAGTAAGAATTTTTTGCCGGCAGGGACAGCGCCAGCGTCCGCGAGTCAATGGGTCACTTTTTCCCCCCCCACCTTCACCATGCCCGCCTTTGGCCAGCAACGGGTTGATTATACCGTTGCTGTCCCCAGCCAAATACAGGAGGGGCATTATGGTGTCTTATTTTTTGAAAGGAGCAGTGACGCGCTTAAAAGCCAGGAAGGGCTCACCCTTGTCACGAGGGTTGGCTGCCTGTTTTTCGTTGAACCCAAGGACAAATCCAAGAAAGCCGTCATACAGGACATTGGATCAAAGGCAGAGGGCATTACCGTCGGCTTTGTCAATCAAGGGAATGTTATTCTTATACCCCATACCACCTATTACATTATGCAAAAAGATGGATTGGTGCTCCTTCGCGGGGACGCTGGCAAGCGGTATGTTCCTCCGGGAGCGTCTGCTGTGTTGGAAATTCTTTTAAAGAAGAAATTAGATCCAGGGCAGTATACCCTGGTTGTCAATTCCGACCTGGAAGAAGGAGACGTAGTGGTCAAGGAAATAGGGTTGGCCGTGGATGTTTCCGGTCAAAAAACAATAGAAAATGTTCAGGACTAACATGTGCGGACTGCCATTAGATACTATTTCCTGATATGTTTATTTTTTATTTCCGTTCCCGCGTTTGCTGACCAATCCACAGGGTATCAGTATTATTTCAACGAAGGTGTCAAAGCTTTTAAAGAGCACGATGACCGAGAGGCGCTCCGTTGTTTTAAGATCGCCCAGATCTATGATCCTAACGACGATGAACTTAAGAGATATTTGTCGGTTTTGGATCAACAAGGGGTGGTCGTGGAGCTGCCCTCTTCTCAATTATCTCCCCAACAGGGTGTGGGGTATAGGTATTATTTAAAGGCAGGCATCAAAGCATTTTGGGAACATGACAAAGAAAAAGCGGTCCGTTATTTGACGATCGCCATCATTTTTGATCCTTCTTCCCAGGAAGCTGACCGGTATCTGCGGATCTTAGCCACACCAGCCGTTGTCCAGCCATATCAGCCTTCTGCACAGCCGCAGCCATCATCAACGGTCACGCCCAAATCTACTGTTTATGTTGCGGCACCAAAACCAAAGCAAGCTCCGACAATGATTTCACTGTCTCAAATATTCAATTCCCCCCAAGCCAAGCCGACGCTGCGTATTGAATTAAATTCGTCCGTTATTTTAGAAGGCAGAAATATACAAAGATTTTTGGTGGTGGATGAAGGTTTCATCGGGGTAAAAGCCGTTGATACTGATCACCTTGAGATCGACGCGCTGAGGATAGGGACTACCTTTCTTCACATTTGGGATGATCTGGGACGGCGCACCCTTTACGTAGAAATTGTTTTTCCTAAAACCGTCAGCGCCGAAGAGCTTCAAGCGAACAATGAGGTCCAGCACTCCCAGCCGTTTCGGGTCACGTATTCCAATGACTGGAGCACCTATTATACAGGCAAAAATATCCCGGCCCTTAAGCGCGAAAGCTATGATTTTGAAGAAAGTTTGGGGGTCACCGGTGAAACCCCCTATGGTTTTTTTGATGCTTCAGGGTCGTACATTGATTTTAATGCTTTTACTCAGTTTGATACGTATACGGTTGGATTAAGTCAAATACCTGTTACAGGCACCAGCAATTTTAATTTGCGGGGCTTTGACGCGTTGCGGTATTTATCACCGCTGACCATGCCGGGGACGCGCATGAGAGGGGTTTTCGCGGATGTTGATCTGATGGAAGATAATTTAGGTTTGTCCGTCAGTCATGGCCAAGTACAAGTGCCGCTTGGTTTTTTAACGCTGGGCGGGACCCAATTCAATAGATCTTACATTGATGCTGTCAAGCTCACCCTTTTTCCTAAAAGCGATACTGACCAATATGCGTTTAATTTTGCCACGTCCTATGGCGCGGACCGTCCACGGTATTTAAGTGATCATGTTTATTCTGTTGAAGGGCATCACAAATTTAATGATCATCTGACCCTTAACGCGGAAGAAGGCTCTGACAGCAGCCATGACGCGACACTCGCCTCCTTGAAGTGGGAGCAGGGGAATTTCAGGAGCGGCCTTCATTTCAGGAACATAGACAAAAATTACGCTGCTGTGTCAACCTTGCCTTCTTATCAAGGAGAGACCGGAGCAGATTGGACAACCGAAGGTGATTTTAAGAACTTTACGGAAAGCACCTTTGTTGAGGCGTACCGGGACCATCTTGAATTTAACCCTGATCATCCCAGCGCTCTTAATTATGATGCCAATGGACACCTGAAGGCGAATATCACCTCCAATTTATGGAGTGATTCAGACCTTAATTTTATAGACACTCCGGGAGAGCTTTCCCCCCGCCGCAGCCTTTCACTGAATGAACGTCTTTCCAGGAGTTTTGGCATTTGGAATGGTTTGAAAGGAACTGTTTTTGGAGGTACGGGCTATCAGAACAGCCATTCTTCACAATCAGATATTTCCGACTATGACCGTGAGAATGTGATCGCTGGCATCCAGCTGCCTTTAACAGACCGGATATCCGTTTTTTCCAATTATGAATATGATTGGCTGCATCAGCCTAAGGACCAGAATGGAGATTCCAATCCCAGTGTCATCAACGCGGGCGTTGAATATCAGAAACAATTTAATCCAAAATTTTCCATCAATGCCCAGGCGGTTTACCGTGACGAATTGGGAGTCAGGCCAAACAGCAGTTTTCTTTCCGGAGAACAGAGTGTCATCATTACTTCCGGTTTTGCCTATAACCCCACGCCGGGTGTCAGTATTTTTGCCGATGCCAACGCCAGTAAGGTCATGTCGCATACCGGCAATTTGCCTTATGATGATTTTGAAGTCCATGTAGGCATGCGGATTACTTTTGGCGGGGCAACGTATTGGGACCCTCTGGGCACTGTATCAGGGATTGTATTTAAAGATAAGAATGGGGACGGTAAATTTATTTCAGGAGATGAAGGCATTCCTGACGTTAAAGTGAAGGTCGGCGATAAAATCGTCACTACAGATAAATATGGGCGTTACCGTATACAAATACGCGCCAAGGGAGTTGAGGTGACCCCGGTGTTGGACACTGTCCCCGGAGGGCTTATTTTTTCAACCCCGCAGTTATTGAATGTTCAAGTCATTCAGGGACGCCAATCCAAAGCTGATTTTGGTTTGACCAGCCAGACAGGGATTTACGGCATCGTTTTTGTGGATAAAAATGGCTCCGGCACTCCTAATTCCGGTGATCAATTCATCGGTAAGGTCAAGGTCATCCTGGATGGTAAAACCATCCAAAAAAGCGACTCCCATGGGGCCTTTTATTTCAGGAAAGTTTCTCCGGGGGAACATATTATCTCTGTGGATATTAACAGTCTCACGCTTAACATGGTGCCGCTGGTGAAGTTAAGAAATAAAATAGATGTCGCGGAAGGGACGAATTATATGTTCAATGTCCCGGTACAGATCAAGCAGCAGGAGGGGGAAAATTAATTTTTGTTTCATCTTCTTTTCATCTTCCCTTTGTTAACGTAATCACGGATCAAGCGGTACGTCAACAAAGGAGGCATAATGGTGAAACGAATTCTTTGGATGGTTCTTTTGGTCACCATAGGGGGGAATGTGGCGTGGGCAGAAGATTATGGAGAGCCTGTACAAGAGCCGGTGCATAATGCCCCCCAACATGATTGGACGTTTACAACCTCGGTCAATTATTCGACAGGTGATTTTGGCACAAGCACCACCACCGACACTGTATACGTCCCTTTTACCCTGCAGCGCAATTTTTCTTTAGGCAGAGTTTATCTGACAATTCCCTATATTGACCAACGCAGCGGCACTGATGTCAATGCTTTTGGCGGACGTCCGTTTAGGACAGGCGGGCCGGGGACGGGTGATACGGGCTGGGTTGGCGGCCTGGGAGATATTATTTTAGGGGGAAGTTATGATCTTTTGCGCGAGCCTGATAAACCGTTTGATCTATCTGCTTTTAGTTCGATCAAGTTTCCCACCGCGAATAAGAACAAAAGGCTGGGCACGGGGAAATTTGATGAAAGCCTGGGATTAACGGCCAGTAAGGACCTTGGTAAAAACTGGTCTGTTTTAGGCCGTATTGGCTATACCTTTAATGGAGAGCCTTCAGGCATTGATTTGGAGGATCAATTCTTTTATGACATAGGGGTTGGTTACCAATGGACAAAGGAAACATTCACCAGCATTACCTATGAAGAGAAAACAAAGTTGATTGACGGCCAGTCCGATCCACGGGACCTGATACTGGGGGTTGAGCAAAAATTGAATGAAACAGTGGGGGTCTTTGGGAACCTGGATTTTGGTTTGTCAAACGGCAGTCCGGATTTTTCCGTTACTGTAGGCATGAATGTGTGGTTTTAAACGCAGCAGCTAACAAGGAGGCCCATATGGAAAATAAAATATTATTTTTAAGCATGATATTAAGCGGTGCATTTGCGTCCACATGGTTTACCTGTGCTTATGCCCAGGATGAAGATAAAGGTGATTCCGCCAAGGTTGAAGCGCGTCTGGAAACTAAGTTTAATGTCAGTGATGCGCGTATTGATAGTCTCCGTAGACAAGGGTTAGGGTATGGAGAGATCAACATTGTCCTTTCCATGGCCAAACAAATGCCCGGAGGGATCAATAACCGGAATGTTGACAAGATCATGGACCTTCGCCAGGGCCAAGACGGGCACAAGCAAGGTTGGGGGGAAATCGCTCATGATCTTAATGTGAAGAATGAAAAAGCAGAGAAGTCTGAAGGATCTCGTATGGAAACCCGATCCGAAGTTTCTACGGGAGGATCAGAGAGATTTGAGTCCCATGAATCGGTAGGTTTTCATGAGGATGTGGGCTTTCACGGAGGTGCCGGCATGGGACATCAGCGCTAAGGAAGGAGATCACTATGTATCCATATAAAAGAATGTTACTGGCTTTGCCTGTTCTATCTATAGTTTATTTAAACCAACCGACACAAGCGTATGCCTGGTTTTTTGGATTCGGGGAGGAGCATCGGGACAGGGATCGCGGGTATGCCCAAGTCGTTGTCGGTGATGGCAGGTATTATTACAATGATGGTGTTTTTTATACAGGGGCCCCGGGCAGTTATGTTGTTGTTGAAGCGCCGGTCGGGGCTGTTGTTTACGATGCCCCTCCCGGTTTTCAACAGGTCGTGATCGATGGTGAAGTTTATTTTGTAGATCACGATGTTTATTATAGGCATGAGGGACGCGGGTATCGGGTGGTTGAAAGGCCGCACAGGCATGACCATGATCGTGATGAACGCCGGGATGAGCACCACGGGGAATGAAAGTGGAGATAAGATGAAACTCCTGCGTAATATTTTTATTGGCGCTGTTTTGATCTTAGTGCTTTTAATTACCGCCCGGAATTTTATTATCCGGGCGGGTATTGAGCAGGGTATTCAAGCGGCCACGGGGTTAAGGCTGGATATCGGAAATTTTGATATAGGTTTTTTAGCACCTACGGTGAGCATTACGGATTTAAAATTATATAATCCATCCGGATATCCCGATGCCCTGATGGCTGATGTTGGGGAAATTTACGTTCGTTACAGTCCCGGAGATATATTAAAAGGGAAAATTTCCTTTAGGGAGATGCGTTTTACTTTACGGCTGTTAACAGTCGTACGCCAGCCGGGAAACCAGTTGAATTTAAATTCGTTAAAGGCGCTTCAACCTCGAGGGAATGGCCCGCCGCCGGCACTTACCATTGATGATCTTACCTTGAATATCAGCAAAATAATTTACAAGGATTACGCCCAGACCCCGGCCTTGGTCAAAGAATACAATGTTGGTCTTAATGAGCATTATACAGGGATCCACGGGGTCAATGATCTGGTACACCTGATCACATTGAGGGCTTTGGCCAAAACAACGATCGCTTCCTTGACAGGGTTTGATCTCAACGGGCTTAAACAGGGCCTTTCCAGCACGCTTTTGCAGGCTGTTAACAATCCTGTGAAGGGATTGTTGGACAATCTACAATCTCATCTGAATTTTTGAACCTTTTTAACATGCAGTTGGGCTGTTGTGGGCATGACAAATAAAGCGGTCATGCAGGCAATGAGCGCGCCAAATACAACGGCCAGGCCAAAGCGTTGGGTCGAAGGGAATTCCGAGAACATAAAAATACCGAAACCCAGCACCATCACCAGGGTAAAGGTCAGCACCGGCTGCCAAAAGCGGTGCCTGACATTGGCCCAAGCCTCAGCATCTTTTATATTTTTGATCTTTTGTCGTCTATAAGCCCTGACCATGTGGATCATTGAGTCAATCCCCAACCCAATGGCTATGTTGGATGCCGGCGCGGATATAATATCGAGGGGAATACGAAACCATCCGACCATCCCAATGACAATGACCGGAATAACACAAATACTTAACGTGATGGCGAACGCGATCTTTATTGATCTGGAAACTGCCCAGGCAATAAAGGCAAAAATGATGATCAATTGTCCGAGCCCGAAGATGATGCTGGAAGCCACCAGTTTGGCTAAATGTCCCTGTAAACTATAAGTTCCTCCGACCAGTTCAGGGATGAACCCGTAAGCGCGGACAGTTTTCTTTATCTCTTCGACCACCTTAAGCCGGGAGATTTGCCGGTCGGATTCATTCATCCTCAATAAAAAAAGTCCCTCCTTGTGATCTTCGGTGATGAAACTGTTGGCGATAGAGTCGAATTGAGGCAGTTGAAGGATGTTCAAGAGGCCTTCCCAGGACAGCAGGGAAGCCAGGAGAGGCCGTTTGGCCTCAGCCATCAATACAGGTAAGGAGACGATGGTCCCGATCTCTTTATTATGTTCCAGGTTCCATTGTAATTTCCAGAGCCTTTGGTAGGACTGTTGGGTATCGAGTTTTTCACCCGTGGCTGTTTTGACCACCAGGATCAACGGGCTGCTGCCTCCGTGATGGTCAATGTAGGTCAAGCCTCGCTCGAGTGGACTGTTTTTCTTAAAAAATGAGATCAGGCTGGGATCAGTATCGGCCATCCATAAACCAGGTAAAGCCACGAAAAATAAGATGAAAATACTGATGATGGTCATTTTTTTTCTTTTTTCGAGGAATTTTTCGACTTTTTGTTGATAACGGTCAAGGCTGTTCTTTTTTGAAGAGGATGGCTCAACGGACCGGAGAAAAGCAGGATAAACGCTGTAAGCGACTATGATGGCCACCAGGGCGCCGACTACGCCGGAAGCCCCTAATTCTTTTAAAGGCTGCGCGGGGACGGAAAGAAGGCTTAAGAACCCCAGCAAGGTCGTCATCATGCTCCAAAAAGAAGGCGAAAAAGTCAAATGGATGGCTTCTTCTACAGGGGATGAATGTTCATGCTGGGAGAGGACGTATTTCCAGTTATAGGTCAGGAAAATGATATGGGACAGGGTCAGGACAAAAACAATGGTGGCTAAATTAGCCGTAAGTAGTCCGATCTTTATACCCAGCATATGGACGATCATCAATGTCCACATTGAGGCGCTGACACAGCTGATCACTGCTCCCAAAAGGATCCCGGAGGAGCGGAAAATGGACAGGATGACAGCTCCAAATATGATCAGGACCAAAACACTAAAGACCATGATGTCTTTGAGCAAATAGCGGCTGACTAATTCCACGATATAGGGCGGGCCGGACATGATCAAATGAAAGTTTTTCCTGGAAGATTCAAGGGTCAGTTTTTCAATTTTAGGAATGAGGTCTTGAGAAAAAGAACCATTAAGGAAGACAACGATATTGGTGGACCTTTGGTCTTTGGAAATCAAAAGGCGGTTCCATAAAGGGCCTTTGATCGCATCGTCCAGGCCGGTCGGTCCATTGGATATGCTTTTGACCCCGACAATGCCTGCTAATTTTAAAAGAAACCCACTAAGGTCACGGACTTTTTGCATGTACTCTTTGGACCTTATAGGACCGGAGGCGTTGATGATCAGCAAGGAATCTTTTCTTTTAAATACACGGGAGATCGCATTTTCATCCTGGAATTGCGGGTCGGTATTCGAAAAGAAGAAATTACTGTCTACGCGGGGGACAAGATTGACGTAATTAAACAGGACCAGGGCGCTTAAGACCGTAAGGCCGATGAATACCCATGCCTCTTTACTTAATTGAAGGGTGTTTAATTTTTTCATCTCCTACATCTTATTGAAAATCATGGGGTCAGTCAAGCGGGCTTGATCATCCACACATAATTTTAATCTTCTGTTCATGCTGCGTTAATCTTTCTTGCAGTAAACTTCAACTATGGGCCAAAACATTTTAACTAAAAATAAACATTTCACGGTTGATGAAAAACATTTAGTCCATTTCCTTGCTCCTTATGAGCAAAAGTTCCTAAAGGCCGCATTGCCATGGGTACCCTTGCGGGTAAGCACTGCTCATCTGACATTAATGACCATTGCCTGGTCTGTGGGTATTGTCATGGCCGGGTACTTGTCAGCCGGGGATATCCGTTGGCTGTGGCTATTTAATGCCTGCCTATTGATGCAGTACATCACCGATATGCTTGATGGCGAGGTGGGACGCGAGCGCCATACCGGCCTTATTAAATGGGGGTTTTTTATGGACCATTTTTTGGATTATATTTTTCTCTCTGCCATTGTGTTGGGGTACTCTTTTTTGCTGCCGCCGGATTATTTTATTTTAGTCCTGTTATGCCAGGTATTTTTTGTGGGATTCATGATACATACTTTCATCGATTTCGCCATAACAAATGATTTTAAAATAAGCGCCGGTCGTTTTGGCGTGTCGGAAATGCGTTTGGCCTTGTTTTTCTTTAATGTCCTATTGATCATCTTTGGCCGGGGATTGCTCATACAGGTCTTTCCATTTGTTGTCCTGGCCGCTTTTATTGGTTTATGCGGGCTTGTTTACCGCTCCCAGGGTGTTTATAGGCACATGGATGCCCTGCAACAAGCCCGGCAGGAACAGGATAAAATTTAATTTTGATTTCATCTCTTTTTCATCTTCCTTTTGTTAACGTAAGGCCGGGTTTTTCAGGCAGGGCATTGGACTTGGAGGAGAATATATGGATCCAAAATTTAAGCTCAGATTACAGATCTTGGTTTGCGTTGCTTTTATTGTCCAGGCAGAGGGGTGTATTTTTGTGGACCGTGACCACGACCGGCACTACGAGCACGCGGAACATCACGAAGACCATGATCACGGGGATATTGATGTGCGGGTGCATTGATAACGAAACGGAGGGGGCTATGAAAAATGAAAATTCCTTAAGTGATCTGTTAATGGAAGAACTGGCTGATCTGTTAAATGCCGAGAGTCAATTGATTGAGGCCTTGCCTAACATGATACAGGCCAGCCAATCGTCAGCATTAAGGTCTGCCCTGGAGGAATACCTGCAGATCACCAAAGAGCATATTGACCGGTTAGGGGACATTTTCAGTAATATCGGCCAGGATCCCCAGGAAGGGACATGCAAGACCATCCAGGAGCTCATTGCAGAGAGTGAAGATGTGGTGGACAAAACAGAAAAATCCCAAGCCCGTGATTCTGCCATTATCTGGGTGGCACAGCGGGCGGAGCAATATGAAATTGCCGAGTATAAAAAGGCGCGTGAGCATGCGGCTGATCTTAATCACACAAAGATCGTGGAATTATTTACCAAGGTCCTTAATGAAAATCGGGGGATGAATTTCCATTTAAATGAATTGGCTCAGGGCATGATCAATGTCCAGGCCAGCGGGGGTTTCCATATACCAGAAGGAAAGTTCAAAAGAGGCGGCATCAAGAAGAAAACTAAGGGAGTGGATGTCTCCCGTTTTATCGACGAAGGAAACCCTAATACACAGGAGGGAATATGAAAATAATGTTTTTTATTTTAGGTTTTTTGCTTTTAAACGGTCCTGTCCCTGCTTTTTCTGCCACAGAGGGTCCGGTCCAGGCAGGAGCGGTGATCCCTGCTTTTAATGCTCCGGAGGGTCCAGTCCAGGAAGGGACAGTGATCCAATCAGGATCAAAGCCGGATTTTGGTAATTACACCTCCGTTGCATTATTGCAAAAAGCTTGGGGGGCTTTAGCTGCCAGGGACCTAAAGGCAGTGGAGGCCTACGTTAACAAGATCAATGAACTTTACGCCGGTAAAGCCAAAGAGATGCAGAGGGGCCTTGCGGATTATGCTTCCGGGAGCAATGACCAGATCTTTAAATACTGGGCGCTTAATGATGTCAGTACCGCGTGGTATGTTTTAGGTGAGGCGTATCGCGGTGCCGGTCAAAAAGATGAAGCCATCAATGCCTACAATAAAGTCATTAATGACTTTTCTTATGGCCAGTGCTGGGACAACAAAGGTTTCTTTTGGAAACCTGCCCAGGCCGCCAAAGAAAAAATAGCCATGGTCCAATCCGGCCTTAATTTGGATTTCGGTGATTATTCTTCCAGTACCTTGGTCCAAAAAGCTTGGGGGAGCTTAGCTGCCAAGGACCTAAAATCAGTAGAGGCGTATGTTAACAAAGTTGATGAACTTTACGCTGTTAAAGCCAAAGAAATGCAGGCGAGTCTTAAGGATTTTGCCTCCGGCAGTAATGACCAGATCTTTAAATATTGGGCGCTTAATGATGTGGGTACCGCATGGTTTATTTTAGGCGAAGCTTATCGTAATGCCGGTAAAGAAAAAGAAGCTGCTGAAATTTTCAATAAAGTCATCAATGAGTATTCTTTTGCCCAATGTTGGGACCCTCAAGGCTGGTTTTGGAAACCTAGCGAAGGTGCCCGGCAGAGATTGGAAGACTTATCCTAAAATGGAGGGAAATATGGAACAAAAATCACCTAAAGTTTTTAACATCATTATTACAGCTTTACTGGTCTTTCAATTGACCGGCTGCGGGACGCTTATGTATCCTGAACGCCGAGGGCAAGTGGGCGGACATCTGGATGCCGGGGTGGTGATCCTGGATGCGATCGGTTTATTGTTCTTTATCATTCCCGGGGTCATTGCTTTTGCCGTTGATTTTAGTAATGGCACCATCTATTTGCCTGTCAGGCCGGTGGTTATCTATAAGGCTGCTTTGAATCAGATCAAATTTGACCCTAAACATACTTCACTCGCCCAAATCGAGAAGATCATTAAAGACCAAACAGGGTGTACGGTGAAATTAACACAAAGTAACGTGCGCGTCAGCCGGTTAAGGTCTAAAACAGATATGATGGAGCATTTTGCGCAAGCTTTGTCGGACATGCAAGGGGAGCGTCTTGCATTTAACCGTTAAAGGCCTAAGGCAATGAAATGGACACGCGGCAGTTCATGGGTTGATGGGGCGATGGGGGGATTGATCTTTGTGTTGATAATCCTTCTGATCGGTATTGCCGCGCAAGGACGTCCCTTGTTGGGAAGCGCCCCGGCAGATTTTCAGACAACATTGCAGGATGCCGGCCATGATCTTCAATCAGCAGGACGTAATGTAGCGGATTCCATCAGGCGCGTCTTTCAATAAAAGCATGATCAGCCAGATCGAAGTTATTTTGAGACGCCTTAAACGCGTCTTCAGCCGCAGTGAGTGGACGATACGCCTGCTGCGGCTGGCAAAATTAAAACAATCCACGGCAGAGCCAGGCCTGGTCATGGTCCAGATCGATGGGTTGTCCATGACGCAGTTTAACCGGGCCCTGCAAAAAAGGAACCTTCCTTTTCTTCAAAGGTTATTATCCAAAGAACGCTACATATTACGTTCGTTTTACTCCGGATTACCTTCCAATACACCGGCGGTACAGGCGGAATTATTTTATGGGGTCAAAGGCTCTGTCCCTGCTTTTCATTTTTTGGACCGTCAAAGCGGCCGCGCGGTCAAGATGTTAGATATTGCGTTTGTGGAAGAATTTGAAAAACGTTTGAAAACTCAAGGACCTGGATTATTGGCAGGGGGAAGTGCTTATTCCGATATCTTTACCGGCTCTGCCAAAGAGTCACATTGCTGTTGGTCACGGATGGGTTGGGAAGGGATTTTACACGCGGTCAACCCCTTTGTTTTTCCTTTTCTAGCCATATTATATGCCGACATTTTTATCCGTACCTTTGTCCTGGTTTTTATAGAATTTTTTCTTGCCGTATTTGAATGCATGCGCGGCATGCTTAAAGGAAGATTATTTTTCAGGGAACTGGAATTGGTATGGCAGCGTTCCCTGGTTTGTGTTTTTTTGAGGGAATTTGTCACCGCAGGGGTGTGCATGGATATCATGCGCGGGATACCGGTGATCCATTTGAATTTCCTGGGTTATGATGAGCAGGCCCATGGCCGCGGCCCTTCTTCAGATTTTGCCCATTGGTCTTTGCGCGGCATTGATGATGCCATCAAACGTATTTATCATGTCATTAATGAATCTCCGTACCGTCATTACGACCTATGGGTGTACTCGGACCATGGCCAGGCTAAAACAACGCCTTATTTTGTCAAATACGGCCGCAGCATCGAGGAAGCGGTCCAGGATTTGTTCCCTGATGACATTCGCCCTTTGGTCATTGTGACAGCTATGGGACCACTAGGGCATATATACGTGAATAAAGTTTTAGATACCGACGATATTCATTCTTATGCTAAAAAACTGGTTTCACAGATCAAGGTCCCGTTGGTCTTGACCAGGGAAGGGGCCAGGGTCCTTGCCTGGACACAGCGAGGGTGTTTTATTTTTCCGGATGAGGCGGATAAAATATTCGGCCAGGACCATGTTTTTTTAGAAGAGATCAAAGAGGATTTGCTGCGGGTCTGCTTCCACCCGGATGCTGGAGAATTTGTCATCGCCGGATGGTGTGAAGGCGAGGAAGCCATCAGCTTTCCGTTGGAATACGGTGCGCATGCTTCCATGGGGCCTGAAGAGACGCATGCGTTTGTACTCCTTCCGATGGATGCTCCGGTCATGATCAAGAACAACAAGAATTATTTGCGCCCCTTGGACCTGCGGGGCGCGGCACAGCGTTTTTTAAATAAAGCAACACGGGTCCCTTTGAGCAAGCCTGACCAAGGTGTTTCTTCAAGAATATTAACGTTGATGAGTTACAACATTCACGGGTGCGCCGGCATGGATGGCTGTATTTCCACCGAACGTATTGCCCGGGTGATCGCGCGCAATGACCCTGATATCATTGCCTTACAGGAGCTGGACGTCGGACGTCTGCGTTCAGGGAAGGTGGACCAGGCAGAGATGATCGCCAGAAGATTGGAGATGAAATATCATTTTTATCCGGCTTTTCGATGGAAGGATGAGCAGTATGGCAATGCCATTTTAAGCCGCTATCCCATGGCTTTGATCAAAACAGGGCCTTTACCAAAATTAGCTTATAGAGGGCGTCAACATGAGCCGCGGGGGGTCTTGTGGATTACCGTCGAATTTCAAGGGGAAAAGGTACAGGTCTTTAATACTCACTTAAGCCTGTGGCCCCATGAGCGGATGCTTCAGGTGGATGCTTTGTTAAGTGATCAATGGCTGCGGCATCCGGATTGCCAAGGGCCCATTGTTTTGTGCGGGGATTTTAATTTTTTCCCCTGGTCAGAGGCCCATCAGAAAATGTGCCGTAAACTCCACGATAGTCAGGCTGCTTTGGCCGGCCATCGTCCCCGCGGCACATGGTTCGGACATTATCCTTTAGGCCGTATTGATTATGTTTTTATCAACAATAGTTTCCTGGTACATTCCATCACCATTCCCCGCACAGACCTGGAGAAGACCGCTTCAGACCATCTGCCTCTGATCGCTAAACTGGACCTTGTCCATTAATTTTATTTTAATCTTTCCTTCATTCTGGTTTTGTTATCGTAAATCCAGGTCAATCAAGGAGGGTAATCTATGGAAAACAATACGTTAGGAAATTGGGTGTGGTTTCTGTTTATCGGTGGGGTCATAGGGTGGTTAGCAGGACTTATCACCAGAGGTCGCGGGTTTGGGATCATGGGGGACATCGTGATAGGGATCATTGGAGCAGCGCTTGGCGGCTGGATGGCGGGGGTATTGGGACTATACGCCAGTAGTTCAGCGGGTGCGTTTTTACTGGCGCTTGTTGGTGCGGTGGTTTTAGTGGGGCTGACCCGTTTTGTTGTAAGGCACGTACAATAATACCAGGAGCGCAGGATGGATCTGGGTCTACAAAAACTATATGGATACTTTGTCCAATATGGTCTCCAGGTGTTTGCGGCTGTTGTTATCCTTGTCGTCGGCAGATGGGGGGCCAAGATCATAAGTAATTTTGTTGATCGTGTCCTGAGCAGGGCAGGGATACACAGGACCCTGGCTGTTTTTTTGAGGCACTTGGCATTTTACAGCTTGCTCACTTTTACCGTGATCGCGGCCCTTAATAAGCTGGGGGTAGAAACAACTTCTTTTATTGCCGTGTTAGGGGCAGCTTCTTTGGCCGTGGGGCTGGCGTTGCAGGGGACTCTTTCTAATTTTGCCGCAGGCATCATGATCATTTTATTTTCTCCTTTTGAAGTGGGGGATATGATTGATGCGGCAGGCGCCCAGGGTTTGGTTGAGGAAATACAGATCTTTAGCACGGTCCTGATCACAACGGATAAAAAACGGGTCATTGTCCCCAATGCAAAAATTACCGGTGACAAGATCACTGTTTTCCCCCGCGATATGCCAATTACCGGACATCTCTCGTAACAGTAATGGATAGTGGAAAAAAGTCAGTAAAAAGCAGAAACACACCATATGCAATTCGTGGTGAACAGGTTAAGCTTATTTTAATTTTATTCTCTTGAAGGAGATTGAACATGAGGATACTCATCGTAGAAGATGAAAAGCGGATTGCTGACTTCATTGCACGAGGGCTTAAAGAAGAGCATTACGCCGTGGACATTGCTTATGATGGGGAACAGGGCCTGTATTTGGCGGAGATCAATACTTATGACCTGATGATCTTTGATATCATGCTGCCCAAACATGACGGGGTCCAGATGTGCCGCCAGTTGAGACAGAAGAAGATCAATACTCCCATCCTGATGTTGACCGCGCGGGCCGCGGTGAGGGACAAAGTCACGGGGCTTAACGCCGGTGCGGATGATTACTTGACCAAACCTTTTTCTTTTGAAGAATTACTTGCCCGGGTCAAGGTCTTATTGAGGCGGCCGACCGCCAACAAAACTTCTGTTTTAAAAGTGGCTGACCTGGAGTTGAACCAGCTTAATCACGAGGTCAAACGGACGGGAAAACCAATGGTCTTGACGGCCAAAGAGTTTGCCTTGCTGGAATATCTCATGCTCAACTCTTCCCAAGTGATCAGCCGGTCCATGATCTCTGAACATGTATGGAATGAACAATTTGACAGCATGACCAATGTCATTGATGTTCATATCCGCAACCTGCGCAATAAAGTTGATGATGGGTCCAAGAAAAAATTGATCCATACCCTGCGCGGATCGGGGTACATGTTGAAGAATCCTGCATGAAATTAAATTCCATTAAATTTCAGATCAGTGTTCTTTACACGGCCATTTTGGGCCTGATCCTCATTGCCTTCAGCGGTGTTTTGTACCTTACTTCCAATGCTTTTCTGCAGCAAACCGACCAGCAGCTTAAAACTAAAGCCCAGGCCGTTGACCTGACCGTCAGGTCTTATCTAAGTGTTTTGGGGGAAAATCATGATGCCTTGGCCCAAGCTCTTACCAAGACCGTGGCCATCAAAAGTGAGAATATCCTTGCGTATAAGACTTGGAAGATCTCCCAGCAGTGGACCAAAAAAGCCCAGTCCCTTAATTTAAACAAAGATTATATCAATGTTGTCAGCAGCGGCGCGAAAGAAGCCTATAGTTCTTCTAATCTGGAAAAAGCCCTGCGTGTTTCTTTCCTGGAAGATATCCAATTTCCGTCCCAGGGACATGTTACGTTCCGGACCTTGAATGTTAAGCATAAAAATATCCGGGTGGTCAATTATCCGTTCATGGATAAAACAATGGGCCGGTATTTGATCCAGGTAGGCGTGCCCCAGGACCCTGTCATGCAGCAGGTACGCAACTGGCTGTATTCCATTGCCATCAGCGTCCCGTTGGTCCTGATTTTAACAAATTTTGTCGGAAGAGTGCTGGCTGGCAGGATCCTTAAGCCGGTCTATGAGATCACTGAGATGGCAAACAGTATCACACAGCATGACCTGTCTGCCCGGATCAAGATCAAACATTTTGATAAAGAAATGGGATTATTGATCAGGTCTTTTAATGATATGATCGCCCGTCTGGAGAAGTCTTTCCATCATATTGAGCAATTCAGCCATCATGTGGCCCATGAATTAAAAACACCTTTGACCATCATCCAGGGAGAAGCAGATCTTTTACTGCGCAGGGAACGCTCTATCGGCGAATACCAACAGGCCTTGAAGATCATCCTGGAAGAATCCCAGCGCGTGCTCAGGACAGTTGATGACTTGCTGTTATTGACCAAATTGGGTTATCAATCGGAAGTGTTTAAATTTGAGCAGTTTGATTTTATTGAATTTTTCAGTGAAATTATTGAACAAAATCGTCTGTTAGCAGCCAACAAAGGGATCGGGATCAGGATGAATTTGCAAAATATCACGCCACCCCTGATGGTCAACGGCGACAGGCTGCATATGCGCCGGTTATTTTTTAATATCATCGACAATGCCATCGAATTTACACCCCAAGGCGGCTGTGTCGACATGTGTGTTGAGCATGGCCACGGTAAGATCATAAGTCTTATCAGTGACACAGGCCCTGGTATCACGTCTGAAAATTTGAGGAAGATCTTTGAAGAGTTTTACCATGCGGACAAGAACGCCCCGGGCAGCGGTTTGGGGCTTTATATTGCTCATACGATCGCCAAGCTTCATCAGGGAGAGATCCAGGTTGACAGCCAGCTGGGGCAAGGCACCACCTTCAGGGTCATCTTGCCTTCTTTAAATTAATTTTCAATTCATCTTTCTTTAATCTTCAAGATTTTATACTTACATCAGGTCAACCATCGCCTGCCGCTCTCTGCGGCATGCAGGGTATCAAATTTGCAATAGAATAACCACGGAGGGCGTATGCTTAAAAAAACCATGCAGCTGATCTTGACAGGAACGCTGGCGTTGAATTTATGCGGTTGTCTTGCGTTGGTGGCAGGGGTGGCCGTAGGAGGTGCCGGGACAGCGGTTTGGCTTTCCGGAAAATTGACCCAGGAATTCCATAGGCCGTATCACGCGACAGTCGACGGGGTCAAGTCAGCACTTCAGTCGCTTGATCTGCCGGTGGTCTCAGAAAAGCAGGATGAGAATGTAACACAGATCAAAGGTTCCTATACCGATGGCAGTGAGATGTGGGTCGATATTACCAGAGTGACCGATGATTCCACCAAGGTGGAAGTCCGGGTAGGCGGGGTCAAGCCGGACAAGGATGCTGACAGCATAGTGCTGAAGAAAATACAGAGCTTTTTATGATGATATTTGATCTGATAACCGGCTTTTTGCTGGTCTTCGCAGGCAGAAACCTGTTTTGGCTGTGCGTGGGGATCGTTGGTTTTTTGATCGGCGTGCAATGTGCCGTTTTTTTTGGTTTTTCCAACGGGTGGGTCACATTGTTCATGGCCTTTGCCTTGGGCAGCGCGGGAGCTGTGCTGGCAGTGATCTTTGAATGGTTCATGGTGGTGTTCGGGGTGGGATTTTTAGGAGGGGGATATTTATTAATGAATGTATTCCCTTCAGCAGCCCCGCAAGACCCGAATTCATGGCTGATCTTTGTGGCCGGAGGTATTGCAGGCATGTGTTTGATGGTCATCGCTTTTGACTGGGCATTGATCATTATCTCTTCGTTATTGGGAGCGACACTGATCGTTCATGCTATTTATGGCCCCCCACAGCTGCGGGACCTGTTATTCATCGGCAGCGTGATCACAGGTGTGGCGGTGCAGTCTTTGACAATAAGCGAGGTCAAGTCAAGGAGACAGCATGCTCATTAAAGAAGACTTGCAAGGATTTGTTCAGGAAAAGCTGGGCGATTATCTTTTTGTCGTGGTGTCCAACCGCCAGCCGTATGAACATGTTTATAAAAAAGGCAAGATCGAATGCCAGCGGCCGTCAGGCGGTGTCATTACCGCACTTGATCCTGTGATGCAGGCCTGCCATGGCTTATGGATAGCTGCCAGCAGCGGCGAGGCAGACCATCGGGTCACAGACCGGTTCAATAAGATCAAAGTCCCTGTGGAGGACCCTTCCTATACGCTCAAGCGGGTATGGTTGAATAAGGAAGAAGTAGAGGGGTATTACTACGGGTATTCCAATGACGCCCTTTGGCCGCTTTGCCATATGGCTTTTCAGCGTCCTGTTTTTAAACAGGAAGATTGGCAGCATTATATCAATGTTAACCAGAAATTTGCCAAGGCTGTGATGGATGAGATCGGAGAGGCGAAGGCCTTTATCTGGATCCAGGATTATCATTTTTGCCTGCTGCCTAAATTATTAAAAGAGATGGCCGCATCCAACCAATTGATCATCGCCCATTTTTGGCATATTCCCTGGCCCAGCTATGAGGCCTTTCGCATATGCCCCCAAAAAAATGAGATCCTGGAGGGGATGCTGAGTAATGACATGATCGGTTTCCATACCCATTATCATTGCAATAATTTTATTGAGGTGGTGGACCGGCAATTGGAAAGCAAAATTGACCGGGAACGTTTTTCCGTCATCCGTCATGACCATGAAACCCTGATCAGGCCGTATCCCATCAGCGTGGATTTTGAGGAGATCAACCGCAAGGCCCGGGCAGATGATTTTGAAAAGACTAAAAGTGACCTGATCGAAGAATTCCATTTGGGGGACTGCCGGCTTTTGCTGGGGGTTGACCGTATCGACTATACCAAGGGCATCCCCGAGAGATTATTGGCCATTGACCGTTTGCTGGAAAAACATCCGGAATTAAAAGAAAAGATCGTGTTCCTGCAAGTGGGGGTTTTAAGCCGCATCCATATCACTAAATACAAGGCCTTGAATGATGAGATCAATTCCCTCGTTGAAAAGATCAACTGGAAGCATTCCACTGATGACTGGAGTCCGGTCATTTTTGTCCGCGGGAACATGCCTTTATCCAAACTACGGGTACTTTACCGTATGGCCCAGATCTGCATCGTCAGTTCTCTGCACGACGGAATGAACCTGGTGGCCAAGGAATTTGTTTCTGCCCATTGCGATGAGGACGGGGCACTGGTTTTAAGCCAATTCGCGGGTTCCGCACGGGAGTTGACGGAAGCAACGTTGATCAATCCCTATGACAGGGAACAATTCAGCGACAGTATTTACCAGGCGTTGACCATGCCCGAAGAAGAACGCCGTAAACGGATGGTCAAGATGCGCCAGGTCGTGCATGAGAATAATATATTCCGCTGGGCAGGTAAATTTATTTCGGGATTGTTGAAGATCGAATTTAAAGAACATGATGAGGTGACGGTTTGAAAAACTTACTTGAATTCTGGGATAAAATAGCACAGGCATGGGCTGACAAAAAGATCATTTTGTTTTTGGACTATGACGGCACATTGACACCGATCGCACAAAGCCCATGGCAGGCGGTTTTGTCCCGGGAAAATAAAGAGTTGATCGAACATTTGGTCAAGTCCTCTGTGTTTCAGGTGGTGATCATCAGCGGCCGCACGCTGGTGGACGTCAAACAGATGGTGGGCCTTGAGGGGGTCATCTATATCGGCAATCATGGTTGGGAAATAGAAGGGTCCTCCATGCATTTTGAAAGTCTTGTCCCTGTCCAGGTTTCCTCGATCATGGAAAAGATCAAATATGAACTGATCACGCAGCTTTCTGATGTCCCGGGTGCTTTTGTGGAAGATAAGGGGGTGACGCTGAGCGTGCATTACCGTTTGGTGGCACGGGACAAAGAATTTTTAGTCAGAAGGATCTTTGAACACATCTGCATGCCTTATTGCAGGCAAAATGAGATCAAGGTCCATGCGGGAAAGAAGGTGCTTGAGATAAGACCTCCTGTGGAATGGGACAAAGGCAAAGCCGCCCTGTGGCTTTTAAGAAAGCAGGAGATCCTGCATGGTAAAGGGAACGTATTGCCGGTTTATTTTGGGGATGACAGCACCGATGAAGATGCATTTCGTGCCCTTAGAAATAAAGGAATTACTGTTTTTGTGGGAACATCGAGATTTTCAGCAGCCCAATATTATTTGCCGGGACCGCAGGAGGTGACAGAGTTATTAAAACATATGACTCTTATACCATCATAGGCAATTGTACTACAGCAGCCCTGGTTTCCTCTGATTGCAGCATTGAGTGGCTGTGCCTGCCTTTTTTTGACTCACCATCCCTGTTCGCGCGGATCCTGGACGAAGAAAAAGGCGGGTATTTTAAGATCTCCGGGGTGGATACGCTTAAGACCTACCAGAGTTATATTTACCGCACCGCCATCCTTAAAACTGTTTTTGAGACCAAGCACGGCACTTTTGAGGTCAGGGATTACATGCCGCGTTTTCACACCTCCCAGGGACAGGTGTATTATCCTCCGGAGGTCCATCGCAATATCCGGGTGATCGACGGCAATCCGCGGATCATTGTTGAATTCAAGCCCATGCCTAATTATGCCCTTGGGGAACCCCGCTATGTTTTTGGCAGGTCCTGCGTGGAGGTCATTTCCCAGAAGGGTGATTACGACAATTTTTTTCTTTATACCAATTTGGATGCCCGCCAGGTCATCGCGGGCGATCCTATTGAGCTAAAGGAATCGTCTTTTTTCCTGCTTTCCTACCATGAAAAGTTAGAGGATATGAGCCTTTACAAGATTTATGTGGAATATGAAAAGACCAAAAGTTATTGGCTGGATTGGGTCTTGCGCACGGAACTTCCGGAAAAATATCTGGAAATGGTGATCCGTTCCATGCTGACGCTTAAGCTTTTGACCTATGAGAAGACTGGGGCGGTGATCGCGGCACCCACCACGTCCCTGCCTGAGATCATCGGTCGTGACCGCAATTGGGATTACCGCTTTTGTTGGGTGCGCGACGCGTCCATGATCATTGACCTGTACGTGCGCATGGGGCATTTGCAGCTGGCGACACGTTACATCCATTTTATCCTTAACCGCATGCTGCTTAAACATGACAATATCGCTGTCCTCTACGGCATTAACGGGGAAAAGGAGCTGACGGAAATAGAGCTCAAACATTTAAGCGGCTATGGGTCTTCCCGGCCGGTGCGCATCGGCAATGACGCCTGGCGCCAGAAACAAAATGATGTTTATGGGGAATTGATGGAAACCATTTACGCGTATTTTTTCATTAATCAGCGCACGCAGATGTACCTTGAAGAAGAGCTGTGGACAGTGGTTTCTTCGCTGGTCAAATACATAGAGGCCGTGTGGAAAGAACCTGATTGCGGGATATGGGAACGACGCAGTGA
>JABDCU010000020.1 GCA_013287965.1 Candidatus Omnitrophota bacterium | reverse complement strand
TGAATGATCCCAAGGCGCCCAAGAGGCAAATTAGTAAAGTGGGTGACGTGACCTTGAAAGATCCTTGGTTCAGCGGAGACGTGGTCCTGGATGATCTATTTGTTCCTGAAAGCGGTGAATCGCTGATAGTTGTTCTCAATGGGGACAAGACAGACGACATTAAGAATGTTTTTGAATTTGATCTTAAGGGAAGTGTCCGCAATCAACTTGTGCCGGTCTCGCTGATACATGGAAATGAGATCATCGTCCGGCCGGTGGTCCAACTTGTTGAAGACACCACCAGGGTAGTTGCAAACTATATAAACCTTGGTATTCCAAGTCATTATTTAGGTTTTCTTGGTATTCTAAATCCTCCGGTTCCATTGTTTCTTTGTTAAATTGATCGTCTGAAAATTCAAGGTATTCATCGCTTCCTTCGCCTCCTATTAAATCTATCTTTTTATCAATTAGCTGAACAGTTTCACCATCTTCGTTAAGTTTGCCTGCAAGAACAACGGGGACGCTGGTCCCGTCAATGATCACCGGGTCTTGTTCGATCTCAACCATGTTCCCGCCGACAAGTTTGGCCCTTCTATTCTTTCCATCCAAATCCTGGACCATAAGAGCGATCGGATGCTGCGGATCATAGCCCCAGGCATTTGTCTGATCAAGGTGGTCTCGGTCTGTCAGGTTGGGCTGATAAGTAAATATTCTTGCCTTAGCACCTGGTACATATACCTCATGGGGCTGCAATTTAATGGACGTGCCCTTAAGCACAACCGGCTCATCATTGGAATTAAGGATACTTAAAACCTTAAATCTCTGCGGGCCGTTAAGGGCTATGCGCATTTTGACATCAGCACCCATTGTCGTCGGCGTTTCCTGAGACAGTGCCAAGGCCCCTTCGAGATAGCCCGCCGTGTATCTGGGCAATCTTCTTGGATCAGTGGCCTGGATCGATCTTAAAAGCTCTCGAGGTGTCTTTACTTCGATAAGCGGTTTGGCCTGCAAGCCCGGTTCAAAATGGAATTCGTCCAATGGTTTCAAATTTAATACTTCATTGCGGACCCTGTCCTGTACATCCTCGCTGAGCAATTTAAATATCTTTCCATCTTCCTCATCACTCAAGGCCCCTTGAAGGGTGGCGAACATTCGATTAAACGCTTCTTTAAAATGTTCTTCAACGCTAAGCACGCGGCCATCTGTATTCTGGTGACGCAGCAAGGTAGCTTCTTTGGCCAATTGTTTGGCAAGTCCATTCAATGCCTCCACCGCCTTAGGTTGGCCATCCAGGTCAGCGATCAAGGTGCGGATATAGAACTGTATGAAATTCTCAATATAATTCAATCTCGTCTCTAAAGCCCCTTTGCGGTTCTGCTCCCGTAAATTATCAACTGCCTGCTGGACATAGACGGCAAACGGCTTGCTCCTCCCAACAAAAGCCAAAAGGGTCTTTTTGACATGCAAACCGGTCTTAGTCACCCGTTGGCCAAATTCCAGCACATCCAGGCCGCGGACACGTTCAAAGAACTGCTCAATGGTATGGGACGTGGTCTTATTATCAGCCAGGACAACCATCTGATCGCCTTGTATAGCAGGCAGAGAAATGGCACGGCCATTAGCGCGGCCCAAGAGGACAAAATATTTCTTCCCGTTCCTCTCTTTAATGCCTGTGATCCTGTCATATTCCGTCTTATCAATAGGCCTGACGGCCGGGCCTGAAAGGACTTTTTTAGGACCATTAATCAGTAAAATACTGCCCTCATTCTCAAAAATAATGATGGGTTCTTTGATCTTTTTCTTATTCATGATCTTTACAAACCGCTGGGCAACCCTGTCCAAGGAAGAAGTATTGTAATTCTCTTCACTCAAGGCATTGCCGACCAGGAAATTCCCCCTGCCTCTTTCAAATTGGTCAAGGATATGGGCAAACTCTCTATCCATGCTGTCTTCGTCGGGGTCAACCGCCTTATAATCATCATAAGGATCCAGGGCATGTTCTTTGGAAGGTGAGTAGAACAGACGTTGTGCATGTGCCTTTTCCCTGGATTCCATAAGTTTGTCCACATTGACAATATGGGCGTCATAGAAATTCTCCAGATCATACCGAATGTTTTCATTGATACTTCCCGTTGCCAGGACAATGTCCCATCCCAGATCTTTATAGAATCGGATGACATCAATGTCCGCGACCTGCACACCTCCGGATTGGGATTGAGTTTGTTCCAGATCAAAATTTTCATTTTTACGCAAAGAGCCTTCTTCTTTCAAAAACTTGTTAGCAACGATACGGTTGGCAATGGCAATGAGATCATCTTGCGGACGGACACCGGTATTGGCACTGCCTTCCTTGTCTAAAAGTTCCGGGCCTTTGCCAGCGATGGGAATGCCGACACGATGCGTGCGGTAATTGGCAACTGCTTCGATATACGATTGTATATACGCTATTTCCCGAAGGCCGTTCTTTGTACCGCGGATCTCCTCTTCATTCTTGCCTTTGTATCTTTCCAGACGTTGAAGCGCCTCAATGGCTTTAGGACTGTGTGGAGCAAAAACTTCCTCACGATTTTTCTTTGTATACAATTCAATGGTGTCTTCAAGACTTTCATTAGTGATCTTCCTTAATTCATATTCGATCTCCTTAATGATCTTACGCATTCCCTTAATATCGCTTTGGGAAACTTTTTGATTCCCCTTCCCTGTTATATTAAGCGGTGTTTTTTCCAGAAGTTCCGAGTCATAGAAAATACCGTCAGAACCAAGGCCTTGTTTTAACCTGCTCATTAACTGAGGATTGTTCAATCCAGCACCGACCAGGGATTTCTCATCAATGTCCAGGACTAAAACAATGTCTGCTGTCCTGTAATGATCAATGATGGCCTTAACATCCTGCTCAGGGTTTCCGGTGGCCTTATAACCAACAACCTTCAGGCCAAGTTTCTTGGCAGGCCCTTCTAAGTCATTTAAGTTCTGTTCAAATGCGGATTTATTATGGACCAAGGACATTAATCTTCTGCCCCTGAGCTGGTTCAATACCAAGGCGCCTACGGTACTTTTTCCAGCGCCTGTGTCCCCAATGATAACGATGGGCTGCTTGTCACTGCGATGCTCTTGACGTTGAAGCAGTTCGTCGGCCTCCAATATGTCTGCAAGGAAATCCTCCTGATGTTTTCCTCTCGGCTCTCCCTTGATAGAACCAAAGGCCTTCAAAATGCTACCCACTACGTCAGTGACCGTCTGGGTAGCTGACATCGCCGCGTTTGTCCCTGTCAGGCCATACGCATCAGACATTTCATTCCTGGGAATCGAAGCCTGGGCGAACCGTGGCGCACCAGCGGCCATGGCCATGTTAAACTGGAGACGAAGAACAGGAATGGGTTTGGGCACAAAGAACGTGGGTGATATTCCAAGCTCTTTAAGGGGCACGGCCAAGCCGGCACCTGAAGCCTTAATGGCATCAACAATCTGTTTTGCCTTATAGACAATACTTCTGGGTGGCTGAGGATCTTTTTCCAGATCGCCGTGGCCGGTTTCATGCATTAAAACAACTTCAATGACTTCCTCAAGGTCATGCTGACGGGCCTTGCTTGAGCGCAGTTGATTTCCAATTCCATATTTCCTGAAATAAGCAATGAGAGAACTGGCCGTTAATAAATGAGCTTTGGCAAAAACGCCGCGGATCAAATATCTGATCTCACGCAAATTGCCCCTATCGCTCGGGTCTGGATCAAGGCCGTTTTGAGGCATCGCTTTAACGAGGTCATAATCGCTCTTTTTATTTAAATAAATCTCTAATGGCAATCTGAGCTTGTTGCCAAGATAATGCAACAGCTGATAGGTCAAGGTAACAAGATCTGTCAAGTCCAGGGCCGTACGGCTGATGGTCTCTGACTTTGTCGCGATAGAGGAACCGACCTGTTTGTCAGGCAGTATCGGCGAAGCGATCTCAGCCGCATCAGCTTCTTGGGCTTCTAAAACAGGGATAAGCATTGCGCTGTTAACTAAAACATTGAAGCGGAAACCTTCTCCGATTTTGGCCAATAATGCAAAATCCGCGGTGGTTTGTGCAAGTCTTAAAATGTATGAGGAGTTAATTATTTTGAAAGGATTTAAGGTTGGAGAACTTGAACTTCTCCCTGATGGCGGCGCAGTTGTAGGCGCCATGTATTTGATAACTCTATTCTTTTCGCCCATAACTTCCGCAAACCAGGCCTTGCCCTTGACCGCATTGTTCATATATAACATCGCCGCGTCACGCAAGATCCAGATCACAAACGCGCGATTCTCGTGACGTTCCTTAAAGCGCACCTGATAGGCCGTACGCAAGGCCGCCATGGCTTGATTTTTAGAAAACCCTCGCAGATGGGTCCCATAATATTCCCTGAAAGCTAACAAGCTTGTTCTGCTGCTATCCGGATCAAAGTCACCTTTAAGAATTGTAACTTTCCATAGGCCCGCATTCATATTTTCCAACGCCAAGACCATGGCTGCATCTATTCCATATTTTTTCTCCCAATATTTAAAAATAACCATCGCGTCATCACTGCGTACATCTAATGTCATGGCATTGCTGACCGTTTGGGAAGTTGTCATGATAGACGACCCCGGAATAAACGGCTCCGTCCCCATCATTTCGCCTAATTTCTCACGCGCTGCTTGTGCATCCTTTCTCAATTTTCGCTCAGTCTTCAGGGCTTCTTCCTCTTCTATCGCGTTTCCTCTGCCAGTATAATGACCACGTTCCAAAACAGGGGTCCCTATATGCATCGCCGCGTTGGCAGTAACAGATTTGGCTTTTTCTGCAACCATAGCAAGACTGGCCAGTCTATCAATACCCTGGTTAATATTTCTATCAAATTGATCTTTCATTACTTCTACAGCACCCTTGTAATTTTGGGGATCTATTAAAGGATAGATGCCAGTCCCTTCATGGCCGTAGGCCTTTTCCAATTGCTGTTTCTTCATGCCTCGTAAACTCTCAAGATATTGCTCCGGGTCTGTTAACCAGCCAACGATCTCACGGCGCACCAACCCATCTTTCAAATAAGCCCTGATCTTCGCTTTTTCAATCCCTTCCGGAGACAACCCTTTTTGCCGCGCGGCCTTGGCTGCTTCTTCTTTCGTGACCTTCAAATAATATCCCAGACCCTTGTCTAGATAAGCTATAAAGCCGAGTATGCTCTTACGTTTCTTGGCGTTTTCCAGCGCATCATCAATGACCTTATCATTGGCCCCTTTGGCCAACTGATCTACTTCTTCAACGCTGTGGCGGAACTCATGCTCTACTGCTTTTTTAACTTCCTTGGCTTCCAACTTTATTCTCAATTCCTTTTGATGGCTTGTTTCATATTCAGGGGTATCAAAGTTCACGAAACCGCCCTGGATCGCGAAACTCCCTTTTCCAGCCACCGGCTTATACTTCCCGGCGCCGATCTTTATGATGAAATTTTGTTTTACCAGAAAATCCAAGAACAATTCTTGCTCATCGGTCAAACGCGGCGTTTGATTAATAGACTCAACATACCCTGCTACGGTCAAGTTTATTCCCCGCATTGATCCCCTGAGTCCGCCTGATGTTTCCGCCGGCAGGACCGTTCCTGTAGCAATTTCTCCAGACCCTTCTCTATGCACCATGGCCGGTATCAACGCTCGCGCGCCCCAAGACCACTCTGAAACCACATTAATAATACGCCCTGCGATGATCTGGACATTCATTGGCTTATTGTTCGTTAGCATGTCTTTGACAATATCGTCCATCCTGCTTTTTAACTTTTCGGGACGGACGTCTTCGCCATTGATCATCACAGGATTTGCCAATCCTTCGGCTATTTCTTGTTTCTGCTTTACATAAGCTTCCAGGCGTTCTTGATAGGCCTCCCTGAATGACGCATCGCTTTGGGCGCGGAAATCATCCAAATTTTCCACACTGCCTGTTACTTCCACCCTGCTTAATCTTCCGTCTACTGGTATCTTTACTGTCCTGACCACACCCTGCTTATCAGTAAACGTAAATACCCGCTTGCCTGCTTCGCGCGCCCCTTCTGTTCCCTCGCCAAGGACCGCTGCCATGACACGCAAACGTCCAACCTCTGTCCTGTCCGGCGGGAGATTATTGATTTCCCCGGCCAATTTCTGCATGGTCTCATCATCATACGCGTAGCGCTGGACAATGCGGCCGACCACATCCATCTGTGCCGCTTTAAATTCCATATTTTCAGATTCCGCGTTCAAGGCTTCTTTCGCGAATTTCAAAAGTTCCTTATCTGTGAAAACCCTTGTCCGTTTACCTTCAATGACTGTTGGCAGTTTGAAGAACAATGCCCGCGCTTTGCGGCCGCCGGCGGCTGAAGGCTCATAACTGACAAGTGCTAACTCCCGCAAATTCATAAAATGACGGAACCCGAACTTTTTCCCATTATCATTGATGACCCTATTAATGACCTCCACGGCCTTTTTCTTGTCTATCTTTTCACCGGACATCCAGGTGGCTAATGTTTCCGCTGTCACAGTTGTAATGGGACGGTTATTCTTAAGTTCCTCTTCAAACGCCTCGATCATCCGGTCGATCGTCTCAGCGCTTAGCTTCGCTTCTTTGAACATGATCCTCATTTTTTCTTTCACCTCATGGTCAGGCTTGGACTCAATGGTGACCACCCTCCCATCAGAAAGACTTACCATGAGTGTCCCGTCCGGACGTCTTTCCAATTTTCCTCCTTGCAAGATCTCCTCCATCTGGCTTGCGGACCAATAAACCTTTGCCGCAATACTGCGGCTGCGGTCAACCGGCTTTTCCCCTTCCCCTCTGATATCTTCAGCAGCCCTTTCATCGCCTTGCCTATTGATCGTATCCGCGTCGAACATTTTACCAAAACCTTCTATGCGGCCGTTGGCAGAAATTTCCCCTATCGCGCCTGAAGCATCATAGATACCTGACTGCGATTTGTTGTCTCCCGCAATGTGGCTCTCAAAACGCGACGCGCCACCCTTGGTGCGCACATTAGCCATGGCTGCCACACGGTCGAGATAGTGACCGATAAGTTCATGCTCGACAATGACTTTATCTAGGATGCCTTTGCCCAGACCTAAATAAACAAGAGAAACGTTTGTGCCCAACACCAGGCGTACGTTGTCCGCCTGACCGGCAGCGCCATCACGCTCTACTGTCTCATCATATTGCACATCTAAGGGGTGTTCTTTCATAAAGGCCTTGATCGTGGCTTTAGCTTTGGCAAAATCTTCGCCCGGATAAAGCAATTGCCTTAAGGCATTGTCCATGCCACGATCCAGCATGTCTTCAAACGGTTTTGTATTCGTGAATTGTAACCGGATTTTTCTACCATCTTTCTTGCCGCTCTTCTTGTTCCCCTCCAAAATTTTAGTTAATGCTTTAACACTATAGTTATCTTTTACCGGCAAAATATTTCCATCTTTTTGTAATTCTACAAATCTTGACTCTTCCCCGATAAGGTCTAATAATTTCTTCTTATCTAGCAATAACTCTGCCTGAAGGGCATACCGGTCATCCGTACCGTGCTCGCGCATGGCCTGGCCGTTTCTCTGGATCTTTTTGAGCAGATCATTTATCTTTTCAGATCGTTCTCCAAACTTCTCAGCATCCACTGATGTCACATTTTCAGCCCTATCCCTGGCGACTGCATTAGGATACTTATGTTCCACCGCCCTGATGTAGGCCGCCACCTCTTGGTAAATCCCTTCCGGATCATTTTGTTTCACATGGATCACAACACGATCACGTTGCTTATTCAACTCAAAAACATGGCCATTGATAAAGTACCCTCGAAATCCGTCTTTTTCTCCGATTATTTTCCCTGACTCTAAAACCTTATCTCCATCTTTCAGCTTACCGCCTGGGACATTATCTGCTTTAACAATCTTGGTATCAGCGTGCCAGGTGTTATTTTTCTTATCAAATACATATTCATTAACAGTGACTATTTTTTCTGTTACCAACTTTTCTTTTCCGCCGGTCACGCTCGTTTCCAAACGCGCCACGGAAACCATCTTGGCTTTACCGGATTCCGCCGCCGCGAAGGCATCATTGACAAACAAACCTTTTAACATTTTGCCCTTTGCATCCTTGATCGCCCAGATCTCTTCTTTGTCCTTGTTCTTTGACCGCTCAATCTTATCTCCTGCCCGTAAATACACTTCTTCGCCGGTGTTGGGGTCTTCTAAACGAATATCATGGTCAGCATCCTTGGCAACTTCCATGCTCTCCAAGCGCAGATCACCCTTTTCATCATAAGTCCAATAAGTATTGGTGGTCACATGGTCCCAGCTGCGTTCAGGCCCAAGGAACACCTGACGCATGGCCGTAGACATGATCCTGTGTTCGTGTTCCTTGGCATTTTGGTCCGCTAAGATCAACTGTCCATCAATAACAAACGCAATTACGTCATTATTTTCACGACGGATGCGGTAGTACGTGTCTTCCAGGCCCTTGACAGATGCTTGTTCCATGAACCCTTTCCCCATGACCTTTCCTGATTTATCTGTGATCTCCACCCGTTCTGTCTTATCAAGACGGATAGATGTCGTCGAAGCATACGCGTTATTATAGGTAAGCGGGACACCGCGGATCATCCATTGTAGACGCTTGCCTTTGTTTGTTAAGACCACCGGCATATCATAGTGGCCTTTATACTCAGTAATGGCGCTCCCATTGACAGGGGTCAGCTCGATCCTTACAAATTTTTTCTCCATCGGTGCCGCGCCAAAAAGGGCGACTGGCCGCATGACATTCATTTCAACAACAGCCGCCCTGGGCCTGCGCTGTTCTCTTGGTTTGGCCCATTCCTCAGCAGAATAAATTTTATTGGTGGCCTGCTCCCAACGTTCACCTTCTTCAAGCCGGATAGCATCAGCATGCTGGCCCAAGACAATCCCGGTTTCTCCGGCCATAACGATCTGATTATTAGCTGAATACCTATAAACCTTCATGTTTGGATTAACGGTAACTATCTTATATCCGCCGCCAGCTCTGTACAGAGCCACCTGGCCCTTCTCTACAACAGGACGATACAGCTGCGGGTTACTCTCCATGCTTTCCTTTGCATTGTCCACCTGACGTTTCAAGTTGATCTGCTCAGCCATATGGGAGGCCTCTCCCTGTTCTTCCGCTGAATTGTCACTGAATTGACGCGCCACTTGTAAAACACCACGGTGCGTTAATTCACCTGATTTTGCCAGAATAATAGCATCGATGTTCCCCCAGGCATTCTTAAGTGTTTCGATGGCTGTCTTTTGTTCCGGCGCTAATTTCCCTTTCAGGCCATCCAGAATAGACATTTGTTCTTTGTCCAAAACTTTGCCACGCAAAACTGCATCCAATACACCCTTGCCATCTTTCGAATACCCTCCTGAATCTAATAATTTTTGCACGACTTCATTCGCAGCCCCAATTCTCTGCAGCTTCTGCCTCTGCTCTGTGGTCAAGCGTTCGGCATCAGGCATAATAACGTGGATAAACCTGCCTTCCGTACGCTTGCTGTTTTCAAAGAAGGATGTTCCTTCTTTATAATGATTGAAACGGCCCATGATCTGCTTATAATCCGCCTCCCCAGGCAAACCGAAATAATCGTGGCGGATCTTAAATCCAAGATCATACCCGACATTACCATCGACCCCGACAGTCATTGAAGTTAGAATGATCCTCGTCTTTCCCTGGCCTTTTTCACCCTTAACTGTGTCAGTCAGGTCCCCAAAAAACTTCTTAGGATTTTTATCAACAACAGCTACATCAAATTTTCCAAAATCGCGATCACCTACTACTTCCCTAATAGCTTGGTCCATGATACGTTTAAGCCCTTCTATCCCGTAGTCCTTTATCAGCATGTGCAATTGCGGTGTATTTAAAACTTGTCCATTTTCACGGTCTTTGCTTGGAGTTTTTAAATATTCTTTGATCTGGTCCTTGATCGCGTCCACAAAGCTCTCCCGATTTGATATTCTGAATTCCCGGACAAAATCCTTCAAGGTTGAATTCTCTCCTGCCTGCAAAATCCTGGTATTCAACATAAGCATCTGGGATTCTGTTTCCCCAGGTGACCCTGTCAAAAGCACAACACCTGCCCCGCCTTGTCGAAGCAGATCAGTTACTTCAGCGCCGGTTACCTTGACCGATTTCTTGGCGAGGGCCATTTGGGCCCATGCCTTTAACCCATTTTCGTTGACCTTGGTAATCTCTCCATTATCATTAAATTCAAAAAATCCTAACTGCCTGCCGTTAATGTCTCCTATGCGGCCCAAGAGAGGCACAATGATCCTGGAATAGGCATTCCACCCATCTTCGTCATGGAAAACGCGGTCCAATTGTTCTTCACCATCTTGATTCTTTTCGTATGGGGCAATGCCCAGTGCTGCCTTGCCGTTGGATTCCCTAAGCATCTGTTTGATCTTATCTGCCGCAGCTTCAATCTCTGCTGGAAATGACCTAAGGTCTTTATTTGTGTAACCAATCAATACTTCTTCATTCCTTAATTTTTCTTCATCCTCTTGCCCTACAGGAGAAACGACCGCGCCATTCTTATCCTTAAATTCAATAAATCCATTCTTGTATAATTTATCCAGGGTTTCCCAAACATTGCCCTCTTCTTTTTCTATGCTCCTCTTAAATGTAAACCACTCAACACGGCCGCCGTTTTGGACGGTGAACATGGTATCACCATGGCGCAGGTCAACGAACGCGTCTGCCAGGGCATCCAGCAGCCGAGGAATGTCTTCAAGACGTTTTTTCGAAGCAAAACTCAATTGATCCGCTATCCTCTTTTGAATATCTTTGCTGAATTCAGACCTGTTTATGTGCTCGTCTTTATTAAATTTAGAAACTATCCGACCTTGAGTATTATCTGCCCGATCAAACGAGGTTTTAAGGATCTTTGCAACAGCTTCAACTCTTCCTGCTTCAATAACATCTCCCAAACTGCTGATCTTTTGGACCATTCTTTCCTGGCTGAGCGAATAATTAACATAATACTTGTCCCCTTCCTTTTTAATGTACCCGCTGTCAACCAAATCCTTTGCCTCGGATGAAGTTAATTTTGCAGGATCGCTGCCGATTTCCAGCTCTCCGTATAACTCATTTTTGACCAATCCAATCAGTTCATTGACACTTTTTATCCATTGACGTTCTCTTACTTTTCCTGGTTCGAGTGTACTCTTCATCCAGTTTTCTGCTTCCTCGGCATTGGCACTTGTTAAATCAGGAGCGTCCAGCATTTTATGCGCCTCATCCATCAGGATTAAATTGTTTTCCCCTTTAAAAGGATTGAATTCACCAAGGTTTTGCACATTTCTCCTTAAATCCAAGAAATGAGACCTTATTTCTTCTTTATCGATCACGATCGCCTTGCCCTTGGGGAATAATTTGTCTATGTCCCCATCTTTGACCCATTGTTTCATGTCTTTTGCTGTTACGATTTTATACTTATCCCCTTCCTTCAGCTTCGCATTATTCAAGAACTTATTAACAGCACCTTTGTTTTCAACAATATAAAAGAATCTTCTATGATCCTTATATTTTTCAGCCAAAATTTCCAAAAGACTTTCAGACATGGCAGACTTTCCAGCGCCCATGCTCATAAATAATGCTATGATCTTGCGGCTAATGTCTTCTTCACCGCGCCCATATTTAACAAGTTCATTTAAGCCGGCCAACTGGCCTTCCCAATAATCCAGGTTTCCACCGGCTTTTTCATGCTTAAGTTTATTAATAATTTCTCTCAGGTCATCGATGCGTGCTGGCTGCCCTGGTTCTCCTTTTATTTCCATCTTATCAATAAACCAATCTCCTGCTTCTCGTGCCTCTTTAGCCCGACCAGTTGTCCCAGCGTCTTTGGCCCAACCTTTTTCCCTCGTAGCCTCTTCTGCCAATTGGCGGGAATAAAAATCCCTGAAAGATCCTTCTTGACCTTGCTTCAAATATTCAAACAATGCCTTTTCCCTGCTCTTTGCTTTTGCTTTCGCGTCCGGTGTTCCTTTCTCAAGGCCCATCCCTTCCCTAACGAATTCACTGCGTTCATCACCATTGTGGATCCTTCTGAGCACATCAGAGAAATACGCACTTCGTTTGATGAAATTCCTGGAGGCAGGGCCAATCTCACCTTTTTGTGCAAAAGGATTTAATTTCTTTAAAGAATCAAAAACGTATCCTGATATTCCACGTTCTTCTTCCCGTCGAAGGTCCTCTGAAGTTTTAGTATTTAATAATTCGGGAGCGTATGTTTTAACGGCATTGAATGCGGCTGTTAGTTGCAGGTCTTCGGGTGCTTCACCAGAGACAGGGGGCGCTCGTGAAATTGCTGCTTCAATTGCTTGCGCATCTGCGAATTCACCTTCTCCATAACCCAAAGCCACTACCATTTGATGCGCATCAAAATCACACTTCACAGCAAGATCAAAAAGATTGATATCATTCCCTGACTTATCTTTTACAGTGCCTTTTAAGATCTCTCTGAGATTACCTTCTTGTCCGGATTTCTTAAACGCGGCAATTTCAGTGGTCGCTTCATTCAACTGTTCTAATATTTTAAATTCGTTGAACTCATGTTCGAATGAGCCTTCCCCGTCATGCACAATAACAATAATGCGCTTGCCGTCCTTGGTAAATTCGATCACCCCGCCGCCGTCTAAAGGTTTAAGGGCTTCCCGGTCTTTTTTATCAGTAAGTTTTACCTCATAGACAACATACCCCTCGCCTTGTTCAATGACAGGCAGGTTCTCAAGCCGGCCTCCAAAATCCCTCTCCACAACGGTCCTGACAGCCGCGTGCAAATTAACAGCAACGGCTTTTCTTTGCTCCACTGTCATCTTGCGCAATGCGTCATTATAAGCAATTAAATTTTCTTCGAGACTTTCCACAACACCAGAACCATTGCTTTCTGATAATCGCCGGTCAACCTCACCTTGGACCCGCCTTGCCATAGCCTCAACTTGGGGGCCGCAGCCATTATTACAAATTTCAATTAAAGTTTTCCTGGCAAGAGAAGCATCTGCACGTTGTGAACTAGCTATATCCCCTAATTGATTCAACAGACTGCCAACTCTGCTGGTATCACCATTTAATTCTTTGCTTTCAGGGATGATTTCTAGTAACTGCTGATGTATACCTTCTATATCTACTGTCTGTCTAGCCGATGTTAGCTTACTTAACTCTTCTGCTATATCACCTAACTGCTTTTGTATCGGTCTTAATACCTCATCCCTTGAATCTGCCATCGGAGCCTCTATACTCATCTCCGGCGCTTTCTCGCTTCTACTGAATATTCCTTTTATCCGGTCCATTACGCCTTGCGGTTGTGCCTCCGGTGCTTCTAGCAATAATTGTGTCGGTCTTTGTATCCTCTCCTGCCCTACACTCAATGCCCTCTTGGCCCTATCTAACATCCTCTGTAATCTGCTCTGCTCCCCTTGCAGTTGGTTATAGCGCTCTGCTTCTGCCTTCGTCATCTTGATCTTCATCACTCCATTACCTGTTGAAATCTCTCTTTCTTCACTCACTTGCGATTTGGCTTCCTCTGCCTTCTGCTTAGCCGCTTCTTCCCTTTGTTTATTCAACAGCTCTCGCCCTTGATCAACGGTCTCTTTACTCGATGTTAACTTGCTTAACTCCTCTGCTATATCATCCAGTTGCTTTTGCATCGGTGCTAATATCTTATCCCGTGAATCTGCCATTGGAGTTTCTGCACTCGTTGCTTCCTGGACTGTCTCGCCTTTAGCGAATATCCCTTTTATTCGATCTATCACTCCTGGCTGTTCTACCTTCGGCGCTTCTAACAATAATTGTGTCGGTCTTTGTATATTTTCCTGACCTACCCCTAATGCTCTTTTCGCCCTATCCAACATTCTCTGTATTCTGCCTTGCTCTGCCTGCAGCTGATCATACCGCTCTGCCTCTGCCTTCGTCATCTTGACCTTCATCACTCCACTGCCCGTCGATATCTCTCTTTCTTCTTCACCCAACACTGTCTTCCTCACTGAAGCCATATCAGGTTGCGCCACCCCTGCACCTACCCCTGAAGCTTCCTCTGCCCTTAATTGCTCATCTAACTGTGTCCCATGCTTCGCTTCTTCAAATTTTTCCCCTGCTTTCACCACCCCTAATCGCTCTGCCTCATACTGCCGTCTCACCGCTATGTCTTCACTCGCTTTCTGCTTGGCTTCTTGCTCTGCCTTCTGATTGGCTGCTTCTTCCTTTGCCTTGGCTATTGCTTCCTTTTGCTTCTCCGCTGCCTCTCTTCGTTGATCCACAGCCTCTTTACTCGACGTTAAATTGCTTAACTCCTCTGCTATATCATCCAACTGCTTTTGTATCGGCCTTAATACCTCATCCCGTGAATCTGCCATTGGAGCTTCTGCACTTACTCCCGGAGATGTCTCGCCTTTACTGAATATCCCCTTTATCCGATCTATCACTCCTGGCTGCTCTACCTTCGGGGCTTCTAATAATAATTGTGTCGGTCTTTGAGTGGTCTCCTGCCCTACGCCCAACGCTCTTTTGACCCTATCTAACATCCTCTGTAATCTGCTCTGCTCCCCTTGCAGCTGATCATAGCGTTCTGCCTCTGCCTTTGTCATCTTGACCTTCATCACTCCATTGCCCGTCGATATCTCTCTTTCTTCTTCACCTAATACTGTCTTCCTCACTGAGGCCATATCTGGCGTCGCCACTCCTGCGCTTACCCCTGAAGCTTCCTCTGCCCTTAATTGCTCATCTAACTGTGTCCCATGCTTCGCTTCTTCAAATTTCTCGCCTGCCTTCACCACTCCTAACCGCTCTGCCTCATATTGTCTGCGTACCGCTATGTCTTCATTCGCCTTCTGGCGGGCTTCTTGTTCTGCCTTCTGATTGGCCACTTCTTCCTTCTGCTTCTTGAACTCTTCCCGTTCCTGACCTTTCACCAACTCTTTACCTGAAGTCAATTCACTTAACTGTGCAGTTAGTTCTTCCAATCTCTTCTGTAGAGGATCAAGTAATTCATTACGGGAATCTACCATTGGGCTTACTGCCACCTCTGTTGGCTTCACTGTCTCTGTTGCGCCAAACATACTCTTGACCCGATCTACGATCCCAGGTTCTGCTTTTACTCCTTCTATTTGTAACTGCATTGGTCTTGCTGCACGCTCTGCACCAATCCCCATCGCTTTCCTGGCCTTGTCTATCATCTTCTGTATCTTGCTGCGTTCTGCTTGTAGATGATCATACCTCTCTGACTCGGCCTTTGTCATCTTGACCTTCATCACTCCATTTCCCGTCGATATCTCTCTTTCTTCTTCACCTAACACTGTTCTTCTTACTGAGGCCATATCCGGTTGCGTCACCCCTGCACTTACCCCTGAAGCTTCCTCTGCCCTTAATTGCTCATCTAATTGCGTCCCATGCTTCACTTCCTCAAACCTCTCCCCTGCCTTCACCACCCCTAATCTTTCCGCCTCATACTGCCGTCTCACCGCTATATCTTCACTCGCCTTCTGCTTGGCTTCCTCTTCCGCTTTTTGATCAGCTGCTGCTTGCTTCGCCTTTGTTGCTTCTTCCCTTTGCTTATTTAACAGCTCTCTCCCCTGATCAGCTGTCCCTTTATTCGACGTTAACTTACTTAACTCTTCTGCTATATCATCCAACTGCTTTTGTATCGGTCTTAATACCTCATCCCGTGAATCTACCATCGGAGCCTCTATGCTCATCTCCGGCGCTTTCTCGCTTCTACTGAATATTCCTTTTATCCGATCCATTACCCCTTGCGGTTGTGCTTCTGGCGCTGCTAACAATAATTGTGTCGGTCTTTGGGCGGTCTCCTGCCCTACGCCTAACGCTCTTTTGGCCCTATCTAACATCCTCTGTAATCTGCTATGCTCCCCTTGCAGTTGGTCATAGCGCTCTGCCTCTGCCTTCGTCATCTTGACCTTCATCACTCCATTACCTGTTGAGATCTCTCTTTCTTCACTCACTTGCGATTTGGCTTCCTCTGCCTTCTGCTTAGCCGCTTCTTCCTTCGCTTTTACAGCTTCTTCCCTTTGTTTATTTAACAGTTCTCTCCCCTGATCAACTGTCTCTTTACTCGACGTTAAATTGCTTAACTCTTCTGCTATATCATCCAACTGCTTTTGCATCGGTGCTAATATCTCATCCCTTGCATCTGACATCGGAGCCTCTATGCTCATCTCCGGCGCTGTCTCGCCTTTAGCGAATATCCCTTTTATCCGATCCATAACTCCTTGCCGCTCTGCTGGAGCTGCCTCTAACAATAACTGCACCGGCCTTCCTTCTGCATCTATCCTTTGTATTCTCTCTTGCCCTACCCCTAACGCTCTTTCGGCTCTATCCAACATTCTCTGTATTCTGCCTTGCTCTGCTTGCAGCTGGTCGTAGCGCTCTGCTTCTGCCTTCGTCATCTTGACCTTCATCACTCCATTACCTGTTGAGATCTCACGCTCTTCTTCACCCAACACTGTTTTCCTCACTGAGACCATATCCGGTTGTGTCACCCCTGCACTTACCCCTGAAGCTTCCTCTGCTTTTAATTGCTCATCTAACTGTGTCCCCTGTTTCGCTTCTTCAAATTTCTCCCCTACCTTCACCACTCCTAACCGCTCTGCCTCATATTGTCTGCGTACCGCTATGTCTTCATTCGCCTTCTGGCGGGCTTCCTCTTCTGCTTTTTGATCAGCTGCTGCTTGCTTCGCCTTTGCTATTGCTTCTTTTTGCTTCTCTGCTGTCTCTCTTCTTTGGTCTACTGCCTCCTTACTCGACGTTAACTTGCTTAACTCCTCTGCTATGTCATCCAGCTGCTTTTGCATCGGCGCCAATATCTCATCCCGTGAATCTGGCATTGGAGCTTCTGCGCTCGCTGCTTCCTGGGCTGTCTCGCCTTTAGCGAATATCCCTTTTATCCGATCCATCACTCCTTGCCGCTCTGCTGGGGCTGCCTCTAACAATAACTGTACTGGCCTTCCTTGCTCATCTATCCTTTGTATTCCCTCCTGATCTACTCCTAATGCTCTTTTGGCCCTATCTAACATCCTCTGTAATCTGTTCTGCTCCCCTTGCAGTTGGTCATAGCGCTCTGCTTCTGCCTTTGTCATCTTGACCTTCATCACCCCATTACCCGTCAAGATCTCACGCTCATGTTCACCCAACACTGTCTTCCTCACTGAGGCCATATCAGGTTGCACCACCCCTGTGCTTACCCCTGAAGCTTCCTCTGCCCTTAATTGCTCATCTAACTGTGTCCCATGTTTCGCTTCTTCAAATTTCTCGCCTGCCTTCACCACCCCTAACCGCTCTGCCTCATACTGCCGTCTTACCGCTATATCTTCAATTGCCTTCTGCTTGGCTTCTTGCTCTGCTTTTTGATCGGCCGCCTTCTCTGCAGCAGAGAAAATTTTACTTTCGTTTGTTCCTCTTGATTCCCTAGAATTATATACCGACGCTATTTCTAATCTTACGGGTGCTATTGTTGGAAGAATGAAGTTCCCTTTTCGCTCTGGATGTGCTTGGATATATTCATCAAAAGATTCTTTAGGAAGGAAGAGTCCTGTTGGCTGCTGCGCTGTTGGTTGCTTTATTTCTGGCGTTACTTCCGGTACGTTTGGTGCTTCTCTTTCAACGGACTCGCCTGGAGTATAAATTTTGACTGGCCCTCGAGAAGCTTCGGAAACATTACCATTGCTGTCTGTAAGCAGGATCGTTGGTTTTTCTGCGGATTCTTTTGTGGAACCATCATTGGAAGCGGCTATCAATTCTAAGACAGGAGGCGGCCGCGGCAAGGATCCCATATCATTTAATGGGTCAAGCATGCTCTGATCAGCAGCCTCGCCTTCACCATAACCTAAGCGAACAACCTTTTCATGAGAACTCATGTCTTCGTTATGAATAATTCTCATCAACTCATCATTTAGTGCACGCCCATCTGCCTGCAATCTTCCAAGAAGCGCGTCTTTAGCTGCATCATGGGCCTCTGTACCTCTCGTAGTTTTGCTGAGATTCTCAAGAAGGGTTTCTACCACTTCATGGCCTTCTGTTGCACCATTATGGGCAATAACAAGGGTCCCGTCCTCTCGACGATAAGACACGCCGCCGCCAAAATATTTATTTAAATCCTCTTCGCCAGCCTTCCCTGAAAGATTGACCTTGATCACAGGGCCCAAGTGCGGATCAACTTCGACTTCTCTATCTCCAACTGCAGCATCTACCTTACTTAAACCAACCTGTACATGCTCTTCTGTTAATCCTTCAGCATTATTAAATGCGATCGACGTGCCCGGCGTTTTTCCGAGTTGTGGAGCAGAAGGACCTTGATTAGCTTGGTCTTGTGCCAAGCCATAAAATCCAAACCCCTCTGGAACGGTACGATCCATATCAAGCGGCCGTGTGGGAGTTTCCAATCCGCTTTTTATTCTACGTTCTCTTATAGCATCATTTACATTCTGTTCAGTTCCAAAAATAATTTGGGAACTTTCTTCCTGAGGCACAACTTGATTATCTGCTTGCCTGGATATGTCTCTAGGACCATTGTTGGGTTTGGATATATCGCCATTCTCAAGCCCCCCGGATGTTGGTGGAGACAGTTTCTCTGCCTCAGGCGCGAGTGGTTTGGCAAGGAAAAGCAGCGCTGCCCAGCCGCCGGCTCCTCTGGCACCTTCACTCATACCTGTTGAAAGCTGTTCTCTTGTCGTTACATCAGCCAGTTTTTCTTCTTTTAAGTCTGTCACTCCGTTGAGATACTGTAATTCTTTCCCATCCGCTGTTTTAGCCGCTTCCATTTCTGCCTTACTATAATTCTTAGGCGCGGCAAAAACAGAACCATCCTTATTGTTCACCCAAAAATGAGCTATGTTGTTATCTGAATTCGAATGCTTTCCTTCTTCATTATTCTCTGCTGGAGGAGGAACTGCGCTCGTAGACATTTTTTCAATAGCATAATCCGCCATTGTTACTGTGGCCGCCACCTTGGCAAGCCCCAGGGACTCATGCAACGGCATTGCTTCAAAAGATTTTGTCATGCCTTCACTGATTTCCTTGGGTAAGAATCCTTCCTGTCGGGAAATGGTGACCCCGGAAAGCATGGGGCTTAACATAATACCTGTTGCGGGTGCTGAAATAATGTCTTTCTTAAAGCTTGCTTTAGCAGGTTCCGTCAGGTTCCAAAAATCCCCATTTGTTTCAAATATCGGGGCAAGATTTGTTGATTTTAGATGAGAATTGCTCGTCTGTGTCACCCATGGCATTTCAATATTTAACAGCGTTCCATTAGGCATTTTCCCATCCCGCAAAGACTCACCGAATGATTTATACATGCCTGTAAAAATAGGGAACTGAAGGCTGACAGGTATCCATTTCAACCCGCCGTAGGCGCCGGAAGCACCAAGAAGTTCAGCGCCTGTTAAGTGGCTGGCAAGTATCGCCCCTTCAATATTAGTTATCTTGTCAGGAGATACCTCAATAGGGCTTAATGAACCGTATCTTCCTAATAACCCCTTTGCCATCTTGGGAACATCGCCAACCCCAAGACCAGCCATCAAAGCCCAGAAGCCACCGTTGAAAGCAGATGCTGCAATTTTACCACCTACATTCCCTACGCCCTCTTGACTCTTATCATCCCATCTCCAGCCTAGATCACTATCCTTGGCGGGTCTCATCCATTTTCCCTCTGCGTAATCTTTCACCACATTGATCCCAGCACCTGTACTAAATAATGCGCCGTATCTTCCTATATTTCCCCATGTGAGTCCTTTTAATTCATTATTTGTAAGTATGTACCCCCATTTATACTGCCCAGGTACTTTTGCAAGTATTTGCCGAAATGTAGGTTCGGCCATAGGCTCGCCTTCAACAGCTGCATTTTTTAAATCTTCTACTACTTGTTTTCTTGCTACATTTCCTGCTTCCAAACCACCCGCAAGGTATCGGGCCCCTAATGCAAAAAGGGCTATGTCAACGCTGTCTTTTACATTCCAGGCATTATGATCCCCGTTAATAACTCGTTTATACGTATTGTTAAGAACTACTGCTGCGATGGGCCAAGAGGCGTATGATATTACATTTTCTGATACTATCTTATCCCCGTTTTGGGCAATCGTAGTGATTGTTGGAGAAAATGCTTTTGTAGCTCCTCTTACTAGAAAATTATCTGCGCCCAATATTTCTTTCCCCGCAGCACCAAGGCCAATGGCAGTTCCGAGTAAAGCTGGTTTCCACGCTGCTTTTCCAAAAGCCCATGAATATTCCTCCATGCCCTCCTTGGCACTATACTCATGATCAAAATTGTGCGTGATCAATCCCCAGCCTCCCCCGACAGTGCCTAATTGAATGCCGTAATTAGCGGAATGCAGCATAGTGAATCCAACCTTAGTCACCCAAGACTTTGTGCTTAAGGCCTTCGCTAAATTACCCGCTTCTTCTGCAGAAAGTTCTCCCAAAACTCCTTCCGTGGCTCCGTTCGCAGCTACCCCTAATACAATTCTTGAAGTATTCGCTGCGAGCATCAAAAGACCAACGTCTACTGCTTGTCTGCCAGCTGTTCCCCAGCCAGCTAAACTTTTCCAGTTATCATTATGATAAAGGCTGTTGCCAAACGTGATCGACGCTGGAATTCCAGAAAACACTGCATAACTCTTTGCTAGATTCCATCCTAAACTTCCCTCCGCACTTGCGGGGCTCATAACAGCGCTGATAATGTTAGATTTTCCTAAAACATTGCTCATATAGCCTGAAGCGCGATTTAAATAATACCCTGCAATAAACGTATTCACATCTTGTTCAGGTTCTAAAAATTTATTGTTTACAATTACGGAAAATGTATTGCCCACGCCAACATTCCCCAATCCAGCTATAAGGCTTCGGTTCGCGATCGTCGTCGCGCCTCCGCCAAGTGATCCATAGATGGAGATTGGTAAGATGGCGCCTGCCGCGAAACCACGGCCAAAATCTTCCAGGGTGTTTGTTGTCTCATCATTCCTATTTCTATAGGCATTTACTACACCAAAAATTCCTCCTGTTGCTACAGAAGCTGCCGTAAAACCTCCGATGGTTGCTTGCGTTCCTTTTAATCCAAGAAAAGGAAGATTTTTTCCTGCTTTATTCATCAATTCGACAAATTTAGAACCCCCCACTGCTTCAGCACCCTCCGCCTCAGTAGCAGCCGCACCGCCCTTGCCAAACGTAAGCGCTGTTATCCCGACTATAGCAATGGCCCTGCCTGCATTAAACGTTTCACTCCACGTGCCTTTGTCCGCAGGATCAAATGCTCCAACACCGCCAAGTCCGCTATACATGATCTTATCGCGCATTTCTTCTTGTTCTTTAGGAGACAGCTGAATAGGTGATTCTGGATCTTGCAAATAGGGAAGATATGAGAATACCTTCCTGCCTGCCATTACAAGAACATTTACCGCTGCACGATCCTGTTTTTGCCAAGAAGTAAGATTGGCCTCTTCTTCCATTTCTCCATTATTTACGTTGATACCCACAATTATATCTTTTCCATTTTTTCCTTTAGCTGCCGTATAGTATTCATTGCCATTAGCATCCATGAAAGGAACCTGGCCTGGAACATTAACCATGGGAAGATGACGAGAATCCATTGGTGTCTGTGCTGCTTTCAAATCTGCCACCGACTGTATTTTTCCATCGTTGAGATTTAAAATGTACGGCTTGCTCAAGAATCCTAACCAAGGCAATCTAATAACCACTTCATCTTCATTAATAAAGGTTGCGCTCTTGATATCGTCTTTAGTGAATGCTTGCCCATGATTACCAAAATATTTATTCTTTGTGACTTGGTCCTGGCTATTGATCGCTTGGGCAGCGGATTCTTTCATGCCTGCTTCCGAAGTGTCTCTTTGCAATTGGCCTTCAAAGAGCCCTGTCATAACGCCCATGTTAAACGTTCCCCCTAAACGCAGATCCCCTTGAGGATCAAATACCGGAGTAAATTCGGTGCTCTTCGGAGGCATTGCCAGGCCCGTCGTGGGATCAACCTTCCAGGTGGTCAGCGGTATATTTTTATTAACCAGGCAATCAAAGAATATTGTGCCCGTACCGTTTTTATTAGGAGCAACCATGTTCAAATGCAGCTTGCCGTCTTTACCCATGCTATAGGCAAGAACTAATTGGGATGTCCTGAAAGTGCTGACCTGGGCATTCCCATTTTTGTCCATCTTTGTTAGATTGGTGTTTTGATATGGTTCAGGATTAAGGAACTCGGGAGTGCTTTGGACCGCTTTTACAGTGACTGGACCTGAGAAAAATGCTAAATTCCCCTCTTCACTAAAATAGGCCTTGGCGCCCGCGGCGATAAACGCATCATTGGTATGTATATTGTCCTGGTTTAAAATAGTAGCGAATTTATCGGTAGTTTTTAAAGTATTATTGACGATCAGTCCTTTTTGATCCTGTGCAAAGCTGCCGCTAAACGGCGTCTGCAGGGTCGAGATCAGCCACTGGCCTTTGGCCATGACATTGCCCGACTTGTCGTCAAGATACTTCTCAACTTCGTGGGCGTCGCGCTGGCAATTGACGGCCCATGCATTGTAATAATAATTGACATCTCTCAACTGCTCGGCCAGGCTTTTGGTTCTTTCTCCAGGGATGTTCTTCATCACGCCATTGGCAATTTGATCATGCTGACTTCCTTGCTGTTCGCGTGCGTTATACAGCGCGGTAACTTCCTCGGGACTTTTACCTTTTATTAAATCTGGATTATTAACTTCCCATTGCGCCCGATCTCTCTTTGCTTGTTTGTACGCTTCCTCTGCTTTCTTTTGGCCGTTGAGCCCGCTAATGATCGGATCAACATAGGGCATGTTTTTGATGGGCTTAAACTCCAAACGGCCATCCTCGAGGACTTCCACCCCACCATAGGTAGTTTGACCTGTCGTGGTTTTCCCGTTGCTGCCGTATATTGTATAATCGATCCTGTGGTCTTTGCTTACTGTAATGCCCTCTGTAGCATTGCCCTTTTCATCCTTGGTAGCAACCCTGACATATTGACGGCCATTTGAATCAAAATCGTAGGAGAATTTAAGGTCCGTGTAATAAAAGCCCGCGTGGACTTGGCCATTTTCGTCTTTCCAGGAATGGTCAACATAAATACCCTGTTTATTGGAAGCCTGAGCTTCAAATCTCGCCCCATGAACTATGTGCCCGTCTTTATCAAGATCGAGAAGTGGGTTCCCGTATTCATCAAGCTTGGCACCGGAAAACATGTTCCCGTTCTTATCAAAAAGCGCTACTAGGTTGCCCTCTGACATTGACATTTCGCCTATTTTTTCGCGTTGATTATCGCTATCGACTATCGTGGCAAAATTCGGCAAGGGGCTATAACCGTTATAATAAGCCATGTTCCGCTGATCAAGGGACATGGATCCGGAGAAATCATCGTCTAATTTCAAGTCTAGGCGCTGGCCGACAGCCTTATCTCCAAAGACATGCACCTTGTATGGGCTGTTAGCAGCATTTAATAAATCTCCTATTCTTACCCCGTCTTCCTTATTATTGCTGTTTGGCCCTGCTTTGACAGCTTCCTCGGCAGCTCTCTTATCAGCATCTTTGATGCTTTTAGCGTTGGATTTAATAGGATCGGAAAGGTACACTTCAAACCGCGGCATAAAATCACCGCTTTCTAAGATCAGTTTGTCCCCGTCGATACGTCCTTGAGCAGCTAACCAGCTGCCCGCGGCGCCGCCGTTAAAGTTTATCTTGTTCATATTCTTTACGTCAATAGGAGTACCGCCATTTTGAAAAAGAACAGAGTCAAACTTAACATGCGCGAGAATATCTTTTCCTTGTGGATTTTTGCCCACGAGGACGGATTCAACCTGATTGTTCTCACCCACTTTTTGATACATGGATAAGGCCCTTGAAGATCTGTTCCCAACGGTTTTCGCAAACCCGTTGCCATCAATAAATACAGACTTCAAGTTGCTTAAGTCCTCAAGCTCGCCTTTTTTATTGACATTGACCACCGCGTCAAATTCACCGGTAGGCTTGAATTCCCCGGTGCTCTTATCAAATGTTCCTTCCAATACGGCAGTGAATTTAGTCATCCCCTTCTCGAAGACCTGATTTACGTCTTTGAACATCGGTGAGAAATCAAGCCCCACCTGCCGCATATCATCAGCAGAATCTGATACCTTGAAAGCCAGGCTATTGCTGTCAGCTGTGGATTCATATATAGGGATGATCGCGCCAGCTTCAGAAACTTGTTTCGTATGATAATTGCCGTTGGCCTTTTTAGCATTTTCATTAGCAGCAGGAGGTATGCCGCCTTTTCCATTGTCAGAGGAGGGTTGTCTATCTTTGTCCGCGGGAAGCTCGCTGAGCCGCGGAGAATAAGCCGCTGAATCACCTCGATTAACAATAAATTTATTGAAATCCTGCATATTGCCTTCCGCAAAAACCTTGCCATTACCCCAAAAGCTTGTCAGCGTACCTCCCTGGCTTCGAGGTGTTTGGGCTGTATCCAATGTCCATGCCTTGCCTTTGGGGGCTCCTTGTTTTCCTTGATAGGTCAGGCCTTCAGTCAAATCCAATACATGCCCAAGAACAGAGGTTTGATCATGAAGCTGATTGATCCACCATGATGTCCGATGCACTCCATCATCGATCGGAAGCAAGTTGCCTCTTTCATCAACGCTCAATCCATTGATATCAGCGGTACCCTTAATAACGTTGTGTTCGTTTAATGTCCAATGATCACCCAATAAGGTATAGCTGGAACCTGGCTCTAAAGGGTTAAATTCATACCCATTCACCGTGTACATCACGCCCAGTTGATCGTTCGGGCGGCTGATATGGGCTATGGTAATATTGTCATTGCCTGACAACTGTTCCACGCCTACCCTGTTGGCTAATTCAGGAATTATCTTCGGAGTTTCCCCACTGCTGCCACCACCGCCGTTTGTCTCTAACATTTTCCCTTGAGCAAACCCATAAGTTTGACCATTCGGATATTTCTCAGGGCTATAAGTTGTAAAGTACATCACATCATATATTGGAGGAAGGCCGCTATCGTTCTTCTCAAGTTTATACTGGATATCGTTGAAACGCGCTTCTTGCTTCACTGATCCTTTATCAGATCTTGTGTACCCTTCAGCCATGGCCTCGCCGGCAAGTAAATGGCCCTTCGCGGTTTGTTCATTAACCGCGACCCTATTGTCATTAATACCGAATTCCCCGCTTAAATTTGAATGCCATGATTTAATGTTTTGTACCAACCCGCTCTTGTCGATGATGTTCTCCGTGCCCTTGGTTTCCCCAAAGCCAAGGCCTGTAACGCCATAACTAAGGACTTGCCCTTGCCCGGAGCCAAAAATTTCCGCACCGGCTACCTGATTGGTTTCATGCCTGGCAGATCCGTTAGCTAAATCTCCCGGCGTCTTTTCAGTAATGGTGGTATACGATCTATTGTTGGGATTGAATTTAAGGATTAACTTATCCACATTAGGTGTGAATTGGCTGGATCCGTCAAAAGTCTTTGCCAAGCCGTCCTGCATATCTTCCCTGCCATGTCCCGGGAGAATGATCGCTCCTTTATTTTTCCCATTTTCTACGATGGTATAATCTGCCGCGCCATCCGTGGAAAAGAGCCCTTCTCCATAGAAAACCCCTCCGGTGTTGCCGCTAAGAACTGAGGTGAACGGATCAATGACCGTCCTGTGTGCCACAAGCATGTCCTCGCCCCTTGGCGAAAGAACATAATTTCTCTTGTCCTCCCCGGAACCTGCTTCGCTGGACATCGCACTTTTGGGCCTTTCGGTTTTCGCAAGCAGATTGTACAGGTATGAACGTTTACTGCCTTCGGATGATTCGCCCTCATTAGTCACCTTGCCGGTACTATCATCAAAAGACCATCCGACGTTGATCTCGTTTTTATAATTGGTTTGGCTCGAGGCGATGATCGGATTAATAAGGTTCGTGGTCAGGACCTTATTTGTTCTGGCTTCTTTAGATGTAGGCAAATAGAGCATTTCTCCGTTGGGGCCGGATTCCATCTTGCTGTAAACAGCATCAAAGGGCTTGATATTATCAAAGTTGATCGGCTTAATAAGCTTGCCCTCTAAGTTTCTACTGACGTTTTCCAGCGGTGAGGAAGCTTCAAATGAAAGGATCATCGCGTTAATTTTAGCGAGCTTACTTGTGTCCTTATAATCAGCTGACAATCTGCTTCTGATAGCTGAAACCGATACATCCATGGGATTGATGGCTGTTAGAAAAGCTGCTTTCTGGGCATTTTCCAAACCTTGGACAAATCCATGAGCGGTTTGGCCTGGCAGGTCATTGATAAAAGAATTCACCATGAACTTGGTGAAGGCCTCTGACTTGGCTGTCAGGCCGGCTTTCTTTTGCTCATCGGTAAGATTTTTATCGTCAGTATTAAATGTCCAGTTGCCATCAGCCCAGACAAACGGCCTGCTTTTATCTTTAATTTCATAAATATGGGATTGATCGCTTGAAGACGTCTCAAGGTCTATCAGTCCTCCGACCCCTTTAAATTTAAACTCCTGGCCATATCTGCTGACATTCACTAATAATGTGGATGTGGGTGCGATGATCTTTCCATTCTCATCCCTGACCCATCCTTGACGCGTGTGAATGGTCTCACCATTATCTCCGTGTTCGACACTGATCCTGCTGTTGAATTCATTCTGGCTGTAAAATTGAATGGGAAGGCTGCTGGATTGAAGCTTTGTTCCTAATGAAGGATTGAATGGATTAAGACCGCCTTCCTTGCGGAAAAAGAGGTTTGTTCCCACCCCATATGAGATCTCCGGCATCCCGCCATTCTTTTCATTGATGTCAGCATAGACTTGTGAATTTTCATCAAGATCGAGAGAGCGCGCAAGAGGATTCGCCAAGTTAACTAAGGAAGCTTCCTTGGCGATTTCCTTAGTATTTGTCATCAAAGCTTCCAGGGTAGGCATGGCAACCCACGCCAAAGAAGCTGGCTTTGCAGGAGATGAATCAATGCCTCCAAGGGTCCTGGGAGCGTTAGTCAAGATCCCGCTATATTTAGATCCATCGGAACCCAAAAGGCCGGAATACTCAAGCCCGGTTAATTGCCCATATCCATTATAATGCCCGGTCAATGTTGATTTTACCTCAGGCATGTTGTAGGCCAATAGCTCACTTTTGGCTACATCTCCGCCATTCTTGGCAATATATTGATTCATCAAATCTTCTTTTTCAGTCTGGACAAGCACTGCTTGATAAACTGCCTGATATCCCGCCTTACTTGCGGCTTGTCCCAATGCAGCTTTTTTCGCGGGATCATCCTTGATTTCATCCGCGTGCTCATCAATATACTTATTGAAAGCCGCATCAAAGACCGGTAAATACGCTTTTGTTTGTTTTTCTGAATACTTCTCTATATACCCATTTGCCTCTTTAGCAATGTCTTCGGGATTTCCAGAAATTTCATGATCGGTTTTATATTTATCCAGCAAGAACTGTCTTGTCCCTTCTCCAATTACTCCACTATTAAAGGCATTTTTAGCACCTTCGCTGTCCTTGCTTTCCCCTGGATGATTGGAAAGGTACGCATTTTGATTATTTTCTCCCGCAGTTTTAACAAGGTCCCCATAATCAGCTAATAATTTCTGCGCAAAAGCTTCTTCATGTCCGGCTTTTACATCATACCCCCTCTGGCTCATGTATATTTGGGCTGCGTTATATTCCATCTGCCCGTTAAAATCCGCCCCCTTGTCAACCCAGGCCAGGGCCTTTTTAGTATATTCATTTTCAACGGAAACGCTTGATCTATAAGCTAACGTATTCCCCCAGGAATCTTTTTGGGAAACCCTGACAATGAGATCGCCTTTACCCACATCAAATTTATGTTCTCTTTCTCCTGGATGAAGAGTCTCTGACTTCTTATCCAATATAGTGGTACTCTTGGCGCCATTGGCATCATAATCCACCAAATGCGCGAATTGCCTGGCCTTGTTTGTATCTGAATAAGCCATTCCTCTGGTATACCTGCTTCCTATGCCTGTATCTGGCGCAGTCTGCGGGATTTCATATTCCCCTCCGGAATCAGCATTAGTTAAATATTTATTTTTAACCGTGTCCAACGCGGTTTGAAAATCAATTTTATTTTGACTTTGTTTTCTTATTCCTTCTGCTTGGGTATTAAGAAGAGCCTCGGCAAAGATGTTGACTCTCTCATTGGGGGATAAATTGACATATGCCCCTCCGAACCCCTCTGCGAGATTATCCAAAACACCGGGATTCTCTGTTTCGAATTTGGCCGTGGCCCTCTCCAAAGCATTATTCTGCGCCATCTGCGAACCTGCTAAGTTGACGGCCTCTCTTTCTGCCTGATCGATCTTTGCTTTCTGTTCCGGACCACTTACCCCTATACCATTTAGCATAGTTTCCCATGTCGTGTCCGGGATCGCACCGCTATTAAGTTCAGCTGCCTTGGCAATGATCAATGCCTTGGCGCCTGTGTCTTTAAGTGTGAACCCTCCCGCGTAATTGTCCTCTTCCGAGAACCCCACTGATTTTTCAGCCTCTTGTATAGCTTTAAGGCCTAACAAGTCCGCGGCCTCATTCAAAGCCTGCTCGTTGATGTTCCCCCCTTGTCCGGAGTTAATTATCTCTTGCATCGTTGCTAAATTGCGTGCGGCCATTCCGGCCTTTCTGACACTTCCTGTCTCATCCGTATCCACATAATATTTTGCCAATGCTTCGCCTCCCAGCACTTCGCCTTTATCATCTTTAGGTGCTGGTAAATATTCTTTTAATGCGCTAAAAAGAGCGCTTTGATAGATCTTTATTTCTTGAAGAGGTTTAAATAATTTGTCTGCAACATCCCCGCCCGTCAACACAGGCATATTGTTGGACGAAATCTCTGAAGCTTTTAAAGTCTTGCTGGCATTTTCATTTTGATCTTTTCCATCAGCAATATCGTTAAAGATCCTGTTCAAAACATTGACGACATCATAATCTTTGCCTGGCCCCTGTGCCTTTCTTAATTCGGTGATGATGTACTTGCCATGTCCTTGTATAAAACTCGGGTCGTTCAAAGCGTTTTTACTGTTATCGTTCAATCCCTTTAATTTATCGCTGGTCGTATCATTAAGGGCCCGGTCAATAGAAGCTATTTCCGGTGACTTTTGATGCGGCACAAAATCCTCATTGAAAGATGCAAAAGGAGAATATCCTTCATCTGTCGTTTGGCCGTTCCTATTCTCCCCAACTGTCCTGCCCAAAGCCGTGAATGAAAGATTGCCGGTGATCGGGCCATTGTCCAAGGCCAGCATCCAGGTGGCTAAGGTCTCAAAAGGTTTGACATTGATATGCTCAGGGGAAGTAAGAGCGCTGGTAACATCCATCTCTCCTATAGGATTAGCCGTTACTTTATCAAAATTAGTATTGACTGTTTGGGCTTCATTGAAAAGTTCTGTGTCCTGACCCGGTCTTTTGCGGAATACGATGTCATTGACAGCCACTGGTATATTGCCTTGAACATGTGTGATTTTTCCGGTGAGGGCATCCCAAACCATTTGGGCATCTGTTGACTGCGGCAAGGTCTGCTGCAAAATAGGAAAAATTGTGTCAAACGTCTTTTCTCCTGCTATGCTCCTGATCTTTTCTATATCCTCCGGTTTATTCAGGTCAAAAGATGGGCTTACCGTCACCTTATCCAAAGAACCTTCTTGTGGTATCAGCACCCCTCCTCTGAGCAGCCGATCTAAAGCAGTCGCTTCAAATCTTGAGCTCAAAACAGGACCGCCGACATCCCAGCGGTCTCCGATGTTGGAGCGCAGTCCCGTAATGTTCGTTTCGGTAACATAGGAATTATTGTTGGGATTAAAATTACTTTCAATAGTCTGGTGAGCTAAAGGCCCAATTGCTTTGTCATAAGTCTGCAGGGAAACGGATGAATTCTGGCCCTGGCCTGAAAAATCAAATTTGAAGACTGGTGAACCATTGATATCGCCTATGCCATTGATCCCTGTGGGAAGTCCCAATTTTTTGGATTCTTGAAAGATCCCGGGATCCATGAATGTATTATAAGGAACGAAGTCTTTAGCAAGAACAGTGGTCAATAATACGCCTGTATTCTCGGCAGCTAAGGTGTGTCCGTTATCATTAAGAAGCCTAATGATAATACCTCCAGGGCCGCCATTGGCATCTTTAGTAACACTGACATAGCGGGCAATCTCATCCTTGGTCCCTAAATCAAGGTTTCCGTCTTTGTTAAGTGTAAGGATTTTCCCTTGTCCGCTTGCCAATTGGACCATTTTCTTTTGCTCTTCCGGGTCACCCACCACCAGGATGTACTGGTCATCTACTTTTTCCCATGAATACTTCTTTGATGTGCTGGGCGGGACATTGTCTCCGTTTAAGATGCTCCTAAACACTGAAAGGATCTCTGATCTTTGTTTTTGGGCCTCCTCCACTGTTTTGTCTCTAATAATCTTCACTTGATCTTCATCAATTTTTCCTGTCAACGCGATATTAATTTCCAGTTTTGCCCTGGCCGTTGTCACATCGTTTCCTTTGGAAAATTCAGCAGCCATATCATCTATAAATTTGTCCCTGTCCGGGATCAGGTTTATGTTTTTCCCCAATTTAATATTTTCGCCTTCTATCGTCACAGACATATTTCCATCTTTATCCGTAACAACATATATTTTTTGCCCATCAGCATCGATATTGGCATTTACTCCAGCCATATTTAAAAATATACCATTGCCATCCGTGCCAAGTTGTGCATTTCTGATCCTTGCTTCTACCTCATTCTTTGCGCCCGGGCTTAAATTGGCGAAGGTGTCCGCGGCAACTTTTGCTATCGCTTCGGGAGTGAGTTTGTCCGGATCCACTGCAAATTTAATTTTTATTCCATCTACGGTCACAAACACATTCCCGTCTTCATCGGTTTCCTTCTTCGCGCTCCTGATCACTTTTTCTATTTCAGCTATTTCACCCGGGCTGGTGTTCCAACTTGACCCTATCGCCACCCATTTCTTCATGTGCGGGTCAAAACCGAAATAAGCATTGCGGGGAAGCGGGCTTGTTTGACCGGCCTCTTGCAATAAAGCTGAAATTTTTTCAGAATCAGCTTGGCGTAATTCTTTGGGAATACTCTGCAGGGCCTCTTGAACGGTCTTCACCACCTTGTCATCTTTTAAATCAATGCCTGGCTTTAACACTACTTCTGTTGGGGAAACCTGCTGCCAGATACTGTCACTATTGTTTGGATTTAATACTGTGTCTTTAATTGATTTAATCCCCGTGAGAATTGATTTGGCAACCCTTCCATCAAAAACCACATGGCTCTGGATCGTCCGACCCGTGGTATCCATGCCGTAAAAACTACCATATTGGTCCTTGCTTCCCATGAAGGCATGATCCGGTTCATATCTGACAAAGTCCCCTTTGGCGTTTTGGACGTATATATTTTTATTGCCTTTGTCTTCGATGGGATTGCCGTTTTGATCTTTCTGGATCGGCTCATACATTCCTTTTTTGCCTTTATAAAACAACTGGTTCGGGACCGGCTCGCCACCTTTGACCAAACCATATTGGAAATACCGGAATCCCAACGAAGCCAGCACGCGCCTGAGCCTGTCGGATTTGAAAACTAATTGCCCGCCTTCAGTAGTCACCGTCCCATTGGCGGCGTTATACAGGCCCTGCGTATGTGTTTTCCCATCTTGCAAATAGACCTTATTTCCATTGGGATCCACAACGTAATATTTTTCGCTGTCCTCATCGTATTGCGCCTGGCCAACTTGATTTTTTATCAGCTGTTTGCCATCCGCGGTTTTGTAAAATACTTGAGAAGCGG
>JABDCU010000019.1:914-35650 GCA_013287965.1 Candidatus Omnitrophota bacterium | reverse complement strand
GATATCAGCGACTTGTAACCTGCGCTTGGCCGCGCGGATGGACAATAAAGGCTCCCAGCTGATCTTTGTCTTGAATAAATTCTCTTCAAAGGTATAACTGGAATCTTTGTCCAGGTCCAGGTCATAAATTAACTTTTTAGGATAGGCCCGGTAAATAACCATGGCATCCGTATACTTTGAGCCATGCAGTAAATTAATACACCCGGTAAAAAGCCAATTGCCAAAGGAAGTCACTGCATCATCATCATAGCTTTTAGCACCCTGCGCGTAACGCGATACAATGACCATGTCATAACCTTCTTTTACTTTGGCAATGCATACAGGGATAAGTTCAGGAATGGAATTACCGTCAGGACTAAAGGTAAGGATAATGTCCCCTTTAATGAATGGAAGCGCGTCCATGTAAGCGCCGCGGATACCTGGTGTTTCTTGGATCACCACATCATAGCCCATTTCACGGGCAATATCAGCGGTACCGTCCTTCGACTTGCCATCCACGATCAAGACCTGGTCCACCCACTCCCGTTTGACCTTAGGCATGATCGAACGCATGCCCACAGCTTCATTTAATGTAGGCACCAGCAAAGTTACTTTCATATAGTCCTTTTTATTTTGTCATCCCCGAATGTCTTAATCGGGGATCTTGGAGCGGGCGGTGAGAATCGAACCCACGTTACTAGCTTGGAAGGCTAGAGTTCTACCACTGAACTACGCCCGCAAAAATTAAATCTCATCCCTTATATCAGAAAATCGCACCTAAGGCAAAAGAATTATCTCTTTTAGGCATGAACCAAGCTCATTTTACAGCACGGTATGGTCGGCTCCAGTAAGCAAGCTTTATTTTTTTGACCGGCGTGCCATTTCTAAAGAAATTAGCCAGCTCGCTTATTAAATACCAGAATTCATCTTCGGTCAGATCGCCCTTCATCTCATTGATCAGCGCTGAGGTTGGCACAATTCTTCCCGGATCGCGCGGGATTAAATGGTCAAAAACCAAATACCAGGGACTTCGTGTGTTCTTTAAATTCAATTTCATTCCCGTGTAATAATCAACATAATCATGGGCGCGCAAATAATCCCAAACACTTTGTATGGATTCCCTCGAAAAACGTTCATGATGCATACGGAAGTTTGTCCTGGAACACCTGGCACAGAATTTATAACCCTTGACCACCGGCCGCCTTCCACAACCAGGACAAAGATTTTTTCCCCCTAACTGGACCGGGCGCCAATGCACAATTGGTTTTTTATGGACCTTAATATGTTTCTTTCTCCAATCATCCAACGCTATTATATAATACTTAAATAGCCTCTTAGTCAGGGCTGATTTCATCCCGTTAAAAAGCGCCGCGGCCGGCAGGATCCTGGTTTTATCTGAAGGAATGACACGGCTGAAAACCAAATACCAAGGACTTGTATCATCCTTTAACTCCAAGCTCACACCGCTCAAAGAGCATGTATCCCCAAATTTACGTATATGGGCCCAAAAATACTTTCTGCCGCTGTCAGGGATATGCTCATTGAGCATACGGTTATTGATGGGTAAACAGTGAGCACAGAACTTAAACCGACCTCGAGGCATTTGCTTCCAGCATCCTTTGCATTTGATGTATGATTTTTGAATCATGCTGACGCTTCTCATCAGGTTGAAATTGAATCCAGACTCACTTCTTGTTCCGTTTTGAAGGTTTTTGACCAAGCTGTTTTACAGCTTGGTCAAAATCAGAAATATAGTCCCTGTCTTGCTCTTTTCGGTATTCTTTAAACTCTGCTTCGGCCTTTAGTGCCGCTTGCTGGGCACTCACAGTTCCTGCGTTGGCTAACAGCTTACGCTCGCTCAATTTTAAAAAATCATCAAGTTTGGAAATCCAATCCGCCATTTTCATTAATCTGCCATTGGTCGCCTGTAACTCTGCAAAATCAAGATACATGGATACGATCAAATTAAGCTGCTTTAATTCCCCTTCAGTTAAATAATTCTTAGCGATCTTTACATCCTGGGCAGTAATATAATTACCTTTAAAATTGGTCAATCCCATTAAAGGTTTCTTCTTATCGCTTCGTTTGGTAATGATTTCCGCGGCGGTATGACCATGAACGGCATAATGCATTTTGTTCTGTACAGTCGCGAAGAATTCTTTAGTTATTTTTTCGTCTTTACGGTAATCAATGCTTGTTGTATAGATATCAGTAACTTTTTGATAAAAATTGCGCTCACTGCTCCTGATATCACGGACACGCTGTAACAGTTCCTGGAAATACCGAGCTTTTTGCCCACCCTGCTTAAGCCGTTCATCATCCAGCGTAAAGCCCTTAATAATATATTCTTTTAAACGCTGTGTAGCCCACTGGCGAAAACTCGTAGCAACATTGGATTTGACACGATACCCGACAGAAATGATCATATCGAGATTGTAATACTCAATTTTTCTTTGGACCGACCTTCCACCCTCTGTTTGAACTGTCAAGAATTCCTTGACAGTTGCTTCATTATTCAGCTCACCTTCTTCGTAAATGTTTCTAATATGAAGACTTATGTTCTGTTTAGTGGTCCCAAAGAGCTCTGCCATCAGCTGTTGTGTCAGCCAGACAGTTTCATCCTCCATTGTTACCTGAATCTTTGTCTGACCGTCATCGGTTTGATATAAAATAATCTGTGACTTATTCTTATCTTTAGCCATTGATGTCTCTTTAAAATTTATCTGTTTTAATATCCTGTCTTTTGATCTTCTGAACGGTTTTAAGTCTAACCTTTAGATAACTATTTCCTGTAAATGTTATTACAAGAAATTATTTAGTTTTCAAATCCATCTCAGATTCAATAATTGATATGTAAAGTCTAGCTTGCTTAATCAAAAAAATAAAAGAAGTATCATTGATAGCTTCTTTTATAAAGTTCTCAAATTTTTCTAAGGCTATTGGATTATTATTTTTTTTCTTTAAATATAACCATCCGAGAATAAATAAAATTTGCTTCTTATTCATATTTGATTTATATAAATATTCATCTGTGGCTATACACTCATCTACTGTGTTGATCTCGTTATTGAAAGTTATTTTCTCGAGTCGTAAATACTTTTTAAATCCTCTTTCATATTGCCCTTTTTCCATATCAATATAAGCCTCATTATATAACCAAGTAAAATCATCCTTATTTGTTTTTCCCTTTTTGGCCCAGCGAGACGCTTTATATACATCATTCTCACCAACTATTGCTAAATATGATCGTGTCCCTATTGCAATAAAACTATTCGGATCATATTTCAAAGCTTCATCCAAATAATCATTTACTTTTTTCATGTCTCTTGAAGTAAGGAATTCTATTCGCCCCAGATATGTTAGTTCTTCAGCGATCGATCCTTTTAATTTATTATAAATATCATTTTGTTGTGGTGTGCGAGTATTAAGTTTCTGTAAATTATTAAACAGGGTCTGGTGAATTTGCAATGCCATCTTAGGATCATTTGACACTAAAGCACATATACCTAAAATATACTCAGTAGAGTAAAAAATCATATCTGCCGTGATTTGAAATCCTCTTAGTTCAAAGTTTTCTTCAATGGATATTTGTCGGGGGAAGGTTTGGTCCATTTCTTTTCTTATTTTGTCAGAAATACTAAAGTTAACATGGGAATGGATTACCGCACTGTTTAATTTTAAATAATATTTATTTTGAGCATCCTTTCTTTCCTTAATGTCTCCATATATATAATAATGGCCTCTTGTCTTCTTTTTAATATCCTCCCACTCCCTCATCATATTATATTGTTGATTATCTACTCTACCCGATTTCTTAATTTCATCTTGGGCATTAAACCAATTAATCGCCCTGTTTAAAAGAATTCCTGATTGGTAGTCGTTAAGTACAACAATATCCATCATTCTTAAATTATTTGAGACACACAATTCTTTTATTCTATTTACAAAATCATTCTTTAATCTCAATTTTTGCTTTTCGTTTTCTGAAATAATAGCAATAACAATTCCAATTGAACTTTTTTTACATTTGGGGAAATAGTTCCTAATTAAAAACCAAATAATAGGCCAATATATAAACAAAAAGAATGAATAGTAAAGAAGACGTACATTGAAAGGTATTTCAGTTTTAAGGAACGAATCGACAAATAAAACTATAAATATAAAAGAAATTACCATCCCAATAAAAAGACCCCAAATGCTATGATAATATCGTTCAAATAATCCAACTAATTTCTGTTCCATTTTCTTAAAGCCTCATTTCTAAAAATTATGGTGACACGCAACTTAATTTAATTTCATTCTTTCTATTAATAACTTTAATTCTTTAGCCAAGCCTTCATCTAGTAATGATAATTTTGGAACTAAATTTAAAGCTTGATCTTTTGACCCTATAACTAAATAATCAATACCTAGTTGGTATAACGCATCTTTATAATCTGGTTTTAATGCCAAAACTTTTTTATATGTTTTTATTGCTAAATCATACATCCCCTTATCTTCATACGCTGTTCCAAGATAGTAAAAACTATCAGGATTTGAAGGATCTAATTTGATAGCTTTCTCAAAAGTCTGAATCTCTAAATCATATTGCCTTTGTTCATAATACACATCCCCTAGATCAAGATATGCATCAATATATGTATCATCTTTATCTATTGCCTTATTAAAATATCTAATCGATTCAGCATAATCTTTCTTATTCTTTGCTATCATCCCTTTCGAATATAAAAATTCTGGGCTATCTTGTGAAAACATTACCTCTTCTCCTGAAAGAGCTTTTCTTACATCATTAATCGGCACTGCAAAATTTAAATTTTGAGCATCAACTTCTTTCTTTAAATCTGAAGGTATAGTAAGCGACATGGCTGTAATACCTATTGCTTCTCCTTTCATATTAAACAATCCGCCTCCACTATTCCCAGAAGAAATTGGTGCAGTAAATTGAATTAAATCTTTAACCCCTTCCATACTACGATGTGGATAGCTAATAATCCCTTCAGTTACACTATTACCAATCCCTAAAGGAGATCCTATTGTAAAAACCTTATCGCCAATTTCAATTTTATCGGAATCGCCCTCTTTAATATAAGGAATGTCTTTTGCATCAAATTTAAGCACTGCTAGATCTAAATCTTTATTGTATCCTATAGGATGTTGAAGAGTGTAATAAGCCCCCGTCTCCATTTTGGCTACAATAGCTCCCTTTGCCCCTTCAATTACATGGTAATTTGTTACAAGTGTACCATCAGAGGAAACAAATATACCACTTCCAGTATCCGCAATATTTCCATTACTGTCATAAACTACTACAATTGCAACTGCCTTTAGATTCTGTTTGAGTAAATTTTGATGAACAGATTCTATATTTTTCTCAACCCAAATAGCAGCTACCAAAGCTAATACCAGCGCTATAATGATTTCTTTTGTGAATTTTTTTAAAAAATGTAAAAACTTATTCCAATCAAAATTAATTGATTTTTTTATCTGCATAATTAAATTAAATACGAAATTAGAAATTTGTTTAATTGTTTTATTCATCTTACCTTTCTCAGGAATTAAGAATAACCTTAATAAACTCCGCAATAACCATAAACTCACCTTCATTGCTGCTGGGAATATTAATTGGCTTAAAGGATGGATTTATAGGTAATAAGGTGATTTCTTCATGTTGGAAGGAATCATCGGATTCGTATTTTTTCTTGCTAGTATATTTTTTGACCGTGAATTTCCCTCCTGTTTCAGGATCGATTGGTGTATTCCATTGGACAAGAACTATTTTGCCATTGCGGCTGCCTACGACATTGGCTTGAAAGAGACAGTAGCTGCCATCTGCAATCATTGGTTCCATGGATTTACCGACTACCCTTGACACAAACATATTACGATTTGGTTTTACCGAATCCACTTTTACCCAACCTTTAGGCTCACCTTCTGAACCTGAACCAAAATAACCGCACGCAGCTTCAAGATCAAAAACAGGCAAATATTCTGTAAATTGAAGTTGTTTATCAATTGATTCTTGAATTTTGATTAATTCTTCCTCTTGAGGCTTTATTACATCAGAAAAAAGTAATGGAGCTTCTTTTGTTTTATTTAGATTTATACGTGATTTTAAGAAGGCTTCTAATTCATGATCTACACAGTAAACATAGCATCCCTTCATTCCACGAGTCATTAAGGTCCTATAGGTATTTTTAATAATTGAATCAATGCGTTTTTTCGCAGCTTCGGGATTTTCTTCTAATAACTTTTTGTATCCTTTGACTGAGCTATCCATACCTGATCTTTTGGATACATCAGTGATGATTTCTTCATTACGGCAAATTAAATCTTCTCCAATAATCACGCCTATATAATCCAGTTCTAAGCCTTGACATGTATGAATACAACCTGCTTCCTTCACAGATTCTGACTGAAGCACCCATAATCCGCCATCGCTGGCTAGATTCCAACGCATTGCAAATTTGTGCTCAGGAATTTGGATATCTTTAAGATTTGAATCCGCTTTGCTGATCCAGTCCCAACAATAGCCGGCAACAATACGGGCTTTATTTCTTAATTTATTTTTTTCATAAATGAGATCACGAAGCTCATTTGGTGAACTTACGATCTTAAAATCATATTCGGTCGCATCCAGCATGGTATTAGCGGTTTCTTTGATCTGTAGGGAATGATCTAGCCACGCTACATAACCATCTGATCCATTACACCTAAACTGAGATGATAGTGCCATTTTTTGGACTTTAACACCTAATTTCTTGGCCCAGCTCTCGATTTCTTCTTTATCGCCAATATCCTTAAGGGTTACTTTTTGGTCTTCATCGATAAAAAAGATGCTTAATTTAGCGGATTTGATGATTTCTTTTATTTGGTTCTCGCCTTTATTTTGAAACATACCTGACTTTTTATTAAGACGATGAGCCTCATCTACCACTAAGACATCGAATGTGTTGACGGGACATTCTGTATAAGCACCAGAACCACTAAACAGACTCGTAATTCGGCTTTTCTTTAATGAACCTGATAGCATGCTTTCATAAACTGCTCTTGGAGCAGCATTCTTGGTGACATATTGAGCGTTTAACTCCTTATTGATCAAAGCGACCAATAAATTGACAGCTACAACTGATTTTCCTGTACCTGGTCCGCCTTCTACTATTAAAACATGTTTGGATTTAACACCCGTTTGATCAGAAAGAGCCAAAGCAGACTCATAAACTACCTTCTGCTCATCAATCATGATGAATTCTTGATTGCCTTGTAATAGAGAGCTTAATTTATCGGCAAGGCTCTTAGAAGGTTTTATTCTGCCATGATCAATGCGATACAACACGTCCCCTCTATCTCCCTGCTTAACATATTGCTTGATGAAATCACGCAGTTTTATGGCATCAGGCTTGAGGAATAATGGAGCTTTGATTAAATATTCAGAATAAAAAGGATTTGTGATTATACTGTCTGGCTCATAATTATGCAGATATGCGCAGGGCTTTAAAAGCACATTGTCATTACGGACAGTTTCATTGAAGTCTTCTAAAAGTGCCGCATATGACCATGCCTGATAAGACGGATGACTGACCTCCGATTCCCCTCTTTCAAAACGCGTGCTAACGATTCCATCTTTCTTTGTTAATTTTGCTTCTTGCCATTGTTTTAACTCAATAAGCACGGCCACATCCCGAGCATCTTCATTTTTGCCACTGACTATAAAATCAATGCGTTTACCTGTTTGAGGAATTTGATATTCAATGGATATGCCAGCATCATTGGGAATGATTGGATCTTGTAAGACTTTGTCCATAAAGCGTAAGGAATTTTGAAAGGCGCGAACTTCGCCTTTGCCTACGTAGTGACCTAAATTAAGTTTTAGACGGTGTTGGATTTTCTCGACGATTTGATTGGTTAAAATGTCATCAGAGAAGGTTTCTTTTGTAGAAGAATAGACAATCATAATTTATTATATTTTGTATGTTTGCCTTTAGCTTTGTGTACGGGGTATTTTAGGGCGTTTTTCTTCATTTTTTGCGCCATGGCTTGAGGTAGGTCTATTTTCAAATTGTCGGCTAATTCAAATAAATACATGGCTACGTCGGCTAATTCGTCGGCAAGTTCTTCTTTGCATGCTTTGCCGTGTTCTTCGACTTCTTTTAGGGATTTCCATTGGAAGTGTTCTAGGACTTCGGAGGCTTCCAATACTAGTGACAGGGCTACATCTTTATGATTGTGGAATTGTTTCCAATCACGTTCATCTCTAAATCTTTTAATCATTTCAGTGATTCTTTTTATTTCACTCATTTATTCTTCCCCTATTTGTCGCAATTCTCGTCACTTTCTGTAACTTCTATTACAGGCCCGTTCTACATATCATAATCTCTGTTCTTGTCTTACTTTTTCTCTTGAGCTTGACATTGCGTTCTAAACTTTGCCAATTCTTCTTCTACAGCACCGGGATTAATGAATGCCGTCTTTCTGATAAAAGTTTCCCCGCGTTCATTAGTTTCAACAGATATCTCCTGAAGAATTCTTGCTAAAGTTTCCACCAACTCTTTAGCCTCCACTTCTGTCATCTTTGACTCCTTACCAATATCATATATAGCTTTAACTTTATTGTATTTTTCGCTCGGAATAAATTTAGCCAACAACATGTAACACACCATACGATTATTCCATTTTCGTTCATCTTTTGATATCAGTGCAATAACACCATCCTGAATCAGAACTTCTTCAATTTGATTTTTCGAATATACAAGCAACCGATCAGGGCATCCATGAACCATAAAAGCTAAATCTTCAAGCAAGGAAGCATAGTGATTTTTTACTTTATCCCTTTCCGCTGCTTTCTCATTAAACGTCTTGTCAGTATTCGTTTTACCAAAATACCATCCTGTCACCACGGCAACATAAGACAAAAATAAGCACCCTAAAAATCCATACACACTTTTCTCATTAAAAGTATTAGCATTATATAAGACGACACCAAGAATAAAAATCGCTATGTAACAACCACCCCGTTTTTTCAGAAATTCTATTATTTCTTCCATAACAACCTCCATTAACACGCGGTCAACAACTTCATACCCCAATGCTTCTTAAAAAGCTCAAAAATTAAATACTTAGTTTCCAACGACTCATGATCTTGACCGCTTCGTCTTATCTAGGTTTATTGAAACCAGCTTCCATTAATTCCTGTTGAGATAAGAAATCTTTAGCTTTTAAAACAAATTGTTTTCTTAAAAAAGATGAGCCCCAAAAACAAAATATAAATAGGAGAATAGATACCCCTACGCTAATTAGAGCACCCCACTTATCAATACCAAAATCACAAATTCGCATTGGCCATAGGGCATTACAAGTCTGCAATAAGAAACTTGAGAGTAAAAGCAATCCTGCTACAAGGGAATCTGCCTTTTGTGATGCTAAACTATTTAACGTGGCAGGACTGTAACCCAAATAAGTACCCGATAGCGCTGCTAAATCTTTAGTTGAAAGAAGCGCGGCTCCTCTAATCCAAAAGAAAGTTGCAATAAAAGTTACTGTAAGCGATGTGAATTGAATAAACGTTCGAAGCATATACCTTCCCCCTACTTATCATAATCCCCGATCTACCAATTATGCATTGTGAATAACCAAGCTTCAGGGGATGAATTTTGAACCATTTTCTCAACTTTAAAATGAATCATTTCTGCATCTTTAAAAGTTTTGGATATAGGGCCAACATATGGCTTATTTAAATCTACCTCAAGCCTAATTGAAGGAATATCAATAAGAACTTCAAAAATTGCTAATTGCCAAGGCCCTCTAGGATCTTGAGCAGATGAAATGAGATATTTCTTACCATTTTGAGGACAATTAATTTTAGTAGAGATGCCCTCACTGTTGCCATTATAAATTCTTTCCATAAATTCCTTCTATCCTACTTATCATAATCTCCGCTTCATCTGCCTGAATTTTTCTTAAGCGTATCAATGAATTCTTGATCAACAATGTATCCTAATTCTTGTGCTTTATGTACATCTCTCCAACATTTTTCGTAATCTCTTAGTATAAAATAAGCAAGGCTTCGGCCAAAATATATTTCTGCGTCTTTAGGGTTCATTTTAATGACTTTAGTAAAATCAAGAATTGCTTGGGTCAAATTGCCTTGTGTTAAAAAAGTATGCCCTCGAATTTTATACGCTAATTCAAAATTTGAATTTATTTCAATAGCTTTAGTAAAATTTAATATGGCTTGATCATAATTTTTTTCTTTACTATAAGCGTTTCCCTTTTTTAAGTAGGCCTCTGCATTCTTAGTATTTAAGTCAGATTGTTCTATATGATCTGATTCAAATTGCGCTAAGTTGCTGTGAATGTTATTGATACCTGCTATGATTTCCAATTTCTTTAAATGATCTTGAGACCTCTTGAACTTTGAACGGTCATTAACGTATTTCTCGTATAACTTTACAAATCGGTCACCCATTGTACCACCAAGATTTTCTGCAAGTTCTGTTGACATGCCAAAAGGGAAATCTTCCATAATTTTATTAGTCCCTAAAGCAAAACATGCCTTGGAATAGAGTGGGTCGAATCTTGAGAATGTATACCCTTTGGGCATAAACGTAGACCTTCTTGGATGATATAAATGTAAATATAATAAATCCCAATGTTTTCCATCTATACAGACTGTTTCAAAAATATCAACTGGTTCATTTATTAAAGAGACTTCAACTGATCTGAGTCTATGAAATAAAAGTATTGCTCCACACGCACATCTTAATCTTTGTATATATTTAATTTCCCCCCAATGTCCGTTTACAGGGATTGGATTTGTAGCCGAATGACCAAATTCACCAGTAGCGCTTGATATTTGATCACATTCTTCTCCCGCCAACATCTTCTCCTTAAGCTCAACTGGGTATAGCTTTTCAATATCTTTAGCCTGTTCTTCTCTAGTCTCATCAACAAAATCTTTAGATTTCTTTTTAAAGAAAGGGAACATGTCTGACAACCCTTAAACGATTTAAACTAACATAATCACGAATTTATAATTAATATTTAAGATACAATCTCAAATACTTTAATGCTCTTCATTAATATTACGTATCTATCCATCCAAAAAATACCTAATTTCCATAAAGATATAGGATTGTATTGCTCTATCCCTGCTTTAGCGAGCCATTCACGACTCCATTCAAAACATAATGCTCGATTTTCTTTAGGGTTAGTAAATAGCAGTTTTGCCAAAGCCTGGCTTGCTTCTTCGACAGATTCATCAACTTCACCCTGAAAAATATTCCATCGTCGCAATGCTTCCTGAGAAACAATATTTCTAAAGCTTGGAATAACTTCAGCAATAATTTCTCTATTTTGATACTCTGCTGTTAAAGCAACTGCCACAAGACCAACAAGATAAAAATAAACACATTTGTTAAACATCAAATCTTGACTAATACTGTTAAGGGCATACTGGCCTAAATCACTTTCCCGAACACTTACTTCGTCATCAAGAACAAACAATTGAAATAGTGCCCTACTTAACTGCTCAGGGGTAACAGGACTTCTCCCTTTTTCAGAGCTGTTCTTAACAGTATGCGGATCTGTTGTTGATTTTGATTTCTCAAAAAATTCATATAAAATCGGGGCTACTTCTAGAAGTTTAATAGCATTTTGGTAACAAGGATCGGACATAAATGGCACAAGAACAGCATGATATTCTTTACTTACATAGACCTCACTCCCTTGTCTTTTTGCTTCTTCCTTCCCAAGCTCGAACATATACCTAATTGCCTCTCTAGCTTTTTCAAAATTTACCCCTTTTAATTTTTCTTCAAATGAATTAGATTGATCGGACATAATATTTCCTTACCAACTTATCATAAACCCTGCAATGTCCTGTAACTACAATTACAGGATTAATTTTGTCTGCGAAAATCGTCCACACATATTTACCCAAGATGCAATTTTTTAAAAATCATAGCATTATGCATTGTCTGAGAATTGTTATCGATTATAGCAAGAATTTATCTTCCTTTTTCTAGTCTGACACTTGCTATTACAATCTATTTTTTCAAACATATAAATAAAAAACCCTCGCCCTGCTGAAGAACTCTCAGCCCTGCGAAGGTTTTTATTATTTTAACGTGGCGGATTTACCCCTTCAAACTTCGCCACTTTTCGAAGTATTAAATTCAATATACTCCCCTACGCTGTTTTTGTAAATATTTATTCCACGAAATGATCAACGGACTTCTTTAACACCTTCGCAATCTTGGCCATTGTTTCCAGCGTCGGAATAGATAGACCATTTTCATATCGAGACCCTGGCGCTCCTGGATAAGGAGCACCAGGGTTCGAATTGGAAGCACTGGTGGGCAGGGAAGGATTCGAACCTTCGAAGCGCGGACGCAACAGATTTACAGTCTGTGCCCTTTAGCCACTTGGATACCTGCCCTTAAACTTCTGTCATTCCCGCAAAAGCGGGAATCCATATCTGGAGCTGGCTAGAGGCTTCGAACCCCCGACCTGCTGATTACAAATCAGCTGCTCTACCAACTGAGCTAAGCCAGCGAAAACACAAAATAAGCGTAAAGTGGGATGTAATATAGCAAAATTGACTATCCCTGTAAAGGTTAAACGGCCTAAACAGCCTGTTTTGGTTTTAGCGAGCACTTGGCTGCGCATAAGCTCAAATAAACTAAAATGATCATCCACATCAACGGCTTATATTGTAAAAGCACATAATACCGACTGACATCTTTAAAGAATATTTGATGATCAATGATATTAAATATAAGACTGGCGAATACAAGGCATGTTATCACCAATATGCTTTTTTTACTTATTTCAGAATAAAATAAATAACGCAAAATGAAAAAATAAGGAACAACCATAAAGGCAAGGGCGTTTAAATACGCAAGGGGATTAAATAAAAGCCCGCATACAAAAAGACAGGAATAGTCCAGATAAACTGTTTTTATTTCTTTGTATTTTGTAAAAAAAGTATCGTAAAAAAATGCGCTGAAAAAAACAAAACAACTGGCCCCCCAGAAATAATACACTTCTGGCGTTAGCCGCGTCTTGATCAAATAGTAATCAAGAACATAGTGCGGGTCATGCCTGGCAATAAAAAACCAGGAATAAAATGAAAGGAAAGAATTATTTTTGGCCGAATAAAAAAGGTGCGCCGGGGAAGATTTTAATAAAATGAGCCAATCGTTAAGGTACCTTAAATTAAGGTCAAATCCGGAATAGACCGACGGCAATAAAAGAAAAAACAGGACCATTAAAACAGTAAAACCCAGCAATTTAAAACGCCTTGTTAAAACAAAATAAACAACAAAAAGGAGTGGGAAGAACTTTATCATCAGGCTAAAAGCCAAAACAACAGCCGCCCAGAAATATTTTTTGTTTATTTCTAAATACATCGTTAAAACCATAAGGGAACATAAAAGGATATTGATCTGCCCAAGGGTGATATTGTTAAAAATAAAACGGCCGGTCAATGCAAGCAGGCAAACAATGATCAAAAAATCCCGAGGGCTTGAAAACGACATCTGTTTAAGCTTATAAAAAAGATAAAATATCAAATAAAGCGAAAGAATATTCAGAATATTCCAGATGTAAAGCGCCGCGGTTTTCTTGAGCATGGCTAACGGAGAAAAGACTAAAGCAAATAACGGAGAGTATTTAAATTCTTCAATGCCGTCGTGGGGAACATAAACAGGCGCTTTGGCTAAATAATGTTGGCTGGAGGTATAATAAACATCAAAATCTCCGCGGGTGCGTTTAGGAGAAATGGAAAGTATCAAAGAAACGGTCAGTATCAGCACAAACAGGATCATGCCGTAGCGGACGTAATTATTTTGTATATTTTGCGTGATGTCAGCCCCTTTAATGATTATAAGATGCTTTTCAACTTGTATAAATACAGGTCAAAAAGTTGCTCTATAAAATCCAAATATGTCCTTGGATTTAACTTACTGCTCCCATAGACCCTGTCGATAAAGACAAACGGGAACTCCACGGCCTTTTTATACCTTCCTTTAACCAAGATCTCTAAAAGTATCTTAAAACCTCTTGGTATCAATGGCGTATTATCAATAACGCTTGTTTTTAAAATAAAAAAACCTGACATCGGGTCTTTAATACGGGTCAGTGGTTTTACGGACAGCATCGCTAAATTAGTCCCCAGCAGCCTTATCTTGGGCCAATTTTCAATCCCGCTTCCCTTGATAAATCTTGAAGCAACAATAATGTCCGCGCCTTGCAGTTCCATATCTTTGATAAGCAGCGGGATGATCTCCGGAGGATGGCTTAGGTCAGAATCAATCACGCAAAGCAATTCACCGGAAGTTACTTTAAACCCGTCTAAAACAGCGGAAGCGAGCCCTGACTTTTTCTCCCGATGCACGACCTTTATAGGATGGTCCTGGGCAAGCTTTTCTGCAAGGGCACCCGTGCCGTCCGGAGAACCATCATCAACAATGATCAGTTCGTAGGGCACAGACAAGCAGGCCTTGATGCGCGTTACCAGGCTCGTGATATTCCCTGATTCATTATAAGTCGGTATGATAATGGAGATCATTAAATTTTCACCTTTGCCAGCCATTTTTTATTGGTTAAATACCATGCTACAGTGCGTTTAAGGCCTTCTTTAAAGCTGACCTTTGGGTGCCAATTCAATATCTTCCCTGCCTGGGAGATGTCCGCCCACGTTGCCTTCATATCAGTCTTGTGAAAAGCTAAATTATTAATGCCCGCCTTCTTGCCTAATAATCCTTCAATAAGGCTGATCATTTCCGTTAAATGATAGGGCTTATTGCCTCCTAAATTAATGGTCTTAAAACCGGTTTTTTTAAGGCCTTTAATGGTCCCTTCAGCGATGTCATCCACATAGGTGAAATCTCGGCTTTGAGAACCGTCGCCAAAAAGCTGGATGGGCTTGCCTTCATCAATCCACTTGATAAAACGAAAAATGCTCATGTCAGGACGGCCGGCAGGGCCGTAAACAGTAAAATACCTGAAGATCGTAACGTCTATTTTATAAAGATAATGGTACGTGTATGCAAGCACTTCCGCGGATTTCTTGCTTGCCGCATAAGGTGATATGGGAGTGTTCACGGACAAATTTTCCTTGAACGGCATTTTCTGCCCTGCATACAGCGACGATGTTGAGGCAAGGATGAATTTCTTGATATTATATTTTCGGCAAAGTTCGAGGAGATTTAATGTCCCGTTACTATTCGTCGTAAAATAGACAAAAGGGTTCTCCATGCTATACCGTACGCCTGCGCGGGCAGCCAGGTTTATCACAGCACCGCATTGATGTTTTGAAAAAATACGGTTGAGCGCGGAGTAATTCTCCATATCAACTTTATAAAAAATAAAATTCTTATGCTTTCTTAGATCTTTAAGACGATGATGTTTTAATTTCACATCATAATAATCATTAAGATTGTCCACACCGATGACAGTCGTCCCTTTATCCAATAACTTTTCCGCGGTTTTAGAACCAATGAAGCCGGCAGCGCCGGTTAGAAGGATTGTTTTCATGGCTTTCTCCCCCACTCACTATTTAAGATCGCTTCAAGATCATACTTGGGCTTCCAATTCAGGATTTTTTGGGCTTTAGCGGACGAGGCGATGACATTCGCCAGATCTCCCGGGCGTCTGGGGGCAATTTGATAAGGCACGGGTTTTCCGGCAACACGACCGGCTGTTTTGATAACGTCCATGACGGAAAAACCTTTGCCATTGCCAAGATTGAAAATTTCATTCTTAATGCCGCGGTCGAACCCTTTTAAAGCCAACAAATGGGCATTGCACAGGTCCATCACATGGATAAAATCACGCACACCTGTCCCATCAGGGGTTTTATAATTATTGCCGCAGACATTCAACCTTCCCTTGCCGTGAAGTGCCCGTATGACATTGGCGATCAAATGCGTTGGCATTGGCCTGCCCTTGGAGGGCCAAGCCCGACGAGTGTCCCAGCCTGCGACATTAAAATAACGTAAGGCTATATGATCGACCGCATTGGCGCGGGCCATGTCATTTAAGATCTGCTCAACTAAATGTTTCGAATTGCCATAAGGATTGAGCGGCATGACCGGGTCTTTCTCCATGATCGGCACACGTTTGGGCTGCCCATACACCGCGGCAGTTGAAGAAAACACGATGCGGCGCACCTTATGCTCTTGCATCGCGCGTAATAAATTGAGGGTGCCCCCTACATTATTACGGTAATACAAAACCGGTTTGCTGACGGATTCCGGAATAATTATCTTGGCGGCAAAATGCAGAACAGCATCAATACGGTTATTTTTGAACAATTTCAAGCAGTCAGCTAATTGGCACAGATCACCCTTGATAAATTTGGCCTTGGGAGCAAGCCATGGCTTTACACCCGTTGAAAGATCATCAAAGACGATGACCTTATAGCCTGCTTCAACGAGCATTCCGGCCATGTGGGAGCCGATGTAACCAGCCCCGCCGGTGACAAGAACACTTTTCTTAGAAGATCTCATATTGGCCCTCCTTTTGAAATATCTGCTCAGCTAATCCCATAACATCATTTACCTTAATAGCCGCGTTCGGGCCGGCTTTCAATATAAAACCCTTGGGCCCAAGCGGCTTCCAGCGCTCTGCGTTGATGCCCGGCTCATCACGCATAAATAAGGAAATAACACTGACTCCCACACCTGCCGCCACATGCACAGGGCCGGAATCGTTGGAAATTAATAAACGTGCCCGGCGCAAAAGACTCACGGTCTGGGCCAGTGATGTTTTTCCGGTTAAATCCAAGATCTGGGATGCCTTTTGTGTTTGCCGTAAGATATCTTGCGCAGAAGTGCTCGTCTGCGGGGAACCGATCAAAATAATTTTCACAGGGTAGCGCTCTGTCAGCCGGTCAATTAATAAAGCAAAATCAGCAGCAGGCCAGCACTTGGCCGGGTCTGAAGCGCCGGGATGGATGGCGATGAATTCATTGGGCTTTAAATGGGTTTCCTGCATCCAGGCCAGCACCGAGGCCTCTGCCTCTTTTTGCGTCGGCACAAAAATATCCAGATCACCCTTCTCAATGCCAATGGCTTTTAAAACATCCATGCAATACTCTGCTTCATGTTTTTCCCCTAAAGCCCTGACATCTTTTAAAGGATGAGTGAGTAAAAATCCAAATTTATTATTCTTATACCCTAAACGAAAAGGTATGCCTGCCCAATAACAGGCTGAATTGTAACGGCGCTTGGTATGGAAAATAACAGCAAGATCAAATTTCTTGGAACGCAGTTGGCCTGCCAAGCGCAAAAACCCCAATGGTCCCTTCTGCCGTCCTTGACGGTCATCCACTAAAACTTCATCCACATAAGGATTGCCGTTGACCAGGTCATAGGTGCTTGGCGTGACCAAAACAGAGATCCGCGCCGCAGGATATGCCTGGCGCAAGGCCTTGATCGCCGGTGTCGTCAACACCACGTCGCCGATGCGGTCAGTACGCACGATCAATATATTATGAAAATTTTTGGGCAGCATTGATCACATCTTCCACTTGAATAAAGGACATACAATTATGTAATGCCTTGCTCTCTGGGTTTTGGCACCGCACGCATTGTTCATTGTGCCTGACAACCGTTGATTTTTGGGACCAAGGAGCATAGATATTAATATTCGTCGGCCCCCAAAGCACAAGTACCGGCACATTAAAATAACAAGCCAAATGCATGACACCGCTATCATGGGTCAAAGCCCATGCACATTTCTTTAATACAAAGGCCAGTTGCCTCAAGTTGATCTTACCTGCCAATGACAGCGACGGTGATTTCATGCGTCCCTGGATATCCTCAATGATCTGGGCATCTTTAGCATCCCCCACAAAGACTATTCTTTGCACGGCTGACAGATGGTCTGCCACTGCCGCAAAACCCTGGGGATGCCAGCGCTTGGCAGAATCCGCAGCGCCGGGTGCTATTACTATAAAACTTTGTCCCTTCAAAGCCGGCGCCACTGCCCCTTCAAAAAACTGCTCATCATCCTTTGTTGTTAAAACAGCATACTGCTTTTCTGAAAAAGCATCAAAATCATAGACCTGACGCAGGCGGTTTAAATGCATCTGTTTCTTATGGACCTTGTCAATCCCGGGGATTGACGAGGTCATTATAGGAGTTGCGTACCGTGGCATCAAAAAGAGCGCCAGTGCCGTACGCCGCAGGTCCACCACGCAATCATAACGCCCCCGGCACAAATCCAAAAACCATGCGAATTTTTCTCTCAAAGGCGCCTGCTTATTGAACACCTTGACCCCAAAATTAGGATTATCCTCAAAAAGTGAAACTGCCTTGGGGCCTGTCACCACATCCATTTTCGCCTGAGGAAAATCTCGCCGTAAAATATCAATGACCGGGCAGGTCAGGACCACGTCCCCGATATTCGTCTGGCTGACGACCAAAATACGTTTAGGCCGTGATTTTTTTAAAAGCCTGGAGAACATCATCCACCGTCACTGATTGCATACATACATTATTAGTACAACTTAAGTGATAACAAGGCGCTTTATTGCACCCCACGTCTTTAAAAATGACCTGGACACGTCCATAACCCCGAGGCCCGGTGATCTCCGGACGGGTGGGGCCAAAAATACCGACCACATCCGCGCCCACACTATGTGCCAAATGCAAAGGCCCGGAATCCCCAGAGATCACGGCCACTGCCCTGTTATAAAGCGCCAGCGATTGCCCTATCGTGACCTCTCCTGCCAAAACCACAACTTTTGCATCAGCAGCTTGGGCAATACGTTCGCAAGCCCCTTTGTCTTTATCTAATCCCGGTAAAACAATCCGCAAACCAAATTCCTGGCTCAGGCGTTTGGCTAAAAGCACAAAAGAACCCTCGCTCCAGCGCTTGAGGTCCCAATTCCCACCGGTATTCAAAACTACATATTTCTCCGTTGATCTCAAGCCTGCCTTGCTTAACTTAATGTCTATATCCTGCATATCTGCTTCTTTCAAACGCAGTTCGCATAAACGGTCCTGCACCTTAATGCCGTAACCTTCTAGGACCTTTAAATAATAATCACAACGATGGATGTCCCCGATATTCAAAGGGATTTGATAGAAAGGGATCCCGGCTAAATAAAGCATCAAGGCCCGTGTCCTGGAACGGCGCAATAAAAAGGCCATGTCAAATTTTTCTTTTCTCAAATACCGGATCAGCTTGTATTTTCGCCAGAGAAAACGGTGTTTGCCCCTTTCATCATAAATAATGATCTTGTCCACATAGGGGCAATAATCCAGGACTTCTTTGACCCTGGGCACGCACAAACAGGTGATACGCGCCTGCGGATACGTCTTTTTAAGCGCCTTGAAAACGGGAATGGAAAAAACCGCATCCCCCAGCCAATTAACATTAACGACGAGAATATTGTTCATACACCCTCAATGTTTCCTTCAGCATCCTGTTAGCGGAAAAATGCTGTTCTGTACTTGATCGTGCCTGCTGCGCCATGACTTTAGATCCCTGTGGATCACGCAGGACCTTTATAATACGATCAGCCAAAGCTGACAGATCATTAACAGGGACTAAATAACCGCTCTTGCCGTCTTCGATCAGGTCAACCAAACCGCCAATCCTGGAAGCCACGACAGGAATGCCGCAGGCCTGGGCCTCTATCACAGACAATCCCAACCCTTCCATTAAAGAAGGCATGACAAAAACATCAAAGGCGCACAAAAGCTCCTGAGTTTGATTAATGGTATCTTTAAAATGCACATGGGCTGTTAACTTTAAGTCTTGGACCAATTTCTTTAATACAGCTTCTTCAGGGCCTTGGCCTGCGATCAGCAAATTGGCCGAAGGCACTTGCTTTAGCACAAGAGGCATGGCCTTGATCAAAATATCAATACCTTTAACATCTGACAAACGTGCGATGATCCCGATGAGCGGGCCGTCTGCTATCCCCCATTTTTGCCGTGCTGCCCGACGCATTTTTTCATCAGTCATCACAAAACGGTCAAGATCAATGCCATTGGCGATCAAATGGATATTATTTGAGGCAACCCCAAAATCTACACTTAAATGCCGGGCCACGGGTTTGCTGATGGCAATAACGGACGCACCCCAACAAGGAAACATTTTCCTAAACCAGCGCGGCCTAAAAAAGCCGTGACAGGTGGTGACCATCGCCGCACCGGTCGCACGGCTTAAGAAAAACCCCAGCACCTGGGTGACCCGCGTCTGGGCGTGGATAATGCTGATCCCTTCTTTTCTGATCAAGCCATTGAGCGGACCAAAACTTAGCCATAACTTTGGTGAAGCTTCTGATTTGGTGCGTATATTAATAGTAACATGCCGCATCCCCGCCGCTTCCAGGCGAGGCACACAATTCCCGCCGCTGGAAGCCACCCATACCTCATGCCCTGACTTGACCAAGGCCTCACCCAGGGTCAAAACATAACTGGTGATGCCGCCGGTATTAAAATGCGTTGTTAAAAAAAGGATGTTCATTTGATGAATTGAAGGACCTTTTTAGCTACTTCTTCCGGTGAAATATCATTCATGCACGCATGGGTCTTGATCTTACAAACGCCCGAATAACAAGGAGAGCATTTCATGTCTTTATGCAAGACCACGTTTTTATCCGCCGGCGGCATATGACGCCGGGCATCTGTCGGCCCAAAAAAAGCGATGATAGGCACGGCGCTGGCAGCTGCTACATGTAAAGGGGCTGAGTCCGGTGAAATATATACCTTGCAATGTTTGATCAAAGCGGCCAACTGCAGGATGCTTGTTTTTCCGATGAAGCTCGCGGGTTTGGCACGGGCCTTGGTGATCAATTTCCGGCCCAAGGACCTGTCTCTATCCTCTCCGGTCAAGATCACCCGGATATTCTTTTGGCCTAAAATATCGCACAATTTAGCCATGTGTTCCAAAGGCCAATTTTTAGTGGGCCACTGGGGCGAAGCTGATATGTTCAAGCCCACAAAAACCTGACCGTCGCTTAACCATTCGCTGTCTAATAACCCCTTGGCATGGGCCTCATCTTTAGGCGAAGGGCACAATTCCAGGCGAAGGGCCGGGTCATAATCAATGCCCAGCATTTTCAGGATGCGGAATTGATGTTCCACCGGCGGGATATTACGGATATTGTTCTTGATTTTCTTCGACAATAAAAAACTGAACTTCCCGTTATCATAACCGTACGATTCCTTAGGGATAGCCAAAAAGGACAATAAATGGCTCACACGGTTATTTTGCAGGTCCACCACTTTATCAAAATGATAGCGGCGTAATTCCCTGCTCTTAAGCCAGAGGGCCTTAAGGTCCCTGGACCGGGGGTCAAACACAATGACCTCATTGATATGCGGGCAATTTTCCACAATGGCACTGGCCTGCGGGCTGGTTAAACAACAAATTTTCGCGTTAGGAAATTTATAACGGATGGCTTTAAATGCCGCGGTTGACAAGACCACATCCCCCACCGCCGTCATTTTAATGATCAGTACCTTTGCCGCGTGCATCAGTTCTTTATAAACAGCGATGGTGGCGTCACACATCAGCGCCAGCGTATAGCGCTGTGCTATTTTCTTTTTTGCCTCAGTGACAAAACCGGCGGCAAGCCTGGGATCATGTAAAATGCGTAAGACCGCGGCAGCCATGGCCTCAACATCTTTAGGCAAGACCAAAAGCCCTGTTTTTTCATGCTCAATGATCTCCGTCACTCCTCCCACCCGTGTGGCCACCACAGGGACACCGGCAGCCTGGGCTTCGATGATCACCCGGCCAAAAGCTTCCTGGGTTATCGTTGAGAGGACCAGACAATCCGCCTTGCTCAAAAGTTCCGGGATATCACGGCGATTGCCCATGAATTCAACTTGATCCGCGATCCCCAAACGTTTGGTCAACAAGAGCAGTTCATCCTTGTAAGCCTGCTTTTTAGGGGGAGCGTCGCCAATGATCTGTATCTTTACTGAAGGCAGTTGATGGATCACGCGCGCCATGGCTTTTAAAAAATAGGGATGGCCTTTAAGCGGAGTAATGCGGCCGATCATCACGACCGTAAATGCTTTTTTATCTGCTTTAGACGGCCGCGGCAGGTTGAATTTTTCAACATCAACACTACGGGGAATGACCCGGATATTTTCCGCGGGTGTCGCGAAATCCTGCACCATGTGCCGGCCGATCACCTCGCTGATGGCGATGACCATTTTTCCCCATCCCATCACCTTGCTTAATAAATGGGTGGAATAATAACCATGGCAGGTGGTCAGAAAATGCGCTTCAGTTTGCCGGCAGGCAAAAAAAGCGATCCACGCGGGTACCCTGGAACGGGCGTGCACGATATCAATTTTTTCTTTGTGGATAATACCCACTAATTTACCAATACAGCGATACGCAGTGAACAAATTCTTTTTATGCACCGGCAAGGTGTAGTGTTTGCTGCCGTCGGACTGCAGCTGTGCGACCAAGGCCCCGCCATTAGAAACCACGATAGACTTATGCCCCTGGCCCACTAAATATTTGGCCAAGTCCACTGTCCCTGTCTCAACACCGCCGACATTAAGCTCTGGAAGGATCTGTAAAATATTCACTAGGCGATGGCCTCTAAACCGCTTTGGATAATGGCTTGGTCATCCAATGACTTCAAGCTTATCTTACGGTTTAATAATTGGGTGATCTTTGCCTTCATATCATCCACGGAAGTCACCATTAAATACCCCTGGTCATTTAATTTCAATACAAAATCTTCATATTTATCGCGGGGCGTGTTCCCGTACTGCCCGTGCGGGGAAAAAACGATGGTGCGTTTACCTGAACTCAGGGCTTCAGAGACCATGGAAACACTTTCGCCTGAAACAATGACCAGGTCAGACAATCCTAATATCCCGCCCACCGCTTCAGGTATGTTACGCTGATTGGCAATAATGCACAACGAACAGCGTTCAAAATTCTTGAGACCCTTGGCAATGATCTGCTCGACCACCGCCGGTGTACGACGGGATGTAGTTAATAAAATATCCGCGTTATAATGCAAGGCCGCTTCTTTGACCTGGTCAACCAACTCACGGATCTGGGCTTCGTCAAACTTGACGCCTTGGGCGTCCCCGCCGATCAACACCCCGAATTTAGTACGCACATTCCCTTTTAAATGCGAATAATGCCTGAATAACCCTTCCGTTTGTTCCTTTAAATACGCCGCATTGATCAGATTAGGAGACACCTTGGGGGTGATCAAACGGGCACGCTTAAGGGTTTTAGGCTTGTCATGCTGGGGCAAAACCACTGCATTGAAACGCTCTTTGGACAAAAGGCCGGGTGTTGAAATAGAAATGGATTTGGCCAGATGGTTTTGGCTTAAAATAAAATTGACGCCGGCTGCCTGGGAGCCGCAGGAAACCACATAATCCGCTTTGTATTGCATCACATCCTTATAAGAAGGGCCTGTCAGAAAAAGCTTCAAACAATCTTCTCTTTTTAAAAAACCCGAATACTGCGCCAGGAACACATAAAAAGAAAATAAAGAAACAGCCCAGGCGCCGCGCCATTCTAAAGAAACTATATTTTCTTCGACGGTTTTTCCTTTTTTCTTCAGGACCTCGCGCAAATGACGGCTCACTGCTTGGGACTGGCGCAAATGCCCGGTGCGGCCGTCATCAACAATGATGATCCGTTTATGCGAAGAATATTTGAACAACTTGTAAAACCACAAATACTCCACAGGATGTTCCCTGATCAGGTCTTCAAAATGTTTGGCAGCTTTTGAAACATTCACATAAACATCTTTTTCAAAATCCCCGGTCTGGGCCAGGACAAGGGCCGGAGAAACTTTTAACGTATGCCTACCAATACCTCGACGTTCCATCCAAACCGGGCAAACGGCGCAGCCATACTTTAAAGCGATCCGTATGGCACCTGTCGACAGCGACGTTGCCTTATCAAAGAATGGCACGACCAGGCCTGTTTTACCTCCCTGGTCCAAGACCAGTGAAACTATATCATTATCATGGAGAGCTTTGATGATCTCTTTAGCGGCTGCTCCCGCGGTGATCACATGGGCCCCGGCGATGGTACGGTATTCATTAAGCATCTTGTCTAATTGTGGCAATTTTGGCTGTTCATTAGCCACCACATGGTATGCCCCTTTTGTTATCCCTCCAACCACACTGGCCAACTCCCAACTTCCTGTATGAATGGCCAGGAAGATCACTCCTTTGCCAAGGGCCAAACCATTATCAATATTTTCCTTGCCCTGCAAATTGACAAACTTATCAAAACCGATGCGCTTTATCTTAGGCAGGCACAAAAGCTCCACCGCGCTCTGGACAAAATTAATGAAAACAGCACGGGTCATCTCACGCAGCTGGGACGGAGAATGCGTGCCGGCAAATGCTGTCTTTAAATTAGCATAAACCACCTTTCTTTTCCTGGGTAAAAGGTAATAGCCCATCCAACCCAGGCAGCGGCCTATCCAAAGGTCCAGCCTGATGGGCAGGAGCATGAAAAGAAAAGCCGCTATCTTAATGGCGGCAAACAGAAATGACTTTTTGAAGGAATTCATCAGACCCTTGGGTTATCTCTAACTGGATTGGAATATAAACTAAACGAACGCCCGCGAACAGGCCTTTAAAAGGCTTTAATTTAACCGCGTCTTTATGCGTTGTCACAAGCACTTGGGCTTTTCCGGCACGGCAAAATTCCACCATGCGTTGAACATCATCCCTTGTATAAACATGATGGTCCATGTAGGTAAATAATTTAAGGATTTTGGCGCCGCAACTTTTTAAACTCGACTCAAATGAAAGCGGATCACCGATCGCGCAAAACCCGACCACAGGCTTGTCATTTAAAAAATTCTCCGGCATGCGCTGGGTATCAAAAACATCTACAACGCCAACACTTTTATAACGGCTTTCCACGATCAGGGCTTTGGAATTGATCTCTTTGAGCTTGGAGGACAAAATTTGCGTACTGCCCAGGGCCCCGGTCTTAGTCAGCACAAAAACATCCGCCCGTTTTAAAGAAGACAAGGGCTCGCGCAAGATCCCCGCCGGTAAAAGATGGCCACGACCAAATGGATTAGCCGCGTCAATGGCCACGATATTGAGGTCACGCTGCAAGGGCCAGTGCTGAAAAGCATCATCCGCAATGTACACATCCACCGGAAAGGCGTTATTACGGATATTATTAACACGGTCAGCCCCGGCCAGGACCGGTATTAAAGGTATCTGCTCGTTTAACATATCAACCTCATCACTGCCCTTTGATGCCTGAGGCATATAGCCACGCGTCAAAACAACCGGCCTTAGCCCCTTATCTTTCAACTTTCGTGCCAGCCAGATCACTAAAGGGGTCTTGCCTGCCCCTCCAACGGTTATATTGCCGATACTAATGACAGGTTTGGCGGCCTTGTAAGCGCCTTTTAGATGATAGAAATTTCGATGGCAAAAAACGCCCGCACCGTAGATTAAAGAGAACGGCATCAACGCCCAAGTTATCAGTTGGGCTATGAAACCGCTGCGTTGGCCTTTCATGATAGAAAGCAAATATTGATTCATATACTTACCCTGTCATTCCCTCGTCACACATTGTCATTCCCTTGTCATACATTGTCATTCCCGCGAAAGCGGGAATCCATACATGTCGCCAAGTGCTCCAAGCTTCGCTTAGTAGCCCCCTGATTAGCAGCAATGACTTTACGAGCCGCAACCCCTAAAGCCTCACGTTTTGCCGCATCAGCACACAAGTCCCTGACAGCCGCCTCAAAACCATGCGCGTCCTCTACCTGCACAATAGCCTTACCCTCTTTAAAACAAGCCACAATATCCCTAAAATTCTCAACCTTGGGCCCAATAATGACCGCTTTTCCCAAAGACGCCGGCTCAATAATATTGTGCCCCCCGCCGACGCATAAACTTTTCCCGACAAACACCAAGGAAGCTTTGGAGTACAAAGAACGCAGCTGGCCGATGGTGTCAATAACGATAACGTCCTTAAAACCACGACGAGTGACAAGTTCTTTGATCTGTGCTGACCTATCAACATGGCGAGGTACAATCACCAAACGCCACCGCGGATCATCTTTAATAATCTTGTCATAAACATCCAGCACGATCTCTTCTTCACCCGGATGCGTGCTGCCCGCCACCCACCAAACCTCATCCTTGCCCAAACTGCTAACAGGAGAATCTAAATCTTTGGGCAGATCATCAAATTTTACATTTCCCGTCACAACAACACGCGAAGCTTCAGCACCCAACTCCATGATCCTATCGGCATCCTTTTGGCTTTGCATGCACCAGACAGAAACCTGATTCAATATCCCTTTAAGTAAAAAACGGATGGCTTTGTAACGCCCAAAAGAAGCATCAGAGATCCGGCCGTTGATCACGCCCAAGGAAACTTTTTTAAGGTATAACTGCCTGTAAAGATTCGGCCAAATTTCAGTCTCAACAACAATATACATTTTAGGGGCGATCAAGGACACGAAAGCCCCAGCGACAAAACTAAAATCTATCGGAGAAGGAATTACCAAAGCCCTGTCTTTTAAACGTTCCCGGGCCAATTCGTAACCGGTTTTGGTGGTGACCGTTGCTATGATCTGACACGCGGGATAATTCTTTCTCAACTGGTCAATAAAACCGTCAATGACCATCACTTCGCCCACACTGACCGCGTGTATCCAGATATTGTCCTTGGCCTTTATCTGCCCTTTGACTGCAGGCGAAAAAAGTCCAAAGCGCATGCAATAGCCCTTATACCCGCGCTTGGTCAAAAGCAAATAAGGCAGGTAAACAAGCGCATAAAGCAGAAAGACAAGATCATAGACCAAAAACATCCAAGTATTATAACCTTAGTGTCTTTTATTTACATTTAAATTTTATAGATTCCCCTCTTTTTATACAGAGGGGTCAGGGGAGTTTTTTGTCATTCCCAAAAACTCCGGCAGGCTCTTAAGCGGCTGGATACTGATGATCACCGGCACAAAACCAGGAGCGTTTTGCAGCTGTGCCAGCATGGCAGGGTCGATGTGAAACTTGATCTCACCACCACCATTTTGCACTGTCATGACTCTACTTACCTTGTCGGCATTGAAATCAATACCACCGGTATTGTTCAACCTTGCTTTCGATGTGATCACATTTTTTATAACATCACTGGCCTGGGCAAAATCTAAAGCATCAAACCCTTTTCCCAATGAGATCAATTTGACGGCCTTTCCAACATAAAATTTTAATTTCTCAGCTTTTTCAAGCACTCCGCCGTGGTGGTGCTCAGATAAGCTCCAAGCAACGTCAAAGACAAATTTGGCCCACAGCTTCCTATATTGTTTTCTTTGGATCACATCAACATCCCAAACCTTGGCCAATGGCTCCATATTCTTCAAATAATAAGCCCGGCCCATTAAAATATGGCCGTCTTGAAACTTTAAATCTATGGCTGATACCTTTTGGTTTAAAACAATCTTTAAATTTTCTACTTTAACATCTGATAAAACATCCACAGCCTGGTTTAACCTGGGCATCATTTTTGCCAAAACGTTTTGGAATTCCGTCTCTTCTTTTAAATCGGACTGCTCTTCGCCTACCTTTAACTTGTTTTCCTCTCCCTCTTGCTGCAAGAGGGCAAGCCGGTCGCGGATACTGTCCAAATCAACCTTGACAGGAGCTTCTTCAAGTTGGGTAATAGCTGGTGAGCCTTTGACCCTAAGGGATTTCTGTTTATTATTTTCGATCTTTCTTAGATACACCCAGACAATACCTGCAACAGCAGCCGCAACAGCAACAGATAAATAAACCCATGAACTGCTTTTGGGCGTCTCAACGGGCTTAGCTGTTGCGGACGTTACCCCTGTCTGGGGAGTTGGAAGTTTTTTCTCAGCTGGCCCTTCTGCCTGGGACTGCTTTTTAGGTTCAACAGGTTTTTCCTTTCGAGGCTCCTTATTTGCTTCCTCAGACTTGGCCTTTTCAGATTGTTTTTTTGCCTCTGCAGACTTGGTAGATCTTTCCCTAAAAAATCCGCTCTCTGTCTCGGCCTGCTGTTTTTTGGAAGGGCCTTTTTCTGAATCAGGAATTTTTGGCGTTGGAGACTTTTTCTCCCATTCCTTGGCAAGATTTTCATCAGGACTATAATTCCCCTCAGTTTTATGGATAATCCCCTTGCCTTTTTCCCAACGGGCCTCGTAAAGAAGCCCATCGTCATCATCAATAATATAATTGTCTGAATGTGCCAAATTATTGAATATAGCATCTCCTCCTACATATGGATAAACATTACTGCTATAAGCATGAAACCCAAGATATCTCAATATGATCAAGTAATACATTGAAAAAATGTAGCAGGGCCCCAACAAAGGCCTGCTGGAGTCTGCTGTACTAAGAAGGCGCATAAACGGAAAATCTCTTCCAACTTCAATGGTCTGGGTGTCATCATAATGCAATTTAGATGCCAGGTAATCTGCAACTATTTTTAAGGCCTTTTCCCGGGAAAGGCCACTAATTCTTTCTTTAAGATTACTCATATCTATGTTCAACCCGGTATCTTCATCAATCTCCTTCTTCTCGATCTGATACCTTCTTTCCCATTCTTCATTGGTGCCAACTCCCACCAATTTATTGTGTTTTGTCCTTCTTGGAATAACATAGCGGATCCTGGAATCCGGAGGGATTGATCTTAAGACCTTGATTTTCCCGTTTTCAATATCAGTTATATCCAATGAGTCAGGTTGAATATCGGGGGATTGGAAATCAATCCTTTCAGGGACCCCATCAATAATTTGAAAAAGATTGATTATATCTCCTTTTTGGTAACCTCCAATGTCAAGGGTGAAATAAACATTTCGACCGGTCTGTTGTTTTCCCTGTGGTGCAAAAACATGAGGATTCCCTGTATCCCCTTGCATGGAATCCAACCCTGGAATCGCATATTCCCCCACTTCCAAACCTTGCACTCCGGCAAGAACAGCTGAAGCCCCTTTGGGCGGCGAGAAAGGTGGTGTTCCGTGACTCTCGTCTAGTGGCGATTTTGGCTTGGGCTGGCCTCCTGGCGCTGGACCTGGTTTTTTTGAAAACCAATTATAAGCATCGGCCTCATATTCCGCGATTGTCCAGCCAAAATCATGAAATGGCTCATAGAAATGATCACTAGCAAATTTATAAATATTGGGAAAATATTTCACAATCGCCCCTAAAAACATCACCTTTCCAAAGGTTTTAATAAAGTCCCTGCGGCTGAGGCTCTGATTTTTCCATAAAGAAATGGCCTCTTCTGTGGCCGAAGTTTTCTTCGGCTGAAGCTGTCTTGGGAATTCTTTATGCTGTCGTGGCAATACCAAAGGTTCAAGGCCGCTAAGAGCAGGGACCGCAGCTTCTGCACCTCTCGTAAGCCCCAACAAAGAATGTTGGCCGTCGAATTTGACCCTTACTACCAGGCGATACCAATTTTGGGGGTCCCTAACATAATTCTCATCAAGCAGATGAAAAGGCTGCTGGCCATCTTTGTCCTTATGGTTTAAAATGGCAGCTGTCCTGTTCAATCGATCAAGGTCTTGGATATCAGGATCATTTTCAAACAGCGCCTGTTTTATCCCTGCATAAACACCGCTGTCTGTGACCTTATTTATCTTGGGCCAATGTGAGGCTTCCAGTATCATCACTTCAAGGGCCCCGCACTTTTGGATAAAGGGCAAAAAATCAGGATTGGCCGGAGAGGTCCTTGCCGTGTCCAATAAGATGCCTTTGGCGATTTCCATATCAATGCCCCACCTTAATATCATGTTACGGTCTTCCAAAGGTACCAGAGGCAAATATTTATCAGCCAAGACGTCCAGGGTATCAGGCATGGGCAATTGATCATAAAGGACCCTGTTAACCCCACCGCCGTTGATAAACAGCTTGGCTTGCCCTAAATGGCCAAACTGAAGCGCTGCTGCTAACTCCGATTTCTCATTGATTTTTTGCACTGTCTGGGCCTTATCCGCCGTATGCAAATATATGTCAACGTCCTTTACAGGCCCGGCGTAAAAGTGCAAATACTTTTTTAAGTGTTGGGCTTGCCTTAGCAATGACGGCAAATCATCAAATATCCTGATCTGCCGCACACTGGTGCCGGGAGCAATTGTATTTGGATTGGGCAAAAGCACCTTCCTTAAAGAATCCACCATAATGACATTAGTCTTGACACCTAATTTAATTTTTGAGGCTTCGAGGACATATCCATAACTATTGTCTTTTACTCCAGGCCTATGTGCCGGCCTGGTCTCCACTTGAACACTGTCCTCGGGTTCCATCTGGGCCCAGATGGTATTAAACCCCTGGCCCATATGGTCTGGCTTGGTCGACTCACCCAAGGGAAATAATTTGTTAATGATCACATAATCATCCATCCCAGAGGCATTGTCCCTGACTTCAACGACCAAGGCATACTTACCATCAGCGCGTTTAACATAATAAATACAAACATCTATGCGTGGTTTGAGATGGGGGTTTTGGGCCATAAATTCCAATAACTTGTCCCTGGCGTTTTGTATCAATTCACGTATCATGGTCGTAATATCCTGTCCCCGCACTGAAGATGAGAGTTTGAAATCATTACGATGAAAATTTTCTGAGACATTAGAAGGGACTGCTTCTTGCAACTTCTTTTTAAGATCATCAAGTGAAAGGTCCCAGGACTTGGCACTATTTTCATAGTAAATGCGTGCCATGCGTACGGAGGAAATGGAAGAAACTATTTCTCCGGCAGGCAGGAACGTCTCGATACTCTGCCTTTGAGGAAAACTTTCCCCGCCTTCTTCCATCAAAGAAGTCCAGGTCTGCCGCACCAAAGGCGGGATTTCTTCAGGGTTTCCCCGTGCCAGTATGTCTTCACCGGTCAATCTTTTGCCATTTTCCTCATATTCCCGGCCCATGGCTTCAAGAAACTGGTCTGCCCAGCGACCATCTTCCTGGGTGATCAAATTAAGCCAATTACTGACTACGGTATTCAAAATAGAAGGACTTAAGCCCTGCAATGTATGGCTAAGCCTTTCAAAAAACAACAATAATCTTCCCTGAACTGCATGAGTCATGGCTGAGTTTGGCTTAAGCAAGGTCGAAATTTTCTCCAGGTTCTGCGGTGATAATTGCTTAAGCACGCTCCCACTGACATACGGCAAAAGAGGTGCTAAATTGTCACGTAAAAAATCCCTGGGTAAATAATCCAAATTATCGAGGACCTTTGCCTGTCGTTGGGCAGCACGCCTCCCCTGCTGATCAACTGAAGACTTAATAACTTGGACTGTAGTTACAGCAGATGGCACAAGCTTTCGCCATCGCTGGCGGTCAGCATCTGAAATAAGCACGTAATCCTTCCCCAAATAAACGGTACTATAACCCACATTATCGTAAAGATTACCAGTATCTATGGTTCCTTCATTCTCCTTATCAAACACAATCCTGCTACCCAATAATCCATACCTGCCCGGACCATCATTATAAGAGGTGATTTCTTCAAACAACTTCTTTGGATCTTCCTTGCCTGACAAATCAATGCTATATAAAAACATGCCAATTTGCATAAAGACCTTCCCCTTATAGCTGCCTTTGATAGTAGAAATACTTGAATTAGAGTCAACCCAAGAGGGTAAATTTATCTTATTAGTCCGCTGGGTGATATGGTCATAAAAATATAAATACCCGCCTGGGCCCTTGCGGGACATTGTGATGAAATAAACCCCCTGATCATCCGCGCTGATGCTTGAAATCCTTTCCCCATTAGGGAATTTATAAAAATTTTTTGCCTTGGGCTCTGGGTCATTGAAATTGATCCTCTGAATACGGTCAACTCTTCCAATGCTTTTAGATTTGAACGAAGCACGCGGCAACGCTGACGATACCGCAACATAGGTATAACCATCCGGCCCGCGTACGGTTTGATGACCTATTTTCCTGGGGACCTCTGCCATTTTTAAATGCTCAAGGTCAAAAATAGCGGTTGTACCATTGATGGTCATATTAACTATTGCCGGGACCCTGGTCTCTGGATTATTGAAACGGCCCAGCACATCTTGGCTTAGCAGCCTGTTCTTTTTGGTGTATTTGGTCTCCCATGGACCGAAATATGACCCCATCCATATACCTAAACCTAAAAGGATTGGCCAGCGATACTGCCAAATAGAATCACTATCAGAAATTGCTTGGTAATGCAAACACATGAGGTTCCAAAATACAAACCATTGTAAGGACTTGAACCATTTATCTGAATTTGCTGACAAGCGTTGGATAGGTCTGCTCCCTAAGCCTGGATAAAGACTGTTGTAAAATGTCCCAATCAATAAAGACACAAAGTAAAAATAATAAAATGGCTGATCTTGTATAATGGGTATCCCCTCCCAAGGCCGAGTCAGAAAAAGATACAGACCCAGCTGTGCCGCTGGTAACGCTGTCGAAGCAGTAATATTGGAAATTTTTTTGGATAGTTTCTGGGCCTTGGTTTTAAAATCAAGGTCAACGACCAGACGGCCATTGGCCACTTGCTCATCCATAGCATAAGGACCTCGGTAATATGTTTTAGATTTCGAATTCTGTCCGGGGCGAAGGTCCCAAAGTCCTTCTATTGCTTTTGGCTCAACCAATGAATCGGAATCAAACACTACCTCTCCTGTTTTTCTGTCTACAACCAAATAATTGTAAAATGGTGACGTTGGTTTTACTTCTATCCGGCGATATAAAAGAAAATATTCGTCTCCAAGGAGAGCATCACTTTTGAAAGCATAACCTCGCGATAAATACCCTCTTAACTTCTGTATACCCTGCTCCTCAGATATATCAATCACCTTAAACGGCCCCTCTGTCGAGGGTTCCGGCTCAGGAATCGCTGAAGCTTGCACGGCCTTGGTGATCACGGCATTCAAAGCTTCTGGATCTAAAGCCCCTCCTTCAAGATTTCTGAGCAGGCCTTCTTGGGCCTCTGCAGACATGGTGGAAAAACCAGCGAGGCGCTGCAAAACTGGAACAAAAGCACTATGCTCCTTGTCTCCCCTTCTTTGTTCAGAGGCGTGGAAGCCTGTAATTCCATTTTCTTCTAAAGCTAAATTGATCGGCTCCAAAGCCCTTTCATGGTCTTCGGCTTCAGCAGCGGCCTTTTCAACTGTCTGGGGGATAAATAAAACAGAATCGTCGAATTCGACAGGGCCCGCCTCTCCTGGCAAGACATAGACCCGCTGGCTCCCAAAAAAATGGGAACGCGGCAGCCCTACTTCTAAAAGCACCGGGTCCCCAAAAAATAACCGGTCCAGATAATAGACCTTTACCTGCGGCTGGATTTGGGCTTCCAATTCATGGCGCTTGAGGATACTGGGCAAGAATAAAACATCTTTCTGCTGTTTAAGGATAGGGACCAATACTTCTTCCTTGGCGCGGGCAATAAAGTCAGTAATAAAATCATGCCCATTGGTCACTTTTTTCATTTCCTTTAAATGGGCCATGATCTTGACGAATCCATTGAGCATGGCTGTTTTTCGCTCAATGTCTGTTTCTTTTTTCATGGCCTCAAAAAACAACTGGCTTAAGTGATCAAAGGCTTCTTGAGCTACTTTATCTTCGTCTATGACAAAGGTGTTCTTGTTGCTGCGCAGGGTCACTGTGACAGGAAGCCGTATGACGATTTTTTCAGGGAGTAACTGACCTTCTGAATGGACTTCCAGCTCAATCATCCTGCGCGGACCGACCAAAAACGGTACCCTCATCACCTTTCCATAAGCCAGAGATATGTCTGCATTGGTCTCGTCCTCAATTTTCACATCTTCCTTCATCTTTGCCATTACCTCATCCGAATTTTCACTGCCGTAGGGGAGGGGCAAAACTGTCAAAAACACCTTATCATCCATCCCTGGGCCTTTATCTATGACCTCAAAACCGTCCAGGTAAGTATTGATGTGAACAGCATGATTCATCGCGTCCTTAATCAGGAAGCCGCCTTCGAAGCTTTTGCCCAAATGAAGAATGCTTTTAGGGTCAACAGTGGTATTAATCAGATCACCATCTAAAATATATGGCACGTAATTACCGTCACCATATGTTTGTAAAATTTCATCTCTTAATTTCTTTCTAAACCCTGGGTCTTCTTTGAATGCGGCAATGCGGACCTGCGCCTTGGTACCAGCAGAGAAATTCCCTTCAGGTTTATCCAGGGAAATATGGATTTTACCGTCTTTCATATAATATATCTGCCTTCTGGCCTTCCCTCTGTCTTGAGCAGTTGAAGAAGTCCAGCTAACGAGGTCCCCTGACAAATTTCCATTTCTAGCCCTCGATAAGGGTTCTTGCAAATAACCCAATGGTTGTTTCGATCCTTGGCCAAACTGTCCTAATGACCTGAGTATCCCCTGTGCTCTTTGTGTCCAATCACCCGCATTATCTACAACTTCATTGGCCGCGCTGTAGGATTCACCGGACTGTTGATAAACAAGAGTGTTCACCACAGCTTCTCGTGATGACAGGACCGTTTTTAATAACGATGACGAGCTATACCATCTACCATAATTTTCGTCTGCCGAAATTTCGATGTAGGTTGCGTATCTGTCCCAAGGCACATCATCCAACCGTTGTACGTGATAAAGGGGCATTAAGCCCGGCTGGTGGGGCTGGACAGCGGTACGCATAGCGGCGTTATATGATGGTAGTGCTTGCTTGGCCTGGGCAGGTTTAAAATCTGTTTGGATGATCTCATCATTCTGGATATTAAGCATGGCTGAATCTGGTAGACTTTTAATCGTAACCATCGCGGTGTTCCATAAATGTTCATTA
>JABDCU010000019.1:0-904 GCA_013287965.1 Candidatus Omnitrophota bacterium | reverse complement strand
TTTTGCCCCTCCCCTACGGCAGTGAAAATTCGGATGAGGTAATGGCAAAGATGAAGGAAGATGTGAAAATTGAATCGGTTTCTTCTTTAATGTAGTTGTAGACGCCTTTTTTGAAGGCTTTTAGGTATTGTTGATAGATGTGTTGTGGATTCCCGATAGAGGCATTCGGGAATGACAATCCTTTGATCTTGTTCTTGTCCGCATAGACTTGCTCTAAAATACTGTCTTTGATCTTCTTTTTGTACCAGGTGGCAAGGATGAGTGAATTGTAGACTTGGCGAAGTTGAGCGAAATTCTTGCCTTCGTTAATCTCTTTAGTCAACTCTGGAATAACAATCTCGCGAACTATTTGACTGCCGATGGCGTTTACGTCGTTCTTGGTAAAAGATTGCTTCGCTTCGCTCGCAACGACACCATTGTGTTTCTCCAATGACAGATAATCCTGCTCAAGCATCACCTTTAACTTTGCTTCCACTACATACGCCGTGCCGGCTTTCGCGTTTTCGTAAATCACGGCTTTTTCAGGAATTATCCACACCTTGTTAAAAGTATTAACCGGAATATTAGTCGTGCCGAATTTCTTGGCCGCTTCCTCGTAGATGCGTTTCCAGAATTTCTTACCGACCTCATCTTCTGGATAGATCAAACTCGCAGTGATTTGTTTAAGCATGTAGTCTTCAGCCAAAAGATCGCGGCCCATTTCAGTTAGGCCAAAACTTTGAGGGATGATCCTATTCTTCTCATATGGTGAAAGGTTAACCCAAAGGTCCTTTTCGGGGATGGTTAAAGAAGCCAGGAAGTATTTAATTAACTTGTTAACCTCCGTCAATCCCGGGGATTGACGGAGGTTATCGCCCTGGTCCAAGATGAAATCAAAACGAAATGGATTATCAGTATGGACCTT
>JABDCU010000018.1 GCA_013287965.1 Candidatus Omnitrophota bacterium | reverse complement strand
CCAAAATCATTCCAATTAATTCCCGTACGGCTAACCACATTGATATCATTCCAGTTGACACCTGCCTTGCTCAATACTCCAAAGTCATTCCAGTTGACACCTGTCTTGCTTAACACTCCAAAATCATTCCAATTAATGCCCGTGCGCGTTAACACATTCATGTCATTCCAATTCACTCCAATCCTAGAAAGCACGTTCAAGTCATTCCAATTAATACCGATACGGGTCAACACGTTCATGTCATTCCAATTCACTCCCGCCTTACTTAGCACTCCAAAATCATTCCAATTAATGCCCGTGCGCGTTAACACATTCATATCATTCCAATTCACTCCCGCCTTACTTAGAACTCCAAAATCATTCCAATTAATGCCCGTGCGCGTTAACACATTCATGTCATTCCAATTCACTCCGACGCGTGTTAAAACATTCATGTCATACCAATTCACTCCCACCTTGCTTAAGACCCCAAAATCACCCCAATTAACACCTATGCGGGTCAATACATTTAAGTCATTCCAATTGACACCTGTCTTGCTTAACACTCCAAAATCATTCCAGTTAATACCTGTCCTGCTTAATACTCCAAAGTCGCTCCAATTAATTCCCGTGCGGCTAACCACATTGATATCATTCCAGTTGATACCCGTCTTGCTTAAAACCCCAAAATCATTCCAGTTAACTCCTGCCTTAGTTAAGACCCCAAAATCGTTCCAGTTGATCCCGTTATGTGTCAGCACATTCATGTCATACCAATTGACACCTACCTTAGAAAGCACTCCCAAATCATTCCAATTAACACCGGTACGGGTCAAGACGTTCATGTCATACCAATTTACTCCCACCTTCGAAAGCACCCCAAAATCATTCCAATTGATCCCTGTGCGGCTTACCACGTTCATATCATTCCAATTGACCCCTATCTTGCTCAACACTCCCAAATCATTCCAATTAATGCCTATAGTACTTAATACTCCGAAATCACTCCAGTTGACTCCTGTACGACTTAACACATACATATCATTCCAATTGACCCCTGTCTTACTTAAGACTCCAAAATCATTCCAGTTGATTCCTGTCCTGCTCATGACCCCAAAATCGCTCCAGTTAATGCCTGTGCGGGTCAAAACATTCATGTCATTCCAATTCACTCCAATTCTGGAAAGCACGTTCAAATCATTCCAATTAACACCGGTACGGGTCAAAACATTCATGTCATACCAATTGACACCCACCTTAGAAAGTACCCCGAAATCATTCCAGTTAATGCCCGTACGCGTTAAAACGTTCATATCATTCCAATTCACTCCTACCTTAGAGAGTACCCCAAAGTCACTCCAGTTGATTCCTGTCTTGCTCAGCACTCCAAAATCGCTCCAATTAATTCCCGTGCGGCTAACCACATTGATATCATTCCAGTTGATACCTGTCTTGCTTAAGACCCCAAAATCATTCCAGTTAACTCCTGCCTTAGTTAATACTCCAAAATCATTCCAGTTAATCCCGTTATGTGTCAACACATTCATGTCATACCAATTGACACCTACCCTGGAAAGTACCCCAAAATCATTCCAATTAACACCCGTGCGGGTCAAGACGTTCATGTCGTACCAATTCACACCTATCCTGGAAAGCACGTTCAAATCACTCCAATTAACACCCGTACGGGTCAACACGTTCATGTCATACCAATTAACGCCTACCTTGGAAAGTACCCCAAAATCATTCCAGTTAATGCCCGTACGCGTTAATACGTTCATATCATTCCAATTCACTCCTACCTTAGAGAGTACCCCAAAGTCGTTCCAATTAATTCCCACCTTACCCATCACTCCAAAATCATTCCAGTTGATCCCTGTCTTGCTTAACACTCCAAAATCACTCCAGTTAATGCCCGTCTTGGTCAACACGTTCATGTCATTCCAATTCACGCCTGCCTTACTTAATACCCCAAAATCATTCCAGTTGATCCCGTTACGGGTCAACACATTCATGTCGTACCAATTCACTCCTACCTTAGAAAGCACTCCCAGGTCGCTCCAATTAACGCCGGTGCGAGTCAACACATTCATATCATTCCAATTCACTCCTACCTTGGAAAGTACCCCGAAATCATTCCAATTAACACCTGTCTTACTCATTACTCCAAAGTCACTCCAATTAACGCCTATACGGGTCAACACGTTCATGTCACTCCAGTTGATCCCAGAAGTACTCAACACTCCAAAATCATTCCAATTGACCCCTGCCTTACTCATTACCCCAAAATCATTCCAGTTAATTCCGGTCCGGCTAACAACATTAATGTCATTCCAATTAATTCCAGTCCGGCTTAAGACATTCATGTCATACCAATTCACCCCTACCTTGCTCATTACTCCAAAGTCATTCCAGTTGATCCCGTTACGTGTTAACACGTTCATGTCATACCAATTGACACCCACCTTGGAAAGTGTCCCCAAGTCGTTCCAATTAACACCTGCCTTGGTTAATACCCCAAAGTCATTCCAGTTAACGCCCATACGGCTTAATACCCCAAAATCACTCCAGTTGATCCCTGTCTTGCCTAAAACCCCAAAATCATTCCAATTAACACCTGCCTTACTTAACACCCCAAAATCATTCCAGTTGATCCCGTTACGGGTCAACACGTTCATGTCGTACCAATTCACTCCTACCCTGGAAAGGACGTCCAAATCATTCCAATTAACACCGGTGCGGGTCAAAACATTCATGTCATACCAATTGACCCCTACCTTAGAAAGTACCCCAAAATCATTCCAGTTGATGCCTGTGCGGCTGACCACGTACACGTCGCTCCAGTTAATGCCTGTCTTGCTTAACACTCCAAAGTCATTCCAATTAATGCCTGCACGACCCATCACTCCAAAATCATTCCAGTTGATACCCGTCTTGGTCAATACTGACAGATCCGACCAATTCATACCTGTCTTGGTCATCACCGCCAGATCGCTCCAGTTGATACCTGCTTCAGATAATGTATTCACGAAACTGCCCAAATCACTCCAGTTAATTCCCGTCGTTGTTAATACTTGAAGGTCATTCCAATTGAGTCCTGTGCGGGTCAACACGTTCATGTCATTCCAATTAATACCTGCCTTGCTTAACACCCCAAAATCATTCCAGTTAATGCCTGTATGGCTTATGACTTGAAAATCATTCCAATTCAGCCCCGTGCGGGTCAACACATTCATGTCGTACCAATTAACACCCACCTTGCTTAATATCCCAAAATCACTCCAATTAATTCCGATACGACTGACCACATCAATATCATTCCAGTTGACACCTGTCTTGCTTAAGACCCCAAAGTCATTCCAATTCACTCCTGCCTTGGTTAATACCCCAAAATCATTCCAGTTAACGCCTGTGCGAGTCAACACGTTCATGTCATACCAATTCACTCCTACTTTAGAAAGTACCCCAAAATCATTCCAATTAATTCCCGAACGGGTCAACACGTTCATATCCGACCAATTCACACCTATCTTACTTAGCACTCCAAAATCAGACCAATTGATACCTGTACGGCTTAAAACATTCAAATCATTCCAATTTATTCCTGCCTTGCTTAATACCCCAAAATCAGACCAATTGATCCCTGTCTTGCTCAATACCCCAAAATCACTCCAGTTAATGCCTGTGCGGCTCAGCACCCCAAAATCATTCCAGTTAATTCCTGATTTGGTCAACACGTTCATGTCATACCAGTTCACTCCTACCTTAGAAAGCACCCCGAAATCATTCCAATTAATGCCCGTGCGAGTCAACACGTTCATGTCATACCAATTGACACCTGCCTTAGAAAGTACCCCAAAGTCATTCCAATTGATCCCTGTCTTGCTCAATACTCCAAAATCACCCCAGTTAATGCCTATCTTCCCCATTACTCCAAAATCATTCCAATTAATGCCTGTCCTGGTTAAAACATTAAAATCATACCAATTGATCCCGACATCACTCATCACACGAAGATCATACCAATTGATATTATTGACCGACAAGACCGTCAGATCTGACCAATTGACACCAACACTACTCAAAGCCGCCAGGTCATACCAATTGATCCCTGTAGACCAGACAACGCCGGCAGTGGTTATGATCGTCATGTCATACCAGTTAATGCCTGTCTTACCCATGATGGCCAGATCATCCCAATTGATACCGGCTTTGGAAAGAACAGCAAAGTCATTCCAGTTGATGCCCAAACTATGCATCTTTTGGAGGTCCGACCAATTGATCCCGCTTTTTGTTAAAACGCTAAAATTCCCCCAATTAACACCGATATTGGAAAGGACGGTAAAATCAGCCCAGTTGACACCTTTCACCGTCAATGCAGCAATGTCTTTCCAATTAATGCCAACATTAGTTTGCACATTGAAGTCATCCCAGTTAATACCTGTTTTGCCGATAGTATTACCAAGGGTTGTTATAATTGAAGAGACATTGGTCTTTAGAGTTGCAATATCTGTCCAACAGATGTTATCGGTACTGGCTTTGATGGCCTTAATATCCTGCCAGTTAAGAGTAGCTTTGATGGCCCCGATATCCTGCCAGTTGATGGTGTTCCCGAGAGAATCTTGAATAACTGTTCCGCTGCCGGTTAATGGGAAAGGAATCGTAGCGGTACAACCACTATTACAAGGTGTCGTTCCAGTTACCGTTACCGTAGCCGTATAACCATTAGCTAAAGCACCTGAGGAAGCAGCTCCTGGTGTCCATGTACTGGTTGATATACAAGTATTAGGAGGGACTTCAGCGGGGCCATTAGCTGTAAAAGAAGCTGTGCCTAAGGTAGTATTCACAGTACCACCCGGATTATAAATTTTTACAGAACATGTATCACTATTAGTAGGATCATCAAAAGCTAATCTTGCGTTATCATTCTCAACCCATACATAAATGTAATAGGCACTATTACTATTACTCCAAATAGCAGCAGCTTTAGGGCCGGTACCAGGGTTTATAGTAAAAGGTGCAGATGTTCCGGGAGTAAGCGTGCCGGATGTGGCTTGAAGAGAATACAATTGGCCGGACGTATTAATGGCCAAATTGGTAAATTGGGCCAGACCATTGACAACTTGAACCGTAGTTGTACCCAACAAAGTACCATTACCAGGATTACTTAAGATAGCTACTGTCACCTGATCGGTATTGTCATTAGCAACGACATTACCATAAGCATCTTCAACAGCCACGACTGGCTGACGTGAAAATGGAATCGAGTGATTGGTATCGGACGGGCTGGTTATAAAGGCAAGCTTAACCGGCGTTCCATAAGACAAGGCCCCCTGTGATCCTGAAGTGGAATAGGGAGAATTATTCTGCGATCCGCCGCTGTAGATATCACTGCCGATGGAAGACTGCGCATCACCGGTGGTTTGGTCCCCGCCGCTGTATTGCGCAAAGCCTACGGAAACGAAAGCTCCGCCCATGAAAAATGCCAAAAAGGCAAAAATTTTCCATGGGCAGTGTCTTGAATTCATTTTTAAACGCTGGTTTTTATAAGACATTCAATATTTCTATGACGCATTTCTACCTAAACGACCGCCTTGAAAAACACCACAACTTGGATCATACCGCTCTAAACAACTCTGTGAATCCGGATCTTTGGCCGCGTAGGGCCTCGCGGACGTCGCATAAATGATCGAGCCAGGCGACTGAAAATCCCCGCCCCGATAGCCGATGCCGACGGTGCCATCCACCCCATTGGCATTGTTCGAATCTATGCCCGGCCAATCCGTATTGGTGGCAAAACCTAAAGAGGTCAAGGTCCCTGTGCCATCCGTACCCTGAAAACCAAGTCCCTCAGGCCTGCCCACGGTCACCACCGGCTCTGCCAAATTCCCGGAAAGTTCCATGTTGCCGTAAAATCCGGCACCACTGCTGACACGGGGATTGGTGGAATTAGTGGTGCTCGCCGCGAAAATACCGACACGCAAAGGCCCTGCTTGCCCGGCGGCGATCCCGCCGCTGCGGCCGTCACCCGAAGTCCAGGGAAGCGAGTTATTATTGATATTCGCCGTATCGCTCAAGGTTTCCGCGCCATTTTCATCCGTGCCGGGAACAATGTCGCCGGGGCTCGGCGCTGTGAGCGCTGTTGTGCCCCAAACAAATTCACCCGGAGTAGCCGGAATGTCCGTGCCGCGCGCCGCTTTTTCATATTCCAATTCAGTGATCGGACGAAGACCTGCCCACTCGGCATAAGCCGCCACATCAGGCCAGGACACATAGCTGACCGGACGCGAAGGCCTTAATGTCGTCGCCTCAGAGGTCGGTATCGCGGAATTCCAGGAAATAGTATTGCGATTAACAACACCCTGGGAATTCTTGCCGCCCACCCGCGCGCCGCCTGAAGTGATATCACGATACGGCTTGGCCGTCGCGGAAAGCGTATTAAAAAACGCCACCCATTGGCCTTCGGTCAATTCATATTTCATTAAATAAAAAGCCCCAAAACCTTTAGGAAAAGAAGCCGGTACCAAAAATGAAGCCCCGCTGGAGAATTCATCGCCCTTGGCCCCGGTATTTTGATAATAATAAGTGGCACTCGCCCCCCCCCGTCGTCTGGATGGCATTTTCATTTTGAATATACCATGGGGTTGTGACCGTGCTGCCCTGCGTGAAAGCATATTCTGTTGAACTGTTCGAAGACCCATCCCCCGCGTAAAAAGCACCTTGAGGAATATAGACCATTTCAATGCCATAAATGGTATGCAAGGTATTCGCTGCCTGGGCCATTGCCGCTGAAACCCCGTCCAAACCATAATTCCAAACAAATTGGACACCTGTCAAAGCAACACTTCCCACGGCCTGGCCTGACCTTTGCACAAAAAATCCTTTTTGATCAGAAGGAACAAAGATCTCAAATTGGCTCTGGAATTGCGTGGGGATGGAAAAGCCGGCCGGATTGACACCGGATCCTGCCATCGAAGCGTGCTTCCATGTTGCCCCGCCGTCCGTCGAATATTTCATAAAAACCCAAACAGCGTCGAAGTTGGTTTGCGTGCGCCAGCTGTTGTCCTGTGTCAAATTACAAGAAAAGGTGATGGTGCCAGCCGCCGTGTTGGCGCTGACTTCATCCAAATTGCTTAATTGCAAATTACTGGCCCATGCCGCACAACACGCAGTAAGGCAAAAAACAACCGCCATAAAAATATTTTTAACTGCCGTCATAAGTCCTAACACCCCTGCCTCCAAAAGTATCCAGCGCGGCTGTTGAACTCAACGCCGCTTCAGTACGGTCCGATGTCCTTAAATAATCAGCGCCATCTGCCCAGGAACCGCCGCGAAATCCTGAACCTGCGGCCCCGGTCACCCCGTTTAAAGGCTGCACATCCATGCCCGGCCAGCCGGTTATATTGGCATTACCTTCAAAACCGGCCGTTGTATTAAGGATCCCGGTGCCTTCGCTTCCGGTAAAAAGCAATCCTGTGTTATTGCCGATAGTTACGACACGTTCTTTCAAATTTCCCCCTAAGTCCATGACCCCATAATAAGAAGCACCGGCACTCGTTCTTGTAGCATTAGGGCCGGCAAAAATACCGCCGCGCAAAGGCCCAAGATTAAAGCCAACCCCTTGGGATGCATCCCCGCCGCTAAAAGTCGAATTATTATAATTGGCATTAGCATTGGACGTAGTGGTGGTCTCTGTACCGTCTTCCGTTGTGCCGCTGATCACACCCGCTGAGGTGATAGTCTGGTTTCCCCAAACATATTCACCAGCATTCGGAAGAAGCGGGCCGCGGGCCATTTTTTCAAATTCTAATTCTGTCATGGGGCGCAAAGCATCCCAATCTAAAAAGGCCGCCAAGTCCATCCAGCTTAAATAGCTCAGTGCCCGCGCCGGCCTTAAGGTGGAACACACCACAGGAGTACCGGAACAGCTGATAGTATTTCTATATTGGACACTATTAGAATTTTTATGATTATTGTCTGCCAGGTCATGCTTAAGGCGGCTGGCAGCCGGCAAAGAATTGGCAAATTGCACCCATTCACCTTCACTTATTTCATACTTCATCGCGTAAAAGGCGCTATATCCTTTAGGGAAGGCAGCCGGAATGGTAAATGAGGCGCCTGTGGCAAATTCTCCCGGGTTCCCCGCGGAAACATACTGATAGCCATGGGAAGTCGCGTCAGTCACAGGAATGGGGTTTTCACTGGAAATATTCCAGGGATTAGCATCCGCTGAGCCGCTATTTAAGGAAGCGACACTGGTGTTATAGTCACCCGCGTAAAAAGAACCTTGGGGAATAAAGACCATTTCCAGGCCCAAAACATTCGCGTAGATCTGGTCATTATTGCTAAAGCCGCAGTTCTGGTAATTAACGGTCAACTGCACATTTTGGGTATTTATATTACCGACAAAACCAGTGCCGGAAGGCTGCAAAAAGGCGCCGGCCGCGTCACCAGGGACATAAATTTGCAAATTAGCACCATTTCCCGCTGAAGTACCGGCTGGATTTAAACCGGTGGCCGTGACCTGGCACAATATTTCATTAGTGGGCGTCACCTGGCTGTTGTTCAAGCGCACGGTCAGCCAGGCAGCATCATAATTGATCTTATTGCGCCAGGAATTCTGCCAGCTGACATTAAAAGACACCACGACCGTGTGCAAATTGGGGTCGCGGGTCCCTAAAGCCACATTCGTTATCGACAGATTATTCGCATAACATGGCACGCTGAAAATACACCCCAACACTACAGCCATCAAAATTTTTCCGAAGTTTTCGGTCATAAAAAAATGCTTCTAACGGGTTAAATTAAAATTACCGTCATTTTGTTCCAATGGGGATTCAATTTTGCTGCGCAAAGAGAACTTGGCCTGTATGATCTTTTCTTTGACAGTGTCCACATCCGCCGCGTCAGGTTTCAGGTACAGATACCATTGATAATGCTTAAGGGCGGTTTCCTGGTCGCCTAAATACTCGCCGCTGACAAAGGCCAGATTGTAATGGGTGTCCGGGTCATTGGGCGTCAGGTCCACTGCCTGGTAATATTCCACGACGGCCCGCTGATACTCGCCGCGCTGGAAATAAATATTTCCCATGTTGTAGTGGGCCTTGGCCAGCTCTGCCCTGAAATTCTGGTCCTGCGGGTCCATGTCCCCGCCTTTAGAGAGCATTTCATTGGTCTTGGCTTCCAGTTCCTGGGTCGTGGCCTGGCTCTGCTCCTGGGTGACTTCCTTTTTAGAGCTGTCATCCTGCTGGGCTGCCAATTTATCTTCCAGGTCCTGCATGCGTTTTTGGTAATCAGCATCTTTGTCAGCCAAAAGGGAGCGGATGTCCTGGATCTCCTGGGTATATTTCTTATTAAGATTTTCCACCCGGCGGATCTCCTTGACAAATTCCTCGCGTTCAGCCTGTGATTCATCAGCAGCACTGCCCACGGTCTGCTGGGGCGGCGCCACATCTGCGGCATCCTGGGCATGCGCGCGGGGAGCGTTTCCTCCAAGGGCAAAAATAAAAATCACGCCTAAGGAAACACCCCATCTCTTTAGCGCCGCGGGTTTAACTCTACTTAAGAATTCTTTACATAATTTGCCCATAAGTTTGATCTCCGTCCTTGGGATTATTTGGCTCCGGCGCCCGCCGCTGCAGCAGGCTCTTCCGGTTGAACACTGTCGTTATATGTTTTGGCCCCTTTGATGGTACCTATCGGTTTTTCATAACCATCGCCGCCTTTAACAATATGGGGAGTGATCAAAATAATGATCTCCTGGTTGGTGATCGCGTCGGAAGTGCGCGAGAAGGCCCCGCCTATGAAAGGAATGTCCATCAGTCCGGGGACACCATGTTTCGTATGCACTTTATTTTGATTGCGCAAGCCGGCCAGGACAATGGTCTGTCCGTCCTTGACCATGACCGAGGTTTCCACTTCGGTCTTGTCCACTTCGGGGATGGTGCTGCCTTCAGCGGAAGTGACTGATTTAACCACTTCAGAAATTTCCGGGGTCAGCTTCATGGTGATCATACCGTCATCATTGATAGTCGGGATGACGCTTAATTTGATGCCGACATCAACGAAACGCACGTCATCAGAGGTGATCGCGTTTTCTCCCGTACCATTGGTGGTGGCCACAATATAAGGAACAGTGTCCCCGATATGGATCTTGGCCTCTTCATTATTGGTCACCAGGATCTGGGGAGTGGAAAGGATCTTGGTATCGCTGACCTGCTTTAAAGCGCGTATGGCCGCTGTAAAAGCACCGCCGTTCATATTACCCACGCCGATCCTGCCGAAGGTCGACGCTAAACTTGCTGAGGAACCGGACGGGGCCGAGGCGTCCAAACCGGCATTCTCACCGAGGGCCACACTCTGCAGACTGAATGGATGCTTTCCGCCGCTGACTATCGGGGCTGTGATGTCCATCCCGACATCAAAGGTGGGGTTAAATTCGACCTGCAGGACGCGGGCCTCGATCAAAACTTCTTTGGTGGGGACGTCCAAACTGCTGATGACCTTTTGCACTTCATCACGGCGTCCCGGGAACACGCGTACCAGGATCTCATTGGAACGCTCATCCGCGGTAATGGTACCCACGGCCTTGGCATCGATACGGGTGCGCAATTTTTCAGCGATCACATCCGCTTTGGCGTATTTCAGGTCAAAAACCATGGTGTCCAGCGGCTGCTCGATCTGCGCGATCATTTTTTTCATCGCGATGATTGACTGGGGAGTGTCCACTAAAACCACGGAACCGGTGTCTTCGTCAATGATGATCTTGCCGCGGTTGCTGCGTATATTGTCAAGTGCCGCCAGCACATAACTGGGCTTGGCATATTGCAGATGGATGATGCTCACCTGTGTCTTATCGTTAAACTGTTTGCCGTACATGGACTCGTATTCACCCGCGCCCATGATCTGGACGATATCATCATCAATATGGTACGCCAATTTATTGGACATGATCACAATGTCCAGGGCGTCCTTGATGTCCACGTCGTGAAGGAGCACCGTGCTTCGGCCCTCCACCGACGGGGAAATGATGACGTTAAATTCCCCCTTTTGGGCAAGGAATTTGATCACGTCCACGATGTTCATGTCGCGCACATCGAGCGTGATCTTGCGGGCCATCCGGTCCTCTAACGAGTCCTTTGGCTCCGTCATCATGATGGGCTTGATCGCCTGGGCCCCCTCATCGTCCGTTTGCGCTTTGGCAAACGTGAAATACGCGATCGAGCCGGTAAGGCCGATCAAAAAAATAATCAGGAACTTGGGGAAGGGAATGTGTTTGCTCATAGCTTGATTGTTATCTCCTCATTTTCGTGACTGAAGACCGCTCTATCCGTATAGATGGTCTTGACAGTGACGCCTTCTAATTGTTCACCTTGCTTAAGAAAGAAAGTTGTTTTTTTCTGTATGTCTTCGATCATGATCGAAGCTGTTTCCGGTAGATCCAGCCACGAGATGCCCACCAGTTTATACTTGGCCATCTGCTGCACCAGGCCTTGTGCTGCCGCTTTTACAGCCGTTTTAGCGACGTACGGTTTAAAAATATTACGCTCGTTGATCTGCTTCAGATAATAATCAGCGCTTTGGAGTGAGGGCAAGGCGACATCAGACAATGAAGGACCTGTTTTGGACCCGAGAGTAAATTCAACCGGCTGACCAAGCAATGAAAAACCATTGTGCATCTCAAGGGCCAGGGCGATGATGCAGGCAATGATGCCGAAAAATAAAAGCGTGTTTAAAAGGCCGACACTGAAGGTGAACTGGAATTTCTTTTTAGGGGACGCCGGCGGCTTGGCAGCGGCGGAAGGTGAGGATTTTTGCATCATCTTCAGCAACTTTTCTTCTGCGGATTCTTTGGCCATAAGGACAAACCTGTGTCAGTTTTCCGTCAAGGATTTAGATTTTTAAATATAATAACGGCAACTTCTTAGAACTTTTTTCTTTTATCCTTATCATATTAACATAGGAGCAAGGTGTATCAAGGAATTATTCAAATATTTTTCACTTTTTTGGGGGCAATAACGCCAAAATTCCCGTCGAGAAACCAAGAAGGCGGCTGATGGCCCTTGCAAAAAGTACAAATCCGAAGAAAATCCCCCCAAAAAAACAACGCGTCATGACAAACGCGCATAAAATTTCAAAAACCAGAAAAGGTAATAAAATATAACAGACCGCATCGCCCAATCTCATGCCCTGCAATGCACTTAAGGCCAGCCCCCCTAAAAAAATGAAACCTAAAGGCATCTCAATGATGTCCTTCCAGAATGTATATCCATCCCCGCGCATCATGGCCGGATGGTCGCGGTACATTTTTACCCGCCAGAAGCCGTGACGGAATTGTTCTTTCAAATATTTAAGCACTTGGGTTGGATGATAATGGTCCACAAGGGCTTTGCGCGCAAAATAGATCCGCCAGCCTGATCTTCTGATCTTATAACTAAGGTCATTGTCCTCTCCACTGGCGCGGCGGTAAGCGGGATTGAAAGCTCCTACCGCGTCAAAGACATTTTTCCTGACGCAAAAATTATAGCTGCCAAAAGAGTTGGGGAAATCCGGCATTAGATGCGTGTGGCGCCAGAGGATCTCTTGATAAACACAGCGGGCCAGGCGGCTTTCCGGGTTGGCGATCCCGTAAGATCCGGCGACAACACCCACCTGTTGCTGGCTCATGCCTGCCATCAATTGTGAAAGCCAATCCTCGTGCGGGATGCAGTCAGAATCAGTAAAAGCCAAAAATTCACCCTGTGCCAATTTCGCGCCGTGATTACGCGCGGCAGCCGGACCGGCGTTGTCCTGACGGACATATTTGACCGATGCGAATGAGCGGACAATGTCGCCCGTGTTGTCAACGGAGCCGTCGTCCACCACGATCACTTCAAAGGGTTGGAAACAATTTTGTTTGGATAGCGCTTCAAGCGCCTTGCCGATGGTGGTAGAGGCATTGTACGCCGGGATAATAACGCTGATGCAAATAGAGTCCATTACAATTTTTTCTTCAACTTCTCAAGCTCCAACTCAAGTAATGCGATCTTTTGCGCCATGATGTCGTTGCGGCTGTTTTGCTGGCACAAAAACACTGTCAGCAGAAGGCTTAAAGTAACGAACACGCAAAACAACGCGAAGAAAATAAAATTACTGGGCAGTTCAAAACCAAGAAACGCCGCGCAGGCAAAAAGTAATTTGTAAAACACCGCGAAAAAAATCGCTCCGGCAGAGACCAAAAGCCAGCCGATCGCATACTTAAACGTCAGCCGCCGCCTGCGGACGAGTTCAACGACAAATAAAAAAATCGCCACTGAAACAACCATCGCCACAATATGGATATTCATTCTCACCTCTTCTGTGTAGAGCATAGATGTTGGAAACAATTTTTGAATACCACTCTGGTCCCGCCAATCTACACCACCGATTCAGAAAGACAGGCCGAAGGCCGTTGTCTTTCTGATAGATTAGAAAAGATTGGCGGAAAAAGACCAGCGTGGTTGAAAAAATTCGTTTCCAACATCTATGCTCGCTATCGGATCATATGCAAACAAATAGCCAACGTTACTTTGACCATGTAGTACAACGTCTTAAAATAACGGATGGAAGAACTCCCCGCTTCCCTGGCGCGCATCACGACCGGTAATTCAACAATACGCGCCCCGGCCTGCTGGGCCACGACAATGGCTTCAGGTTCAGGAAAATCCTGCGGATAGTATCCGGAAAATAAAACGATCATTTTTTGATTGTAGGCCCGGAAACCGGAAGTCGGGTCATTGATCTTGACCCCTGTCAACCCATTGATCAAATGCACAAAAAAATTGATCCCCACCCGGCGGCCGAACGATGATTGAAACCCGCCTGTTTTTTCCAAAAAGCGGCTGCCGACAACCATGTCCGCCTCACCACGGCGTAAAGGTCCAACGATTTTTTCCAAAAAAGACGCGTCATGCTGGCCATCGCCGTCGATCTGCACAGCGATCTCATAGCCATGCTTTTGGGCGTACTGAAATCCTGTCTGCACCGCGGCCCCGATCCCCAAATTAAACGGCAAAGAAACCACCATGCCTCCGGCTGCCCTGGCCTCATTGGCAGTATCATCCCAAGAGCCGTCATCAATGACCAGGATATCAACGTCTTTTGATTGCTGACGGATCTCTTTGACAGTGCGGCCGATGTTCCCGCACTCATTAAAAGCAGGGACAATGGCCAAGATTTTTTTATCCGCAGTACTCACTTCGTGTCTCTCAATTCCTTGTCCCAAAATTTTTTCAAAAAGAAAACCGCCACAACAGTAAAAAAGATATTAACGGCAATTAAAATGAAGACCATGATCACTGCCCCGCTTTCATGGCAATCAAGGCCGCGGCCAAATTGATCAGCCCGTCCTTGGGCGCATCGCTGATTATTTTATTGGGGGTTATACCGTCAAAACCAAACATACGCCCGTTGGGATAATACCCGCGGGCCATCACCATGGCTATCTCGGCACCATCTCCCACGGGGAATGATCTTTTAAGCAGGATCTGGCCTGCGGTGTTGACCCCCAAGACATAGGCCCTGCCATGATACTGCATGATACCGCTAAAAAGTTCAGCGGCAGAGCCGGTGCCGGCATCGACAAGGATGACGATAGGACAGGTGATCAGGTATTGGGCCCCGACATCAGGAATAGTCAGTTCATATTTAGGTTCATTACGCTTCTGGAAGTACGCGAATTCCCCGGCCTTCAAAAAGTAAGAGGCGATCTCCACCGCGCCCCCCACTTGGCCGCCGGGATTGTCCCGCAGGTCCAGGACCAGACCTTTGGGGTTTTGCGGCCTTATGACGCTTAAAAAATAATCCATGTCCTGCGGGGTCATTTCGTTAAAGTGAGTGATCTCCAAACAAAAAACCCCCTCCACAGGCACCTGATGCATAAAAACCGTCTGCTTAAAATACTCTTGGCTGACAACATCAATGCTGTTGGGCAGCTTGGTCTCGCCGCTGAGATAGGATATTTTGACATGTGTTTTTATCACCGGCGTTAACTTGGCTTCAATGGCCTCCTGGACCATGGGCCCCAGCGGAACTCCGTCGATCTGCAGGATAATGTCACCTTCCCGCAAACCTTTAGCAAAAGCATCCGCGTGCCTTTCTAAGCGGGTCACCACAAACCCAAGATCATTTTTCTTGCCTTCGATCCCCAGGTCCACTTTCTGGGCAAGTACATCATGGTGAAAGGCAGCCACTGATTTGCCCGGAGGCCAAAATCCGGTAAATTCATCGTCCTTAGACTTTAAGGCATTCACCAAATACCAGGAACTGCGCCAGCGGACATAATCATCGCTTTTGTGCTCGCTTTTAAGCTGTGCGTATATATCGCTTTTCCATTTCTTCAAAAAACGGTCATAGGTATTGCGGTCAGGGACCAGATAATAATTATCTTCGAAGACTTTATAGACTTTCTCAAAATAATCGGTGTATTGTTTGTAATCAGGATTGTTTACCACAGGGCCGGCTGAAACCGGCAGGGACAAGGCACAAAAACTTACGATCAGCAAAAAAAGACAGGGGATCCTTGCAGGCATGCTCCTATATTATCAAATTTAAATTAAATATCATTAAATATCTAAAAATTTTTCAGGAACGAAAGCTCTTCTGCGCTGGGGGCTTGCAAGGCTGATGCGCCAAAGCCCTGCGCCAGGTGCTTTTTAAAAACTTGAGGGTCAATGGGGACATTGGTGACAAAATCCGTATGCGGCCGGGCTTTGCGGTATTCAGGAATGTCTTGGGGCATCTTCAAATAGCGGCTGATAAGCGCCAAATCGAACTTGTAAAGGATGGTACCATGATGCAAAATATAGTGCTTGGCCCGGCGCTGGGCATTGCCGGAGAATTTTTTCTCTTGCGGGCCTGTGGCCAGGTCTGACGTAGGCTTGAAATACGCCTCCACCCCTGCGGCGCCCAAGGCTTTAACGACTTTAGCACTGATCCATTCATATGATTTGCGTAAATCATTGAGTTCAGGGTGCTTTTGCTTCGAAAGGACCAGGGTATAGTTTAAACAGCCCGGCCCTTGAACAACCGTTCCCCCGCCTGAAGAACGCCTAAGTACCGGAATATTGTCTTTTTGGGCATGGATGGCATTGATATCAATTTCCGCGCGACCGATGCGGCCAAGCACAATAAAAATTCCAGGAGATTCCCAAAAGCGCAGGTACTCACCGGCCTCATGCTTTTCCGCCATCTGCAATAAAACCTCGTCAAAGGCAATATTTTCCTGCGGGGTGGGAAAAGAAATATCTCTAAATTGCATCCGTGGGAGATGGTGCCAAAAAGAAACTGGTTTTGATGTCCCGCGCGGCCTTGACTTCATCCGGACGGGTGATCGGCATGGTCTTAGGGAATTCCCTGAAAGCCGCGGGGTCAGTTTGAGACAATTTATCCGCCTCGATCATCTTGGCGATAAAATGATCCATGGTCTGCTTGGACTCTGTCTCAGTCGGCTCGATCATGATCGCCTCAGGGACACTGATGGGGAAATACACCGTCGGCGGATGGATCTGCTGGTCGATCAAAAATTTGGCAATGTCAATGGCATGCACCCCGCGCTGGGCCTGCCTGGAGGCGGAAAAAACACTTTCATGCATGCAGATGCGGTCAAAACAAATTTTATAATAAGGTTCAAGTTTTTTCATGATGTAATTGGCGTTAAGCACCGCGTGATTGGACGTGTCGATCAACCCTTCCCTGCCTAACATCAGCATATACGCGTACGCCCGCACCAAAAGTCCGAAATTACCGTAAAAAGAGGCGATATAACCGATGGATTCGGCATAATTATAATCCAAGGCATAAATACCGTCACTGCGCTTGACCACGCGCGAGATCGGCAGGAACTTGGCCAATTTTTCATTAACACCGACGGGTCCGGCACCCGGGCCGCCGCCCCCATGAGGGGTCGTGAAAGTCTTGTGCGTATTGATATGCATCACGTCAAAGCCGACATCACCCGGACGGCATCGGCCCAAGACCGCGTTTAAATTGGCCCCGTCATAATACATGATGCCGTCAACCGCGTGGATGATCTTGGAAATTTCACTGATGTTCCCTTCAAAGGCCCCATAGGTGCTGGGTACCGTCATCATCAGCCCGGCGGTCTCTTCGTTGACAGCTGCTTTAAGCGCTTCCAAGTCCATGCCCCCGTCTTTGTTGGAAGGGATGGAGATCGTTTCATAACCTGCCACCGCGGCAGAGGCAGGGTTGGTGCCGTGCGCGGAGTCAGGAATGATGACATATTTTTTCTTGGAGTTGCCGCGGGAGCGATGATACGCGGCCATGAGCATGATGCCGGTCAATTCACCGTGGGCGCCGGCCAGGGGTTGCATGGTAAAGTTACTAAAGCCTGTCATCTCCCCCATCCATTGCTCCAACTCATACAAAATTTGCAGCGCTCCTTGTGTCCATTGTTCACCGCCGGAAAGCTGGGCCAACAAAGGATGCAGGTCGGTAAACCCGGACAGGCGCGCCAGGGCCTCGGTAAATTTGGGATTGTATTTCATGGTGCATGAGCCCAGCGGATAAAAATGCGTATCAATGGAGAAATTTTTCTGCGATAAGCGGGTATAATGACGGGTCACGTCCAGTTCAGAAACTTCCGGCAAAGGCGCATCTTCCGTGCGCGCATATTTAGGCGCGATTTTCGCATGGACAGGCACATCGGATTTACCAAAATCAAACCCCTTGCGCCCTGCTATCGATCTTTCAAAAATTAATTCCATATAATTAAGTAGACACCCACCGTAACCTTAATTCATGTCATTCCCGCGAAAGCGGCAACCCATCTATGTCTTATACTGCATGTAAAGACTTTGAAAACGAATTTTTTCGACCACGGTCGGCTTTTTCCGCCAGCCTTTTCTAATATCTCAGAAAAACACACGGTCTTGGTGCAGGTTTTTCTGATCGGCGACGTAGGCTGTCGGGCCTCCAGTGGTCTCAAAAATTGTTTCCAAAGTCTTTTTCAATACGTATTGCTCAAAGAACAAATTTATCACTTACATCGTAATTCAGACCATTCCAACTTATCTAAAATTAAAACATTGACAAAATCATTATATTTGATATATTATCAAATAATAAATTGACTAATAATCACTATAAGACAGCCCCTGTAGCTTAATCTGGATAAAGCTCTGTTTTGCCGAAACGGTGTATGCGGGTTCGAATCCCGCCAGGGGCGTCTGAAGGGAATGTGGATCGGACAGCAAACAGCCATCCACATTCCCGCACTTTAAAAATTGACAACCTCGTCTCCACATGATATTCTTTCAATAGATTCGGCAAAACAGACATCCATTAAGCTACAGGATGACAAGGGCAAGATGAAAATCTTGCCCTTCTTTTTTGAGCTATCACTCCAACACTTCCTGCAACGCCTTCGCGTACCGTTCAATCTCTTCGCGGGTCCGCTTTTCCGTAACAGCGACCAACAAATATCGTTCCATGCCCGGATAATACCGGCCCAGCGGAAACCCTGCCGCGAAACCTTTCTTCATCATGGCCGCAACCACCTCTGAGGCGTCCTTCGGCAAATGCACCGTAAACTCATTAAACGTCGGCGCGCTGCGCTTGACCTCAACACCCTTGATCTTAGCCAGAAGCTGCTTGGCATATTCCGCCTTGTCCAAATTCAACTGCGCCATTTCTTTCAATCCGTTTTTGCCGATCACTGCCATAAAGATCGCGGCCTGAAGCGCGCACAAAGAAACATTCGTGCAAATATTAGACGTGGCTTTTTCCCGGCGGATATGCTGTTCACGCGCCTGCAAGGTGTTAACGAAACAGCGATTGCCCTTGGAATCCACGGTTTCCCCGACGATGCGGCCAGGCATTTTGCGTATAAATTTCTTACGGGCAGCCATGAACCCTAAATAAGGCCCGCCAAAATTAAGCGGCAATCCCAGGGACTGTCCTTCGCCGGTGACAATATCAGCACCCATCTCCGCCGGTGTTTTCAATAATCCTAATGAGATCGGATACACGCTGACAATGACCAATGCCCCAACGCTATGGGCTTTCTCAATGATGTCCGTCAGGTCATCAATGGCCCCAAAAAAATTAGGGTTCTGCAAAATAACGACCGCAGTGCCCTTGTCTAAAAGTTTATATATTTCTTCCCGGCTGCTTTGTCCGTGCACCACAGGTGTTTCCTGAAATTCATAAGACAAATGATGCGTGTATGTTTTTAAAATTTTGCGGTAAATAGGAGAAACCCCGCCGTCCATGATCACCTTATCGCGCCCGGTAATACGGATGGCCATCATCATGGCTTCATAAAGGGCTGTTCCCCCGTCATACAAAGAGGCATTGGAAACTTCCATGCCGGTCAAGGCACAGATAGAGCTTTGATACTCAAACAAGGCCTGCAAGGTCCCTTGCGCGCATTCCGGCTGATAAGGGGTATACGCCGTATAAAATTCTCCGCGGGAAGTCAAGGCCGGCACCGCCGTCGGGATATAGTGGTCGTAATATCCCCCGCCGATAAAAGGAACAACGTGGACATTATTTTTTAAGGACAGGGCTGTCACGCGGCGCACGACTTCATATTCTGAAAGGCCGGCGGCCAGGTCAAATGATTTGGGCCTATGCTCCGGCTTGATGTCGGCAAAAAGGGCGTCAATATTTTTGACGCCGACGCTCTTTAGCATCTGCTCAACTTCTTGGGGGGTGTTGGTGATATAAGGGTTCATTGGGTTTTTGTCAATGCAAGGATTCTAAAAAGTTGCGGTATTCTTCTGCGCTCATGAGATTGGTGCTTTCATCCATGTCACGCACGTCGATCTTGGCGATCCAGCCTTTGCCGTAACAGTCCTTGTTGATCAGTCCCGGCGTGTCTTCCAGTTTGCGGTTGACTTCGATCACCTTGCCGCCCATGGGCGCAAAAATATCACTGGCCGCCTTGACCGACTCGACGGAAACAAACTGCTCGAACTGTTCCACTTCCGTTTCTTCCTCGGGCAGCTCGACATAGGTCACATCGCCCAACGCTTCCTGGGCGTAATCACTGATGCCCATGGTGGCGATATTGTCCTCGATAGAAACCCATTCATGTTCTTTCGTATAAAGAAAATTTTCTTCGATCTCCATACCCTTCTCCTGTTACGCTTTTAAAGATCCATTTTTATAAAAAGGCCTTTTGGCAACAATGGCCGCAGCTTTATTTTTCTCATCACCGAAAAAAACTTGCCCCCCAGCCTCTTTGCTGTGGCGGCTCATGAATCCTATGCCAATACCGGCCTGTAACGCGGGTGAAAAAGTACCGCTGGTCACCACCCCAATATCATTGCCCGCGGCATCAAAAATCTTATTCCCTGCCCTGGGACTTTTACGCGAGGTGCTGGTAAAGCAACCAATGGTACGTTGGGGCGGCCGCGCTGACACCGCCTTGCGCCCGATAAAATCTTTATTCCCGTCAATAAATTTATCCAGTCCTGCTTCCAGCGGGGATATCGTCTCATCAAGTTCGTGGCCGTAAAGGCTGTAGCACATCTCCACACGCAAGACATCACGCACACCTAAACCTGTTGGTTTTACTGTATCATTGTCCAAAATATTTTGCCAGATTTCTTTACACTTTTCCCAAGGGCAGTAAATTTCATAGCCCAGCTCGCCGGTGTAACCGGTACGGCTGATCAGGCAAGGCGTCCCTGCTATCTGAAATTGGCCAAAAGCATAATAGGTCAATTGCTCTATGCCGGGCACTAACACTTTTAATACGTCGCGCGATCGCGGCCCCTGCAGGTCCAGCTTGGCTGTTTTAAAGGAAGCATCTTCAAACCGGGCGTTGGCATTCAAGTGGGCACGAAAGTGTGCCGCGTCCTTCTCTATATTAGCCGCGTTAACTACGACCATCCAGTCTTCCGGGCCTTTGCGGTAAACGATCAGGTCATCAATGACCCCGCCATTTTCATTGAGCATGGCACCATAACGGCAGGTATTAACAGGCATGTCCACGATCGTCTGGACCACGATGCGGTCCAAACCACAAGCAACCGCATCGCCCTTGATCATGAACTCCCCCATGTGGGAGCAGTCAAAAAGGGAAACTGTTTTGCGGTTATATTCCCACTCGGCGAGGATGCTCTCATATTGCAAAGGCATGTTCCAGCCGCCAAAGCCCACCATTTTGGCACCCAAGGCCACATGCACATCTGCTAAAGGAGTATTATTTAAAGAAGTTTCCACTGTCACGCCCAAACTATATCAAAAGTCACTTTAAAGTAAAGACAAAAATGATTATTAGTCTCGAAGACTTTTAAGATACAGCTCTTGGGGTGTCAACCTGTACCAGTAAACCAGCTCTTTCTTTCTTATTTTTGTGCCGTGCCTGAAATAATTGGCCAATTGCCTGATGTAGTACCAGAATTCCTTGATGGAAAGATCAGTTTTCATCTCATTAAATAAGGCACAGGTCAGCACGACCTTGGAATGGTCCCCGGGCGTCAAATAATTAAAAACACAATACCATGGGCTTCGGTAATCATCCATCTCCAGGGGCAGGCCGGTCAAAGCACACACATAACCATTGGTCCTAATGTGCAGGCGGATCTCCTCCATGGCCTCGGGTGAAAACCCTTTTATCTCCATGCGATGGTTAAAGCGCGAACACCGCAAGCAATATTTAGAACGCAAAGTAAAAACCGGCTTGCCGCATTGGCAGCATTTCTTGTGCTTTCCCTTCCATTTCGGTTGCGCCAGGCAAATCTCCCCCGCGCCGCCCTGCTGTTTTTCCCCGGCATATTGTTGACGCCAATGGGCCAGCCTTATCTTTTTTATACTCTTGCCCTTCACTATAAGATCAGCCAACTGCAGGACAAAATACCAAAACTCCCTGACAGAAAGGGCTGTTTTCATCTCATTGATCAAGGCCGATGTCAGCACGATCCTCCTTGAGTCAAGAGGTATTAAATGGTCAAAAACGCAAAACCACGGGCTTTTGATATCGTCCATCTCAAGGAGCATCTTGGTGTAAAAACACCGGTAGTCATAGGCGCGTATATATTCCCAAACCGCTTTCACGGCCTCAGGCGGAAACCTTCTTTCTTTCATGCGAAAGGCAAGGCGGTCACATATACGGCAATAAATGGAGTGGATGGAAAAAACCGGCCGCCTGCCGCAGCCGTAACATTTCTTACCGCACTTTTTAACAGTTTTAGCCATCCATGTCTCCCATTTTGTCATTCCCGCGAAAGCGGGAATCCATTATCAATATTTAAACGCGCCTGGCAAGACTCGAACTTGCAACCCTTAGTTCCGAAGACTAATGCTCTATCCAGTTGAGCTACAGGCGCAGAATGACATACTACCACAAAACGAGGGTCTCTTACCACTGTCATTCCCGCGAAAGGTCCTCATGCCGGACATTCGCAGTTGCTCCGGGAATCCATTTTATTGATTTAAAACTACGCTTTTGCGAGCAAAACCGAATCTTTGGCAGGACGATTGATGCCGAGTAACGGGAAGGGACTTGAGATATATTGAAAACCGGTGATCACTGGAGTAAAGCCTCTAAAATCACTTTGTTCTAATTCATTAAGCTGGGCCGGGTCAAATTGGACAAGCACCTTCCTGCCACCCCGAAGGACGTTGATCTGGTTAAGATCAATACCGCCTTTTTCGTTCTCAATCATAGCGCGGTTACCTCCAGTATGCTTATAGGGAAAGCCAAACTTTTGGATCTTTCCATTAGGCATTTCGACATCAATTTCGGCCAAATTTCCTTTATCAAGCAAAGAAACCCTAAGGAACAGTCTTTGTAACTCATCCTCTGTGACTCTATTAAATTTTCTCAGCTGTTCAATTATATAAACAGCCAATGCAAAATAATCAGCATCCGGCCCAAAAGGGTTATTTTGTATTGAACTAATAAACTCGTCAAGCGTATCCCCCGTTAAACCTGATAAAATTACACGTATTGCTTGATGATAAGCTGATGGACCTTCTTTTTCGGGGAACTTATATAATTGGAATTTAGACCCTGTAAAAGAAGCGCTAAAACTTCTAGATAAAATATCTTCAATAAGTATGCGTTTTAATTGGTCTTTATCTATAGGATCATTTGTATGATATACACCATTTCTGAAATGGCTTAACTCAACAAAATCTCTGATTCTAATTTTTTGAGTATCTTGTTGTGGATTGCTTTGCAAATCAAGCGTTACTCCATTCGTTTTTTGACGGAACGTTTCAATATCGTCCCGTAATGTGATGTAATGCCAGTCACCCCGACTGACAATAATAGTCGTCCCTTTATTCTGCGGGTTACGGGCAATGGCCTGTAATTGTTCGACCACGTTTTTATCCCGCAACTGATTAAACCTAAAGTCTGCCTCCAAATATTTTTCCATATTGTAAAAATACTTTTCCTCATTTTTTTCTTTTAAAAGAGCATTATAGGCTTCTTTCTGAAACTGCTCACTTGCCAATTGCTCAACAGCTGCTTCCAGACTAACGCCTTCTATTTCAATTCTCGGCTTATATATCGGATAGGCTTTTACTAATGGCATGTTTTCTTGCGTAACCGGATCAAATGGATTAAGGACAAATTGTTGCTTCATAAGGCTAAAATATCTCATATAAAAATTGATCCGCTCTCTAATATAGCCGCTCGTAAGAATTTCTTCCCCTTTGGCATTAACAAATAATCTTTCGTCTTTATCCAGCTGCTCCATCGCGTCTGCAACTGACGTTCCAGCGCCCCATCCCATCTCCGCAAAAAAACGTTGGCGGTCTGATGGAGAGAGAAGTCGAATACTTTCTCTAACACCAGAAAGAAGAAAATTAACGTCACGAATATCCTCCATAAACCATATGATAGGCTGGCCTGGGGTCACTTTCGCCCATGCATCCGCGATTTGTTGATTGTCGATGGCCCCTGCATGAGCATTAAAAATAAAATGAAAATTCACAGGCCATTCGGCAGTAGAAGTTAAAGGGACAGATGATCGGTTCCACCACCAATATCCCCCTCCTCCGAAAACAGCCGTCGCCAGAACCCCACCTGTCACCCAAACACCGCCTTTCTTTAAGAATGTCCTTCTGCTTGGGTCAAAAGTCTTTTGTTGGCCACTCGCCTTCAAGGCTTTTTTGTTTGATTTCGTTTTGTTGGAACCGGCCGATTTCTTATTTGTCATCGCCGCATCAATCATCTGAAATCTTTGCGCATTCAATATGATATTAGGATAAATCCCGCCGAGTTTAGGGGGCAGGGTTTTTCTCTGGCTTCTTTTTTGCTTATATTTTTCAACGACCCTGTCTTTAAATTTCATAAAAAAATCATCTCCTACGACAGGGCCTCCTGGGATTTTACCAAACTCATCAAGGACTTCGTTATAAGAAACATACAGGAGCACCCAATCTGTAAAATCACGCAAAATCCCTCCATGCCCTGGACTGGTGGATACAAGCCATGATAAAAACCCCCTTGAAAACGCATGGGCTTCCATATTTGTTATATTAATAAATTTGGAATAAAGCTCTTCGGGCACTATTTCCTTTGGCTTTTCATCTGCAAGCAAATCAAAAATCTGAAATTGTTCATTGATCTCACCGTCAGCAACAGATCTTTCAAGAGAGCTTAAGAATTTCAAATAAGCCTTCTCCCCGGCCCCTTCCATCATCGAGATGACCACTGCCTCAATGTCGCCGCCTAACTCATGTATTCCTTGCAAATTTTGAAGACGCTCACCATTCCTGATATTTTTATCCATTGATTCTTGGAGCCAGGGGGCCTGATCATCAACATCATTATGTCCATATTCATGCCAGAGAATATCATAAAATTCTATTAGATCCTGAACATGAGCCAGGTAACCAGGGTTCAAATACCCTCCTGCATTAGCATTTTCTATACCTGCACTAACACCAACGGATTGTGAATTTACAAAAACGTCCTTGAGTTTCTGCCTTATCTGGCTGGCTGATGTTACTTTTAATCCGGGCATTTGATCGGCTTTTAATTTCATACGGTCTTGCTGCCGGATAAAGAAATTAACGTAACGATGGACCAGGAAGAAAATACTGGATGAATAATGTTCCGCCCGCAAAATTTTATAAAGAGGGCTCTTAAATTTTATTCCAGCTGTTTTATAACTTGCGAAAATCTTCCTGGAGGAAGATATCAGCCCGTTTAAAGCCACCCGGGCCTCTGCTTCTGTAATGTTCTTACGCAAAAATATTGGGCTTTCAAAAATTTGTTTAAGGTATAAATACTCCTGATCATAGCCAGCAAGATTCCGCTTATATAAATCCAGTAAAACGTTTGGCTCATCCGCTGTCAATTGCCGTAACAGATGAAACATGATCCCTGTCGTGAGGTAAGTGTTTTTCTTATCATCCATAACATCAATCAATCCTTTTCTTATACCAGCCCTGGCATCTGGTTTTTGTCGATATCTTTCTTGTAATACAACCGATGCGAATAAATACGTTTTTGAAAGAATGACATCAAAGTGTGTCGTATTTTTATCAGCTATATCTTTGATAATAGCGATCAACTCTTGGTCAGACATTGATGAAAGAGATTCATAAGAAAGGTCTTGGGACGACGCAAACCCAGGAAACATTGGAGCCATCAGTGATCCTGCGGCCCCTTTTAAAAACAAACGCCGAGAAATTTTATTCGCATTCATCGCCTGATCGAAGACCGCTTGAATGACACGAGGGTCTTCCGCGATCTTTTCATGCGCCACACCTGGATACTTTGTCACCTTACCAAGAAGTGGACTATTAGTTGCTATGACGACGGTATCTACATCCGGCGAAAAAGTTTGGACATTGCTCACTCCCACCGTATTTAAAAGAAAATTACAAACATTAAGGTCCTCGAATATTTTTACTTTCCCCTCAGGGTGTAAAACCCTTGTTAATTGAATATCGCCATTGCTGGCCAAGAAAGGAACGCCAAACTTAACGAGCCGCTCTTGTAGCCATACACTTGGGAGTACCCTTGCTTCTTGAGCGCCACCAATAGCCGGAGCCATTTGCTTTACTTGAACATTCGTAAATAAATTTGGTTCCTTCAAAACTGCATACCAAAAAATATCCGCTCCCATTGAATATGGAATATATGCAATATTCTCCGGATCAGCACCTTGTTCCTTTGCCATCAACTTCAACTTCTCAACGATTTTTATTAAATCACCCACCCAATCGTCCATGGAACTATTTTGATCATAGGCATAGACAAGAAAATTTTTACCCCTGCTCACGGCTTCTTGGGCCATACCACTAAAACTCTTAGGAATATTATTTTCATTGGCCCCATGGATAAGGATTTCAGTCTCTTTTGTTATATCAAAATGACTGCTATCCGGTAATATCACTATTTTTCCTGCTATCCCTTTATAAGGTAAAAAGATTTCACTAAGACCTTGTTTTATTATTACAGCTCCTGCCCCGATTCCTATAAGTGCTTTTCTTCTTGAGATGATTTTCTTAAGACCGTCTAACATCGCCGCATCTATTCTAATCTTAAACGTATATTTTCCCCCTTCGCTATACTCCTCAGTTTTGGCATTAAGATGCTGCATAACATTATTTATTTCTTCTTCAGAAACAACGCTTGTTCCCTTAACTTCTTCGATCTTTTCTGTTACACGCTTTGTCAATTTACGCAATGCCAATAGTTTAGCCTGATCTTTCTCCGGGCTTGAACCCGTATATTCACTATACAAAAGAGAATCAGCTATCCTCTGATACTCTTCTACCTTCATCTCCGCATCGGGATTTTGCATTAATTGCACGGCCCTTTCGAGAAGATGTTCTGCCCTTTCAAGAATTCTCCCATTTCTGATCAATTCATCTAATACAACCTGTCGATGAATATTGCCTTCAAGAAATATATCTATGACTCCCAAGGAATAATCCGAAAGCCCACCATCGCTTTCTATTATCAACTTTGCGCAAACAAAGGTTCTTTTAAATGACGGATCATCACGGATTTCATCGGGTAGCTGACTATATGCGGCTTCCCCGGATAATATTCTTCTGAGTAAACTATTTTCCTGTGGTTTAATTCTTCCTTTTTTCCAAACTATGTAAGCTAAGGCCTTTTGCATTTTCTCTTCTTTTATTGTCATCGCCGCATTAAATTGGACGAATTTATCATTGAGAAAAGCCATGCGAGTGGGGGAGGCTAAAATCAGATTTTGTTGTTCCGTAGATATATTCTGTACATATAAATCACCGCCTGGCTCGTACACAATCTTTGCTGAGATCTTCTTTTGCCGCAACTGATCATTGATATCTTTTATTGTAAGTCCGGGAGTATAGGGACCTCTTAATTCATCCTTCCCCACTTCCCAGACAATAAGTGTATATTCTTTGCCGCCATATTGAATGTGTACAACGGGCGTTGCTTCCTTATCTTGCCATTTCCCCACATGCACGGTCGTCGATTCCTGAGGCAATAGAACCTGTCCGTTCATCGCCACATATGAAGTTTGTTTTGGCAGTGCCTGCGACATGGCTTTATCCACCAAAACCACATTTTTATGCGTTTTTGTTTCCTCTATCTTTAAATATCTGGGACCTCCATCATCGGGCACCACAATGATACGATAGCTTTTATCAGATTTACCTTTCTCATATTTGTAAACTACTTCAATGACAAGCAGTACCTTCCCTTTAATTATCTTCTTATTATCTACAAACGATTTGCCTTCTAATGAAAAGGCGTACGTCAATCCTTTTTGGACATGAAAACCATCACCAAAGGGTATTTGATCGATATATTTATAATTTGATTGAATAGTATTAGCCGGAGGCGCTTCCCTATAAGTTGTGATTTTCCCTTGTGGCAACGGGATAGAAAATTCCAACGGAGATACTGAAGGAGATTGGGTCACAGGACCGCCAAATGCCTGAGGAGAAATATTATTTTGCGCTAAGACTGGATTTACTGCTGGTCCCAAAATAAAGGTCAATAATAACAGTGCCCCTGCCACTAATTTCCTTGCAGAAATCATAGCATTACTGTCGTGAATTTTATCAAGATGATAGTAACCAGCAAAATATGCTCCCCCCGAAAAATACTTCCTCGGCACAACTTGGCCTTCGGGCGTTGGGTCTTCCTTAATGTAGTTAAACGCACCCTTCTTATAGGCCTTTAGGTAACGCTCATAAATTTGCTCTTTAACCGCAGGATCATTTAGATTGACGCCAGCGATTTTATTTTTATTGGTATAAATAGCATCCAAAAGCCCGTTTTGAATAGTTTCCTTATACCATTTGGCCAAGATGAGTGCTTGATAGATTTGGCGTAACGGGGCAAAGTTTTTGCCGGTGTTGACTTCTTTGGTTATTTCAGGGAGGACGATTTCGCGAACGATTTGAGATCCTATTGAATCAGTGCCGTTATTTTGGGTCGTATGTTTATGAAGTGCCAGATAGTCTTCATCTAACATGACCTTCAAGGTTGATTTGGTCACATAGGCGGCATTGACGTTCTCGAAAACTTGCGCCTGATCAGGAAGGATCCATACCTTATTAAAGGTATTGACCGGCACATTGGTTGTGCCGAATTGCTGTTGGGCTTTTGCGTACACCCTGCTCCAAAATGCCTTGCCTAAATCTTTTTCGGGATATATTAGGGAAGCGGTCAACTGCTTGAGAATGTAGTCTTGGGCCAATAAATCCCTGCCTAGATCTGTTTGACCCAACGCCGCAGGGACCATACGGCTCTTCTCATAAGGAGATAAATTGACCCATAGATCACCTTCAGGGATGGTCAGGCCTGCCAAAAAATATTTAACCAATTGATTAGCTTGATCTTTGATGGTGGCAGTGTCCTGCGGCCCCTTTCCGGTATCAACAATGAATTGGAATTCTAAGGGTTTTTGAAGATTAACAACAAGGCCTTTTAAGGCCAAAGGTGAAAACGGCGCGGACTCTCCTACCATGGTGCCAGGCAGAGGAAGCTGATTAACGCTAAAATCCTGAGCTTGGGACAACTGGAGATTACTAAAAGAAAAAGTAACGCAAAGCAGCGTTGCTATGACACGTTTAAACATGCTTTTCCTTTGGAATTGATAAAAATTCTAGGTATGGTGAAAGTATGCCATATGAATAACCCAAAAGCAAATTTTATTTTTTACCATAAACCAATGATTTTCAAGGCCTTAAGGCATACTTTAGGAAAGCAATTCCTTAACAATTCCTCATCGATAAATAAAAAAATGCCTGCCAATCTTACTGGCAGGCAAATAATTCATCTCTTGATCTTTATTTAAACGCTTTAAATCAATGGCTTCTATTAAATGACCGCTGACAAGCCTTTCTCATCAATAATATGCAGCAACTTGAGGGCCGTTCCAGAAGGTTTCTTGACGCCCTGCTCCCAGCTTTGAATTGTTTGCACACTCGTATTAATGAATCTGGCTAAGGCTGCTTGGCTCAGTTTAAGCTTTCTACGAAGTCGCACAATTGCTCTCGGGGGATATGATTTAATATCCTCCATGGCCAAAGCCCTGACTTCACGAATGGTTATTTCATCTATCGAACCATTTTTATAAAGATCTTCCATGGATTCCAAAACCATATCTCTAATACTGTTTCTCATATGATTAACTCTCCGTTCTAGAAATTCTAAAAAACCTGTCATTTCTGATCATTTTAATAACTTCTTCTTCCGGTAAATGTTGATAACTGTCCGATAATTTATTAAAAAATTTAACTTCGAAACTGCTTAAATTGCTTTGATCACTTTTCTCGAACCCATGGCAAAAAATTAATTTCTTGCCTTGCTGATAGAATAATATTGTTCGAGCCCCTCCACTTTTGCCGCGTCCGGCCAGGGCGATCCGCTTTTTGTACAAATGGTTACCTAAATTCGCCTCGTATAATCCGCTTTCGAATTCTTCTATTGCATCTGAAAGCACCTTGTCTGTGATGCCTTGTTTCTTGGCCCAACGATAGAAATATTAATTTTTTAAATAATACATTCGGTGCCTATACCACTAAGTAATATACAATTGAAGTGTACTACCTAGTAGTATATTTGTCAAGTAGGTTTTTTAGAAAAAAGACCGGGAAATGATAGCCTTCGGCCTTGAATAAGTGATATAATTAGCACCATCGCTGACAAAAAGCCGCAAGGAGAAGATCATATGGCCGGCAAGCCAAATAAATTTTTGCAATTGCTCTCAGGATATATAACAGGATTGATCATTGTTGCAGTGGTCTTGACAGTGATGTATTTAATAAAACATCATTAATATGACGAAAGGAAATGATATGAAAAAAATGTCCCTGGCACTAATGGCTTCAATGATGCTCTTGCCTGTGGTCTCTTTTGCCCAGGCAATCCCGCAGCCGCCGGCCTCATGGGTCGCTTTCCAACAGGAAGAAGCTGCCAAACAGGCTGCTTTCAATAAGCAGATGAAAGATGAGGTGGATGCTTTTTTAAGGTCTCATCCGGAAGTCAACGCCTATTTTGACCAGGTGCGCGCGGCCAATAAAGCACGTTATCAGGCCGAGCATCAAAAATAAGAATTTAATATTTCTGGAATTCGTAGGTCACAAAAAAATTATTATTGGTAACGCGCGCCACCTGGGCTTCCACATCTTTATTGGCTTTAGAGTGAGTCAGTACAATGTCCCCGCGGGCCTGGGCCAAAGACCCTGTTTCCATGTCTTTAAGTGTCGCTAAAAAATAACCTTCCGCTATTCCCGGGACGATGATCTCCCAAGGCCCAAGACTATAATTAATGCTTTTGAGTTCATTGATCAATGACCGCATCGCCGGGGAAGGCCCCAGGCCTTTAAGGATGACCTGCGCTGAATCTTTCACCAAGCCCTGGGTCGGTGTAAACCAAACCATGGCATCATACCGGCGCTGGTAATACACCGCGATCTCCTGCGACACCTTCTCCCCCACAATGACCACACGACGGTCATGACTATAACCCAAGGTCCCGCTGGCGCCGGGGCCGGTAACGCATCCGGAAAGCAGGACACAACTTAATAAGAAACATATTGCTTTCATGTCATCCGTTCTTACAATAATACTTATGGCTTACAATGATTTCGCCAACAAGGTCAAGCAATGGGACAACCGCGCCGCGCAGTGGATGGGCCGCCATTTTTATATCATCTTGTTTGAAGCTATCCTGGCGATCATCTTCCTGTTCGCTTTTATTAATGCCTTAAAGGTCCTTAATGCCAGTTTTGATGTCCCAAAGAACAATGTTGCCGATCAATTATTATTGGCCCAATCCTTTAACTCCATATTGATCGTGATGCTCCTGATATTGATCGCCTTAGGGCTGCTCAATATCATCAACAGCAACTCCCGCCTGCGCAACGTCCTCAAGAACATCGAATTCAATTTAAGCAAACGCCGTTCCGACAATAAATCACAAGAAAATTGAACTCGTTAATTGTCATTCCCGCGAAAGCGGGAATCCATTTAAAAGTACTCCTGACATAACTCTTTTACACTATTAACAATTTTGTCTTTGAAATTCAACGGTGTTTTGATGCCAATGCCCTCTTCTTTCTTTTTCAAATAATGCATCCTGCCCAAGCCGATGCTGGCCGCGTACACGGCCGCGTTATTCAAGCCCGGAGTGGCCGCACCCATGCGCACCGGCGTGTTAATGCGCTCTTCAATGCGCTCAATGGCGCCCGGCAATAAAGCGCCGCCTCCCACCATCACGATCCCTTTATTCAGTTGGTGGTACAGATGCGATCCCTTAACAACGGTTTCCAGATGGGTCAAAAAATTCTCTATTTCCCAATTGACCGCTTCGCACACCGCTTCCCGACGGATAGGGATATAACCTTTATCACGCTTGACCAATATCTCACCGGTAACTTCCTTGGGATTGGCCACGGCGTGTGTTTTCTTGATCTCTTCAGCCAGATCAACGGTCAGGCTCAAACGCTCGGCAATGCTTTGGGTCACATAATTCCCGCCCCAGGGAATGAATTGGACGTCGCCCACAATGCCGTTCTTAAAAAAGATAACAGAGGTGATATTAGCCCCGATATCAACCAGGGCACAGCCCAACGTTTTATCCGCCTTATCAATGGCCACATCACTGGCCGCGTACCCGCCAAAAGCAACGCTACTGACCTCAAATCCGGCCTGATGCACGGCCTTGGTCAAATTGCGCACGCGCGAGGCTTGGGCTGTCAATAATAAAAGACTGGTCTCAATTTTGCGGCCGATCAATCCCGCGGGGTTGATCGACGTGTTGATATCATCGATCTTGTACCATTGCGGAAAATCATGGATGATCTCTTCATCTAAAGACACGCCCAGTAATTTGGCCTGGGCCTCCACTTTACGCAGGTCAAATTTGGAGATCACCTTGGTGCCGCTGTCAACCAATGGGATGACCGCCGAAGAACGGCGGGTCGTCAAAAAGCTCCCGCTGACGCCCAACTGCACGGCATGGACCTTGATGCCGGTCTTTTGCATGACCCCCTGCACCGTGCGCTGGATGCATTCAGCCAGTTCCGTGATATCACTGATGGAATTTCCTTTAAAACCCGTTGCCCGGGTCTCAAAGACACCCAGCAAGTCCAGATTGTCCTCATCCGTGAGCCGGACAATGCTGGCCTTCATGGTGTGCGTGCCTAAGTCCAGCCCGCAAAAATATTGCAACTGTGCCATCTTTTTAAACATCCGTCATTCCTTGGTATTTTCCACATTATTAGCTATAACCGGTTCCTTGAACCTTAAGTCAATGTACTTCACTTGGTCCAAATTGATCCTATTGGCGGATATCAGCATCTGCAATAACTCTATCTTATCCTGTGTATCGTCCTGGTCAAGGATGACATGCATATTTTCACCAACCAACAGGTCGATCTTCGAGAGATTACCCGCTTGCACGGCGTGGATGCGCCATCGCCGTAAATACGGGGATGCCTTGAACATGTTAAGGATATCCACGACCTTGCTCAATTCCTGGCCGCGCAAATGCCCCCCTAAAAATAACCAGCTGCGTTCAAGGGGAATGCCGTACACCTGCGGCAAGAGAGCGGGCTGCAGGGTGTAATATAGAGCCACGCCTTCCGTGTCCAGGAGCAAATATTTTTTCTTATAATAGATCTGCATCAAGGGCTCCCGCTTTTTAGCAAGGATCAAAATGCGGTCCGGCAATTGGCGCACCACCCTTAATTGCGCGATATACGGATACCGCTCGGCGATCTGGCGGTCGATCTTATTGATATCGACCCTGAAAATATTCGTACCCTTAAGGTCCTTCAAGGCGCGCAGGTCGATAAATTGGATCGACCGGTCGATCATCACGTCCTTGACTTCAAACAGGGGTGAGCTCTTGAGGAATTCAACGGTATTGACATAGACGGTAAAGAGGACGAAACCGATGAATAAAAAAACAATGGTACGGATCACCGCGATCCTGGAGATATTAACGTTGGATTTTTTTGCCATACGCCAGGTCCAAAAGTTTTTCACAGACTTGCACAAAACTATACCCCGCCTCACGGGCGGCTTTGGGAAAAAGGCTTGTCCCTGTAAATCCAGGGATGGTATTGACCTCTAAAATAAAAGGCTGCTCATTTTCATCAACACGCAGATCCACCCTTGCAAACCCCTCGCAGCCTAAAACATCGTACGCACTCAAGGACAGTTCCTTGATCTTGCGGCCCAAATTTTCAGGGACCTGGGCCGGGCAAATGTATTCGGTCGCCCCTTTTTGGTACTTGGCGGTAAAACTGAAAAAATTAGACTTAAGGACGATCTCAACTAAGGGCAAGGCCTCACGGTCAAAGATCCCGGCGGTGAATTCACGACCTTTGACAAACTCCTCAATGATGACCTGCGGCCCAAAGCTTAAAGCATTTTTAAAAGCCGGTTCCCACTCCGAAGGGTGGCGCACGACATGCACCCCGATGCTGGAACCCTCGCAGGCGGGCTTGACCACCAGGGGTGTTGATTTGATCTGCGCCCAGACGGTTTTAAAATCGACACCTCTTGCGTCGGTGATGCAATAATGCGCCGGCACCGGTAAACCGGCGCTCTTGAGGGCCTCTTGGGTCAAAATTTTGTTAAAAGCCATTTGGCTGGCTTTGACACCTGAGCCGGTATAAGGAATATCAAGTTTTTCTAAAATGCCCTGGATCGTGCCATCCTCTCCCAAACGGCCGTGCAAGGCGATGAAGGCAATGTCCAAAGGGATCTCTTGAAGCTGCCGGATGATCGCGGCAGGGTCATCCGTCGTAATATCCAGCGGTAAAACACGGTGGCCTTCCTGGGACAAAGCATCAGCCACGGCCTGGCCGGAACGCAGGGAAATTTCCCGCTCCGAGGAGTAGCCTCCCATTAATACACCTATTGTCCCATATGATTCACTGCGCATGACAATGTCCCGACCAATTCATCTGAAAGATGATAAATGTCCCCGGCCCCCAGGAAAAGCACCATATCGCCTGGCTGGACGTGGTCCTGCAAATATTTGATGATATTTTCTTTTTTTAGAAAAGTGGCCCTGGGGCCCAGTGTTTTTTGTAATTCCGCGAACAAGACCTTGACCCCGACGCCCTCAGAGACCTTCTCGCTGGCTGCATAAATATCAGTCAGTATCAATTCATCGCTAAGCCCCAAAGATCCGACAAATTCATTCAACAGGAATTTAGTCCGGGAATACCGGTGCGGTTGAAATACAGTGATGAGCCGTTTGGGCGCGAATAGCCGCGCCGCGTTAAGGGTCGCCGCGATCTCGGTGGGATGATGGCCGTAATCATCAATGACCATCACCTCATTCACGCGGCCCTTTAATTGAAAACGGCGTTTGACCCCGGTAAAATTTTTAAGCGTCTTGTTCATGACTTCATAAGAAATGCCCAACTGCAACCCTACGCTGATGCAGGCCAACGCGTTTAAAATATTATGCCTGCCGGGCACGTTAAGCTCAAAATCCCCCAACTTGCCCTTAAGGGTATAGCAGGAAAAAGAAGATTGAAACCCATCCGTCACGATACGCGCCGCGTACACCTCCTGCTGGTCGCTCATGCCATAGGTAACAGTATTGACCTTCTGGCGGCGTGCCAGCTCCAGCAGCTTCTTGTCCTCGCCGCAAACGATCAAACACCCGTCCTTGTGCGTGCGGGCGATAAACTTGGCATAAGCTTCGGTAATGCCTTCCCAATTCTTATAAAAATCCACGTGCTCAAAATCCATATTGGTAATGATCGAGTAATGCGGATTAAAATAAAGGAAGGTGCCGTCACTTTCATCCACTTCAGCCACAAAATATTTACCTGCCCCTAAATTAGCATTATACGCGACCGAGTTATTGATGGTCCCGCCGATGGCCGTGGTGGGCTTGAGCCCTGCGTTAATTAAAAGGCTTGAGACCATGGACGTCGTCGTTGTTTTACCGTGAGCGCCGGCGATCGTGATGGCGGTCTGTTGGTTGACCAATTGGGCCAGCACTTGCGCCCTCTGTAACACGGGGATATTGCGGCTCTCTGATTCCATCAGTTCCGGATTGTTCACGCGGACAGCGGATGAGTAAACCACGTAATCAGCGTCCTTGACATTGCTGGTATGGTGGCCGATCGTGACCGTCGCCCCTTTTTTGCGTAACCCCAAGATCAGTTCATTGTCCTTCAGGTCAGAACCGCTGACAGAATGCCCCTGGTCCAAAAGCAAGGAAGCCAAGGTCCCCATGCCGATGCCGCCGATACCGATCAAATGATAATGTTTTTTCATTGCAAGTAATCAACCCACGCCTGATTTAAATCG
>JABDCU010000017.1 GCA_013287965.1 Candidatus Omnitrophota bacterium | reverse complement strand
ATGTACAATTTTATGACCCAGCCGTTCACGGTATCTGAGGTTTTCACCGGTAAAAAAGGCGAGTATGTGCCTTTGGAAGACAATCTGCTGGGTTGTGAAAGGATCTTGCGCGGGGACTACGACCACATGGAAGCGCAGGATTTTTACATGATCGGCAAATCTCCAAGGATTTAATTTTATAAAAATATCAACTATTTTTTGTATGACCCATAAACGTATTAATATCAATAGTTTATATACGTTGATTTATCCTTCCCTGGTTTGACAACCCCCCAATATATGTTATCCTTTCACAAGTAGCGCTTTCCCTAATATACTTGCACAGAACGGACATGTTTAAAAAAATTTTAAGCCTAATAGTCATTGTCTGCTTTTTCCTAACAAGCTTAGGCCCTCTGCCTCAAGCCCATGCTGATACAGTTTTAGGCTTGCCGGCACCTGGCACCATGGTGAGTCTAAGTCCTGCTTTTGAGCCTGTTTTAATGAAGGGCATCAAGGTCCATCCCGAGAATCCCTTTAAATTCGATTTCATCATCGACACAGGGAGCACTGCTCGTCATTCTGAGCGCAGCGAAGAATCTCAACAAGAACAACTTAAAAGTGAATCTTCTAAATTAATCAAATACTTCCTCGCCAGCCTAACCATCCCCGAAAAAGATTTGTGGGTCAATTTGTCTCCTTATGAGAAAGACCGCATGATCGCCAATAATCTGGGCCAAACCCAAATGGGCCAGGACATGCTGGCACAAGACTATATCCTCAAGCAATTAACCGCTTCTTTGATCTATCCTGAAAAGAACCTTGGCAAGACCTTTTGGGACAAAATATGCACCAAAGCCCAACAAATGTACGGCACAACCCAAATTCCGGTTAATACCTTTAACAAGGTCTGGATCGTCGCTGACAAAGCGGATGTTTTCGAACGCGGCAACGTTGCCTACATCGTCGGCGCGCATTTAAAAGTAATGCTTGAAGAAGATTACTTATCTCTTTCACGCCATCAACAGAATAAATCTCACACCTTAGCCAGTCAGATCATCCGCGAACTCATTCTTCCCAGCATCGAACAAGAAGTCAACACCGGCAAAAACTTCGCCCCCTTGCGCCAGATGTTCTACTCAATGATCTTAGCCAGCTGGTACAAAATGGCCCTCAAAGACGCACTCTTGACCCAAGTCTACGGCAATCAAAGTAAGGTCAAGGTGGGTGTCAATGCCCAAGACCCAACGGAGAAAGACAAGATATTCCAGCAATACTTAAAAGCCTATAAGAAAGGCGTGTTCAACTATATAAAGGAAGACCTCAGCCAAACCACCCAACAGCCCATCCCCAGAAAATACTTTTCCGGTGGAACCAATTTTGAGGAATTGGCAAGCCCTGTCATGCTGCATCGAATATTGAGGCCAACCTTAATAGATTTGGCAAGCATAGCAAATGATAGTGGTAAAGATTTCGCGGTAGCTGTAACAATTAATCCTGAAATCCCCGACACTACAATGATAGCAGATAATATTAAAAACCGGCATAGCCTATTGAGTATCGGATTAATGGCGGCCGGCGGAGCATTCCTGGTAGCTGACAGTTTGCGTATAATCAATCAACATTTTTCTAATTATCCGAACTTAAGGGCATGGGGCTTGGCGTTAATAGCGCTTAGTTTGGCAGCAGAGGGGCTCCCAAGGTTTTTTCAATTTTGGTATCAGTCTGAGTTGAAAAATTCGATCACCAGATATGCTAAAATAAAAGATGCAGCGATGCGGATCCAAGTATTACCGCTGACGTTGGATAAAAAGACTGTTGTAAAAGTTTTCGGTAGGGAACATACGCTATGGCGCTATCAAGACAGGCAAATATATTTGGATGGTAGAGAGTATAAATTTATAAAGAGGGTGAGTCAGGTGTTACGTTATGGCAGATTATTTATTATTGAGGGAAAAGAAGATCATCGGGTAGGATTTTTATATTTATCTGCGGAAGGGTTCAAACCAATCCATTATAAAGATATAGACAGATTTTTGATAAAGAACGATATCGAAGACAGGATGTGGTTTGCTATAAGTTTTCCGTATAAGCTTCAAAGGTATCCTGAAGTTGTGTCTAACTTCTTTCAATCTGAGAGAAAAGGTTTGATTTATGCCGCTTATCCTCAAACGGGTTCACCTATTCGCTTAAACTTGGAGCAATTAAGTCAATATGTCGAAGAATTGTTAAATTCAATAAACTTTTTAGCCAATCCCGCGATGTCGCCAGATATGCCTATTATTGTCCCCAAAGATGAAATGCAAAAATTATTTGGCACTTTCGGCGGGAGCACACCGCTTATTGCCTGGACGACACCTTCACATGGCGTGTATAGCGTGGAGTCAACGGCATATTTTCAAACAAATCACGTGAAGCACATCATTGCTGTATATGGTCCGGATCAAAAGATGTGGTCTAAGCCGATTTATGTCAGTCAAAGGTCTATTGAACGTGTGTACCGGATAGTAAAAGGTGACGAGGCCCGGGAACAATTAATGAAAGCGACTGAAGAAAATCAACCGGAAGCAGGGACAAATATTTTGTTTGATCTGATTCAGAAAGCCAAGAAACCTGCAGCAACAACCAGCCGCGCGATGACGGCCAACCTGGCAATGACCAGCCCGACAGGAGGAGCAAGGAAAGGTGCTGCGATTCCCAGAGCAAGAGGAGAAACCTCAATAATAATACAAAAAATATTTTTGTCTATGGTCGAACATCGTACCCTGGTTTATGTGGATGCGCCAGAACAACTGGCAAGGATACGGTCAACGATCCGGAAGCATGGCCATGGTACCAACGTAAAGTTTAAAGAATTTACTGATCAAGATGAAGCAAGGACATATATCAATGATCATAAAGATGAAATTGGAGCACTTCTTGTTAATAATATTGATTTTGTGAAAAGTTTTAAAAGTATAAAAATGCCGGTCTTAATAGTGACTAATAGGGAAGTTAAGGATACTTCCGGGATATTAGTAATAAAATCCCCACAGTTAGAATTTATCATTGAAGATGTTCTGGCCCTTCTCAGGAACAATAAAGACAGGATTTTAAGATTGATAAAACAAGAGGCTGAAAAAATTACCCAAGATGAAATAAAGATGAGATTAGGGTTCAGCCGGGCGATGACATCTTTGGACACGGTTGAGAAGAAATTCAAACAATTAAGGGCAAAAGCAGGTAGAAAAGAAATGTTGAGCGGTAAGGACATGCAATGGCTCGAGACTACTTTTCCAGAAATTTTAGGAACACTCCTAAGTGAATTCCGGAGGGAAAAGTCGTCTTTGGAGAGACTACCGCTAAAGAGCGCAGAACAAGCCGGGGAAATTTCAGAAGAATATACAAGAGCGCTTGGCAGAGAAAGAGATAAGGTTAACGTGAAAATAGACAGGATCAATGGCCTGGCCCGTGCTAAAGACAAGTTGTTGAATGAAATTGCCAGCCTCGCGATGGCCAGCCCAGCGGCAAAGGCCAGCCCGGTAGTAAGTGCCATTCCCGTGATAAACAGCGAAGGGCAGTTTGATCAAAAACTTATAAAGCTCATCCAAAGCGGCCATCGTTCCTATCTTTCTCTGGAGCTTACGGGATTGGTCCTGCAGCAGGAATTGCCCGCAGTAATGGGTTTGCAGGAGGTTTCTGTGTATAGCGTGCTGAGTCATCAGGTCGAATTATCTCTGCCCAATTTTGTTTTTGCTGTTTCTATTGATCCAAAAGGTGTTTCAGCCCCTATGCCCAAAGATGAAATATCGGACCTGCTGCAGAATTACGAGCATAGATTGGGGATCCTGCGCATACAACTGGGCAGCCGCCTGTATTATCTTATCGCAGGGAATCATGTGTCTATTTTGATCAGAACGTATATTCAAGATGATCCCGTGCGTCAAGATAACTTAACAAAGGCCTTCGCCCTTCCTGACGGAACATCGGTTTCCGGGGCGGATTATACAGAAGTAAGAAATGTCATGAATAAGGCGAACGGCATCCCCCATCAAGACGCTTTTTTTGATCTGTTGAAAGCAGCGTCAATCAGACGGGCGTTTGACAGGCGGGCGCTCCAACAAATGCAAGGCAGTAATGAAGATTTAATAAATCAAATTTACAGTTTTTTGAAAACGAATAAATTCTTTAGCAGGTATGATGAAAAATTTTATAATCATGAGATTTTTTCGTCCAAAGCCAGGATCATTTTAGCCGGTATGAATAAGATAGGCCCCAAGGGCAAGGAGCATTCTTATTGGGCGTTGGATTTGGAACCCGTAAAGAACGATCTCCCGCAACCTCTTGCCGCCGCCAGCAGGGTCGAAGAAACAGCGCAAAAAGAAGCGATCCAGCTGGGATTGAACTTCATTGATAATAACAGTGCTCCCACAAAGTCAAAAGAAGGGAATGCGGTCTCACAGAAAGAGAAGGCCCCGCCACAGGTCGAAAAGCCTGCGTTGAATGACCAAGAAAACGGATTGGTCGAACTATTGAAAAAAACACAGGCCGCTACTACAAAAAACGGGATCAGAAAGAGATTAGATAGAGAATATAATATGTTTGACGCTGATGAAAATGAGTTCAATCAATTGCGGCGTCAGGCGGTTTTCCTGTACGATGTGAACAAAGGAGATTTTGTACCGCCCCAAGACAAAAATTCTCTGCCTGAGCCTTTTGGGGTTTTTATTGTATCTTTACCAAATAATAGCCAATATAAACATTATGTCTGGGGAGGGCCCAATTCTTACGTGATGAAGGTGCCCAAAGCATGGGCCCTTAACCCGAAGCTATTGACAAGGCCCAAGCCCAGCTTCGCGATGACCAGCGACGAAATTGATGCGCATGTTAAGGAGCAGATAATTCATATCAGGATGGATCCTTTCGATACGAAATGGATAGCGCAGATGTTAAATCAGGGACTGTCGGCTGCCCTGTCGGGTATTGCAGTCTCGGCCCAAAGGATCACTAAGGACATTGACAAATTACGCGTATCAAACTCGATTTTTAGAAAGTCATTTGATAGGAATGGAGTTGAAACACTGGTAGAGATAGATTTCCTGGAGAAAATTTTGAAGGAGTATAAAGTTTATAAATTGGGGGTCATTGAAATAAACGTTGGGTTTAACAGGTATTATTTGATCGGTGGGTTAGGTCCTCCGATCCTGGTTAAAGTTTCCGGACAGGTGTCCGGTGCGCCCTCAAAAGAGACGCCCCAGAATCCCAGCTTCGCGATGACGACAACAGAGACTCCGGAACAGCGCATCATCTCTAAATTAATAGTGTCACCTGGATATCGCCCCTATTTCTTTAGGAATGCGCTTAAAGCATTGAGAAAAGAAGGACACGCTGTAAGCGTAACAGCTGAAGATTTTAAGGAATTGATCAAAGGTAAAGGTCTCACCATGGAAGTTTTTAATAGGGATGGCACCCACAAAAAAGGGCCCATTGACAGGCTGGCCGATGAAATGTCTTTATTAAATACAAGTAATTTATGGATCATTGAGTTTAAGTTAAAGAGAAAGAACTCCCGTTATCATTATTTGATCGGGAATCATAGGCTTAGGTCTTACATTTTGCTCGCCGTTAGCCCCGCGATGGCGGCACCCAAGCAGGTATTGTCTTTGCAGGAAGCCTACGAAAAAATGGGACTGATCGGTCAGGAGTCGAGGGTGATCTCAGAGGAATTAAGGACAGGGGCCATTACCACTGCTGAAAAAATAATACAAAAAGAAAAAAGTTCAGCAGGCTTAAAAAGAAAATTAAACGCAATTCAGGTCAATTGGGGGCCGAATGATGGCCGGGCCAAACTTGTTTTTGAAGAACAGAAGAAATCCATAGAAAATGGGATAGCAAAGAATAGTACTGCTTTGGGAAAATTGGTGCCTCAGACCAGTAAGCCCGCCAAGGGCAAAACCAGCAAAGCCAGCAAGGCGATGACAGTCATTCTTATCAACGCAATTTTAGAAAGAATTGACCCTGAGAATTCTGGCAAGGCGCAGTTTAATTTAAATAGCAGAATTTTTCCCAGGGACCCTGAAGAAGCCCTAAATATGAAAAAACTTTTCGCTGAAGAAAATAGGGGAGAAGGGTTCCCTGCAACACATAGGGATAAAATAGGGACAGCTGAATATGTATATTGGACAGACTATCCACAATTCAGAATATGGTTAAATGCAAAAAAAGAAGAAATTCTTACTCGCTCTGCCGGTATCGAAATATCCCAACCCCCCAGCGCTAGCTCCGCGATGACCGCGCCGACTGACACCCTGGCACGCCGCGGTGGTATCGATTTCAACCGTGCCAATATGGCGATGAACGTGCGCAAAGAGGGTAACGGCGTACAGATGCAATTTGACCCTGCCATGATCGCGCGCATCCGCAAAAGCGGCTTTGACGGCGTCAATTTTGAAGTCGAGAGCATCATCCCCGTGGCCAATCTGCCCCTACTCTTAGGCCTGCGTAAAGAAGAGATCCAGGCCCAAACTCAATTAGCCAGCGTCTAACGTAAAAAATGAGATTTAGGTTCATCCCGCCCGTATTTAATGTTATGATTTATACATGTACAAACCTGTCGCCAACAAGATCCTCGTCGATGTTTTGGTCAAATCAGGCCTTATCGGCGCTGAAGATGCCGTTGATTACATCCAGGCCGCCCGTCAGGAACACAAGAACCTTAACTCTTACCTGATCCGCCACGGCATCCTGACTGACCGTGAGATCGTCGAGGCCCTGTCTAAACAGCTGAATCTGCCCATTTTTGACCTGAAAGAAAAAGAAGTCCCCCAGGCCGTCATTGACCGCGTGCCGGTGAAATTCGCTTCCTTCTATAAGTTCATGCCTGTGGCCATTGAAGGCAATGTGCTCACCCTGGCTATTTCCTCGCCGCTGGACGTTCGCATGGAAGATGATATCAGGGTGCATTTAGGCCTTGAGCCCCAGGAAGTATTGGCGCTGCGCAGCGATATCAATGAGGCCCTTAAAAAATATTACGGTTTAGCGTCAGACACCATTGACCGCATCCTGACCAAGGACCCCAGCAAGCGAAAGTCCGATGGCAACCAGGAAGCGTGGGTCGAGGACATTGAGAAAAAAAGTGAGGACCCCTCGGTGGCCAAGCTCGTCAACCAGATCATTCTGGAGGCGTACCAGAAGAGGGCGACTGATATCCATTTTGAACCTTATCGTGATAAGATGCGCCTGCGTTACCGCATTGACGGCACCTTGATGGACGCCAATTTACCGCCGGAAGCCAGGCATTTTTTGCTGCCCATGCTTTCGCGCATCAAGATCATGTCCAATTTAAGCATCACGGAAAAGAGGCTGCCGCAGGACGGCAGTACGGTCGTGCGCACCAAGGACCAGGATTTGGATTTGCGTATTTCAACCATGCCGGCCCTGCGCGGGGAGAGCATGGTCATCCGCATCCTGCCGACCAAGTCCATGCGCACTCGCTTGGAAGATCTGGGGCTCAATGAGCAAAATGCCCTGAAATTCAGGGAATTGATCCAGCGTTCCCATGGGATCATCTTTGTCACAGGCCCCACCGGCAGCGGTAAAACAACGACACTTTATGCCTGTTTGCATGAACTAAACCGTGATGATATAAAAATAATCACGATCGAAGACCCTATTGAATACGAGATGGAGGGCATCACCCAGATCGCGATCAGCCCTAAATTGAATTTCAGTTTCGCGGAAGGTTTAAGGAGCATCCTGCGCCATGACCCGGACATCATCATGGTCGGCGAGGTGCGCGACCTGGATACCGCGGAGATCGCCATCCGCACGGCCCTGACCGGGCATTTGGTGTTTTCCACCCTGCACACCAATGACGCGGCCAGCGGCATCACGCGTCTGATCGACATGGGCGTCGAGCCTTACCTGGTGGCTTCGTCCGTCGAGGCTTTCGTGGCCCAGCGCCTGATCCGCCTGATCTGTCCCCAGTGTAAGGAAGAGGCCGTTGTCCCTGATTCTGTCCGCCAGGAAATGTCCCGTTCACTTAAAATCCCGGCGGAGGCAGTCAAGGCCTATCATGGCCGCGGCTGCGAGGTATGCAATAAGACAGGGTATTACGGCCGCACGGCCATTTATGAGATCCTCCAAATGGATGAACATATCCGGGCCATGCTGACAGCCAAGCCCAGCACGGAAAAGGTAAAACATTCCGCCATGAAAAACGGCATGGCCACCTTGAGGCAGAACGGCTGGCAATGCGTTGCCGCGGGCGTTACAACAGTGTCCGAAGTCTTATATGTCAGCTCCAAAGATAATTTTTAAGGGACAAGATGCCATCCTATATTTATAAAGCCAAAAAAGACGCTGTCAACGCCATCACCGGGCAGATCAGCGCCCAGAATGAGGATGATGCCCTGGAGATGATCAATCAGCTTGGGCTTATCCCCGTGTCCATCGAAGAAAGCAACGCGGAGGGTGTTTTATTCAGCAATATCCGCGAGGTCAAGATCAATGGCAAAGAGCTGTATCTTTTCAGCAAGCAATTGGCCAATCTCCTTAAATCCGGCGTGACGCTTTTAAAAGCCCTGGAAGTTTTGGCCGGCCAAACCAAAAGCATTTATTTTGCCAAGGTTTTAGATGAAGTATCGATCGGGGTCAAAAGCGGGCGTTCTTTCTCGACCTGCCTGGTGGATTATCCGGCCATCTTTTCGCCTTTGTTCGTGGCCATGGTGCGCGCGGGAGAGGAGATGGGCAAATTGCGCCAGATGCTTAACAGCGTGGCTGATTTTCTCAAGGCCCAGGAAGAATTTTCTTCGAAGGTGCGCTCTGCCATGGTGTATCCGCTGTTCATGCTGGGCATTGGGGTCTCGACGGTGATCTTTATCCTGACCTTTGTGATGCCTAAAATGTCCGTGATCTTTACGGACGCGGGGCAGGTCTTGCCCCTGCCTACCGTGATCGTCATGAGCATCAGCCATTTTTTTAAAGCCTACGGGATCGAGGCCCTTATTATCGGGGCGATCGGTTTATTGACGTTCAACCGCTGGCGCGCCTCGACCCAGGGCTCGATCGTCATCGGACAATTTCTGTTAAATCTCCCTTATGTCAGGGGCCTTGTTTTAAAAGTGGATTTAGCGCGTTTTACCAGGACCATGTCCCTGTTGTTGGAAAGCGGTCTGACCATTATCCGTTCCATTGAAATGGCGGTCCCCACCATGCATAATCCCCAATTGAAAATGGACCTGCTTGTTTGTGTCCAGGACTTGGCCGCGGGAAATAATTTAGGCAGCTGTTTGTCCAGGTCAAAATTAGTCCCGACGATGATGGTGCAGTTAGTCACGGTGGGCGAAGAGTCCGGGAACCTGCAGGAATCTTTAAGGGACATTGCCGAAAGTTATGAAGCGGACATCAATGAGACGACCAAACTGATCACCACTGTTTTGGAGCCGGTACTGATCTTGGCGGTGGGCGGGGTGGTGGGGCTGATCGTTTTTGCCATGCTGCTGCCGATTTTCTCCATGGACTTAATGGCACATTAAACAGACATTGGAATGAATTTTTTTCGCCAAAATGCTAATTGCTACTTACTGATTCCTGGATAAGTCAGGAGCAAAAGCACGCATTTTGGCTCCAAAAATTATTCCAACGTCTGTTTAGACACATGGCAACATGAAATATTTATTTTTAATGACACTTTTGTTCTTTGGTATGACAACGCGTGGCTGGGCTGACATTGATTCCAACTTTAGTCCCCCCGGCTGGCTCTCTTTCCAGGGCGACCATTTTGTGGTCCTTTGCGCTTCCAGCGACGATGAGGACATGGCCCATGAGGTGTTGGACCACGCGGAAGAGTATTACAACAATATTGCGGATGATATCGGGTACTCGCGCTATCATAATTTCTGGACCTGGGACAACCGTGTTAAGATCATCCTTTTTCCTGACCAGGGATCTTATGTCCAGCAAACCGGCCAGCCGCCGTGGTCCGACGGGTTCGCGTCTTTATATTCAGAATTATTTAAATCAAGGATCATTGTCAGTTATAAGGGCCAGCCAAATTTTACAGAGGTGATCCTGCCCCATGAGATCACGCACCTGGTCCTGCATGATTTTATCGGGTTTGACCGGCCTATCCCCAGGTTCTTTGACGAGGGAGTGGCCCAGCTTGAGCAAAAAGATGACAGCTTAAGCCATATGGATATCATGGCCAAGCTGATCGTGGGCGGCAAGATCGTCCCTTTGCCGGATTTGCTGGCCTATGACCTGGTGGCCCATAGGAATGACGCGCAGTCTATTTCAATCTTTTATGTAGAAAGTCTTTACATTGTTGATTTTTTGGTTAAAACTTATGGTAAGGACGCTTTCAAAGAACTGTGCCGTCATTTAAGGGACGGGGAGGGTTTTGAAGACGCTTTAAAAAGTTCTTATTACCCGACAATTGACTCAATGCAAACCTTGCAGGAGAAATGGAGCGATTATGCCAAACAATATTTATAAACGGTCCGGCTTCACTCTCGTCGAGATCATGCTGGTCGTCATTATTATCGGCGCTTTGGCCGCGATGATCATCCCGCGTCTTTCCGGACGCGGAGAAGAGGCCAAGGCCAAGGTGGCTAAATCAGATATCGATGCCAATATAGCCACTGCTTTAAAGCTTTACGAACTGGACAATGGTTCTTATCCCACCACGGCGCAGGGATTGGGTGCTTTGCGCATTAAACCCAGCACCAACCCTTTGCCTCAAAATTGGAACGGCCCTTATGTTGAGAGGGACCCTGTTGATCCCTGGGGCCGGCCCTACGTCTATGTTTCCCCCGGTGATCACCGCGCGGACTATGATCTCTCCTCGAAAGGAAAAGATGGGCTTTCCAACAACGGCGAAATCAGCAACTGGCAATAACAATGACCCCGTCAACCCCGGGGGTTGCCGGGGTTTTACTTTCGTCGAAGTCATGGTCAGTCTGGTGGTTTTATGCTGCGGCATTGTATTGATCTACAAATCCTTCTTTTTGTGCGCGGACTATTTAAATAATTTGACCTCCCGCCTGTACGCCTCAAGCCTGATCGATGAAAAGATCGGGGACATTTCCAAATCTTTTGCCGAGTGGCCGGCCCGGGCATTGAATCTCGGCGACACGTCAGTCACCCTGAGCGTTAACTATAAGCCTGTGCGTTTCAACTATGACATTAAGCTGGCCCCTTTGCCTGATGTTAAAAGTGTCTGGCAGCTGGACGTCAAGCTTTCCTGGATAGACGGCCCCAGGTCCATGCGCGCCCAGCGCAGCGCTTACATGATAAGATGAAAAACCCTCGTAGAGCTTTTACACTAACAGAAGTGCTTTTGGTCTCATGCATGTTCGCGGTCATCAGTTTGGCCGTGTTCAATGCCTTTGCCAACGGCTTTAAATTATGGGCCCGCGGCCAGCATGTCATGGTCGAAGGGGACATGGCCATTTTTTTTGAAAGGGTCTCCGAGGACCTGCGCAGTGTGGTGACCATCAGCGGCATCCCTTTTAAAGGCGACAGCACCCAGCTGTCCTTCCCCGCTATTATCCTGGCCCCCACCGACGCTAACGGTTCCCGGGCAGGCGAAGGGGCCGGCAGCCAGATAGGTGCAGTACAGTACACTTTTGAACCTTCTGAAAAAAAGATATACCGCACCCAAGCTGTTTACGGGAGGGCGCTTAAATCAGAATGGTCCGCGCCCGTTGAAGTGGCGTCCCAGATCGAAGACATTACCGTTAGGTATTATTTCACCGCGGACAAAGGCCTTGAGATCAAAAGCCAAATGGACCAAGGGGTTCCCATGGGGATCATGGTTGATGTGCAATTCATGGCAGACGGACAGATCCGCCATATGCGCCGCTTTTTGCTGGTCCCTGTCGGAGGCGGCATATGAGATCACGTCACGCCCGCCGCGGTATGGTGTTGGTCTACGCCTTGTGGGTGCTGGGGATCCTGACGATCCTGGCGGTGAGTGTGGCCGCGGGTATACGCCAGAAGATCTTTTTGGTCGCCCGCCTGGATGAGCGCAGCCGCATGACCTATCTTATGGAGGCGGCGGTCAAGAAAACAGCCGGCTATATCCATCAGCAGATGGAAGAAACCTCCTTTACCTTTACACCGTCGGTAAAAATGAATTTGCTAAATAACGCCAACGAATTGTCGTCGATCAAGTTAGGCCAGGATACGGCAGGTGTCGGCTATGTTGCCGTTGATGGGGACAATACGTCCTTACGTTGGGGCGTGGTGGATGAAGAAAGCAAACTCAACCTTAACAGGATAGACCAGGGGACCTTGATGAATTTATTGGCCAATGTGCTTTCACTCAAAGACGAGGACGCTGATAAACTGGCCGTGGCGCTTTTGGATTGGCGCCAATACGGCGAGGGTGAGGTCACCGGTTTTTTCAGCGATGATTATTATACTAATTTGCAGTGGCCGTATCCTAAAAAGAGCGCGTATTACGAGACCCTGGATGAAATACTGCTGGTCAAGGGCATGGACAAGCAGAGGTATGACAAGCTCATTAATTTCGTGACCATTTACGGGGACGGGACCGTTAATATCAATACAGCTTCCAAAGAAGTCCTTGAGGCCTTGGGACTGGCAGACACGCTGGTAGACAAGATCTTGATGGCGCGCCGGGGGAAGGACGGTATTGACGGCACTGCGGATGACAATGTGTTTTTAAGGACCTATGAAATTGCCGTTGACGTTAATTCGATCGTCCCCTTGACCTTGCCCGAAGCCCGCGCCATTGACTACTTGAATGCGAAGGGGGTCTTGACCACCAATTCGTTTTATTACACCATTGAAGCCACCGGCCGGCTGGCCAGCCGGGCCGCGCCCAGGTCAGTGCGCGCGGTCTACTCGTCCCGGGATGATAAAATCGTCTATTGGAAAGAAAGATAAAATATTTACTTTTCTAATGGTTATGCTTTAAAAAATAGTTATAATAAATTAAATGTTCGGCGCAGACAAAAAATATCTAACCATTTCCATCAATGACGGTGTCATTAAGGTCGCCCAAGCGGCATCTTCCGGGAGTTTAGAGAAGGTTGCCCGCACTTCATTTACGGCAACTCCCGGCGGAGATGAGGCAGGCAAGGAGCTTAAATCCTTATTGGCCTCTTTTGACCGCAAGGCTGCCGTGATCTGTGTTATCCCGGCCAACGCGGCCACCGCCAAGAACATCGAAGTCCCCTCGAGCGATCCCGAAGAGATCAAATCCATCATCAATTTGCAGGCCTCCCGCCATACGCCTTATTCACGGGAAGAGGTCTTGATCAGTTATATTAATTTAGGCCTGAATGCCGCCGGTAACACCCGTCTGCTGCTGACGATCGTGCATCGCGACATGGTCAAGGAGCGGATCTCGGTCCTGGAGCGGGCGGGGCTGGATGTTCAGCATATCCTTTTTGCGCCGGAGTCCCAGGCGCGTTTTTATGCCAAGGCCCTGAATTTAAAGAAAGAAGCGCCGCCTGTCGGGATCATTGATTTTTCTTTAAATGCCGCCAGTTATATCGTCATCTCCAAAGGCACCTTGCTTTTTGTAAGGCATATTCCCGTCGGTATTAAAGCCATCATGGAAGGGGCGGACGCGCCCGCGAAACTGCAGGACGAATTCAAGAAATCCATGGAAGCGTTCACACAGGAGGACGGCAGTGAGGCCCCGGCGTCTTATCTGGTGACTACGGCGCATGAAGCGGTGAGCGGCATTTTACCTGTTTTAACGGAGAGCCTGAAGGTTGAGTTCAAGGTCAATGCTTTCACGGGTTTTGTCAAGGGTTCGGGGGATGCGCGCAAGAAATTACAAAGCCAGTTTGCCGACGATTCTTTTCTGGATGTGGTGGCCCCGGCCTCGAGCGCGGCCAAGTGCGAGATCAACCTGATGCCCGAAGAGATGATCTTAAAAAAGACCGTGGAGCGCCAGAGCAAGGAAGCCAGCAGGTCAGGGGTGGCGGCAGTCATCATTATGGTGCTGGTCGGGGGCATGATCATGAGCAATATTTATTTTAAGGACACCTATTTAAACAAGAATTTGCGCGAAGAGTTCGCTCCCCAAAAGGCACAGGTTGAAAAACTTGAAGCGCAGATGTATAAAATAAAACTGGTGCGCGGGTATATCAAAGATCGCATGGTCAGCCTCGATGTCATCCATGAATTATACAGGATCACTCCCAACACGATCTATCTCAATAGTATTGTCACGGATGAGGAAGGTACCGTCACCATTGACGGTATTTCAGGTTCCATGTCAGACGTCTTTTCGTATGTCAAGTCGCTGGATGATTCAAGCATGTTCAAAGAAGCCAAGACCAAATCCACCTCGGTCAAAAAAGACAACGGCAAGGACGTGGCTGCTTTTGAAATTGAGTTTAAATTGAACAGTTACAAGGACCCCTCAACCCTGACGGGTACAGAGGCCGGAGGGCCGGCGGCGTGAACGAAATCAATAAATTTATCGCGGGCTTAAACGAGAACCAAAAGAAGCTCTTGCTCATTACGGTGGTGCTTGTGATCGCGGCCCTTTTTGACCGTCTTTTGATCGCCCCCACGATGTCCCGTTTATCGTCGATCGAAGAGGACATTGCCAAAGAGGAAGCAACGATCAAGCAGGACATGCGTTTTTTAGGGTATAAAGACCGCATTGCCCAAGAGAGCAATGAGATCAAGCCTTATCTGACCAAGAACATGTCAACGGATGAGGAGATGATCGCGGCATTCCTTAGGAAATTGGAAAGTTTGGCCGGCCAAACCAAGGTCACCCTGATCAAGATCAGTCCCGCTCCCGGCGAGCAGGATGCGGATTATTGGAAATACCAGGCTGATCTGGAATGTTCCGGTAATTTGGGAGATGTGATCTCTTTTATGCACGCGGTCAATTCCGACACGGACCTGATGAAGGTCGATAAATTCAATTTTAGCGGTAAAAAATCCGATACGGATGAGATCAAGGCCACCATGACGGTTGAAAAGGTCGTGGTGACAGACAAGCCCATGCCTCCTAAGGCGGCCCCCGATGCCAATGCGCCATCAGCAACCCCGTCTGCTACTCCATAGTGTTATTGCATTTCTATTTTGCGCCACTACTGCCCATGCCCAGATGGAAGTCCTCAAGGACCTCTATGAGCGCGCGGTAAATGCCTACAACAGCCAGCAGTATGACCAGGCCATCGGCTTCTATCAGCAGATAGTCAAGGCCGCTCCCGGCTTTGCCCCGGCGTATAACGGGATGGCCCTGGCCAACCAGGCCGCCGGTGGGGACGAGAATAAGACCATTGAATATTTAAAAGCAGCCATCAGCTATGACCCTAAAATGGCGCCGGCCTATGATAATCTGGGGCGTATCTATTATGGCCGCCAGGATGTGGACCATTCCCAGGAGTATTTTGAAAAAGCCTTGAAGGCTGACCCTGGTTTAAGCAGCGCGCAATTAAGCCTTGCGTGGATCAATTTATTGGTCAGGTCAAAACCGCTCACTGCGCTCAAATATTTTAAAATGGTATTAGCGGTCAGCCAGGACCCTAAAATTTATTACGGCATGGGTTCAGCGTATTTTGCCAGTAATCAGCGTGTAGAAGCACTGGAGATGATCACGAAATTGCATGTGATGGGGCAGGAGGATTTGGCCACCCGTCTGGAAGATTCTTTGCGGAACAATACGCATGTTAATACCGAAGCTGACGCAAATGCAGGAGGCGGTAGTCCGCCTTCCCAGCCGGCTGGTTTAGGCCCGCTGCCCGCCACTGCTGACAAGCCCACCGGTATGCAGGTCCGCCTGCGCGGCAAACTCTCTGATTATTGATTTTCCCTCCACAAAAACTGGCATAACTCTCCAAAATAGTGTATCTTTCCTTATATATGAGAAAGTATTTAAATTTTAGAGTTAATATAGCCCTTGGGCTTATTTTTGCCTTTTTGCTTAATTTCCTTGGCCCTATACCTTTAGCCCAAGCGCAGGAGTTCTCTTTACCTGCGCCAGGAACAATGGTCCAGCTAAGTCCTGAATTTAACCCACCCATATTAAAAGGCCTCAAAGTCCATTCCGACAATCCTTTTAGATTTGAATTCATTTTGGACCAAGGGGATTCCAACACTGTCATTCCTGGTTCTTCCACTGTCATTCCCGCGAAAGCGGGAATCCAAACCGAAGCCACCAAACTTATTAAATATTTCTTGGCTTCTTTAACCATCCCCGAAAAAGACCTCTGGGTTAATTTAAGTCCTTACGAAAAAAACCGTATCGTTCCCCAAAGCTTTGGCCTAACAGAAATGGGTCGTGACTTGTTAGCCGAAGACTATATGCTCAAACAAATCACCGCGAGTTTGATTTATCCGGAAGACGAAATTGGTAAGAAATTTTGGAAACGCATTTACGCAGAAGCCGCTAAAAAATTCGGTACAACCAATATTCCAGTCAATACATTCAACAAAGTTTGGATCGTCCCCGAAAAAGCCGTAGTCTATGAAAATGCCAAAGTCGGCACAGCGTATGTGGTGGAAGAAAAGTTAAAAGTCATGCTCGAACAGGATTATTTGGCGCTCTCTCATGGTGTCATTCCCGCGCAAGCGGGAATCCATAACAAGAACGACATCAACGCCCTCGGCAGTCAAATCGTCCGTGAGATTGTTATTCCAGAATTGACAGAGGAAGTCAACTCCGGCCGCAACTTCGCCCAACTCCGTCAAGTCTACAACTCATTGATCCTCGCCACCTGGTACAAAAAGAAGATCAAAGACAGCATCTTGGCCCAAGTCTATGCGAACAAGAATAAAGTTGCCGGCATTGTGTCATTGCGAGGGAGTGTAACGACCGAGGCAATCTATCAAAGATATCTCCAAGCCTTCAAAAAAGGCGTCTACAACTACATCAAAGAAGACCAAGACCCGCTGACTCAACAAGTCATTCCAAGAAAATATTTTTCAGGAGGCGCGTTATTAATTAATGTGAATGCCGCTATGGCCATTACCCCGGACCAAAGGGTTTTACGTGGCCATGGTAACTCTGATCATGCCATGCGCGTTGTTGATGTACAGCTAGAAACATTGAGCGACCAAGCCATGAAGGTTGTAACACCGCAGCAAATGGAAAGAGCGGCTGAGGCAAGGAGGGCAAGGGCCAAGCAATTATTCGTCAACGCCAAGCCGTTTGCCAGCAGTGTCACGTTTATTGAGGACCTGAAACATCATAACGTCAAGATGGCAGTGGTATCATCCAATCACCAGACCGGAGAAACTTTAAAGCGTGCCGGTCTTTCTGGTAAATTTTTGTTTGTCATTGACGGCGGTAAATTCAAAGAAAAAGGTTTGCCCGAAAAAACTGACCCTGAGCTTTGGAAAATAATGGCCCGGGAGATGGGGAATATTGATCCTGCGGATAGCTGGGTTGTTGAAGACGGAGAAGACATCGTGGAAGCAGCGCATAATGCGGGGTTTAAAGTACTTGCCTTGGCCAGGGACAATAATGCCCAAAGGATGCGTGACAAACACGCGAACATTGTTGTGGAAGATGTTTCTGATTTAACAGCAGAACAATTGGATGAAATATACTCAGCAGAGGGCGTTATTTTTGACAGCGATGGTGTGATCATGAATACAGAGCATTTACAAAGGCAGTCCTGGCGGGAGATGCTTGAGAGCCATTTTGGCGAGACAGGTTTTTCCGACCAGGATTTTGCCAAACATACCCCGGGAAAATCCGGTGAAACAGGATTAAAAAATCTGCTGACATCACGCGGGTATACCTTAAATAGCGCTCAGCTAAGCCGGGAAGACCAGGCGATGAATGCGCCCCCAATGCCTCGGCATTGGCTAACAACGGATATCGAAAACCATGATCCTAAGAAATTCATTTATACCGTCAAAGTATTAGGCATTCATAGGCTTCTTAATCCGCGAGTATTACGAGGGGCCCCTGAATACTATTCAGCAAGTGAAATCGATCAAGATCACCTGATGACATATGGCGGTGCAACGGTGGGTTTAATATTGGAATTCCCTGATCGGGACATTGCCGCTGTGTTGAGGTATATGCATCTAAATATTGTCGCGATGAATAAAAATAAGCAGGCATTAGCAGGGTTTATAGAGAAACATTTAGCAGAACAGAACAGGACTTCGTTTAAGAATATTTTATACCAATCGGTGGTTCATCCATACGATGAGCTGGCAATCACCCCTCAAGAATTAATAGAACAATCCAGGGATCTTCCGCCAGACGGTTTTTTTTATGCGGGTAAGGGATATAATAATGAAATCATCATCAAAAACAGCCCTGATCTAAAAATAAAAGCCGTTATTCTAATCGCCAGAGAAAATTATAATTTAGAAGATATTTTAGGAGACCCACGAGACGGCTCCTGGAGTAAGATAGTCAGGTCACAAGTTGAAAATGGCCTTCCCATAGTGATCGTAGGGGAGAAAGGTGTAGATTTAGGAAGAATTAGACAAGAATTCATAAGATCATTTCCGGGCTCCCAGGAAATACGTCCTTTTGTATTCAGAAAACCCCAAAACAAAATAATAGGGGACAGCGCCCAATTAACGGATGACCGTGCGATGGGGGTTGGGCCGCTGGTTGTTTTGGCTGGGTTAACGGCAATGGTGTACCATTTTTGGCCCAAGAAAAAATCAACTCTCAAATCAGAGAAAGCGGTGGTTGAGTTTTTGTGGAGATACTTGGATAGGAAGGATGAAATGTTTGACTTTGTTCTGTTTAATGAAATATGCCAGATCGCGCTAGACAACCACTATTCTCCAACTGATGACAGTATTTTTAAGGGTTGGGTCATGCAGAAATTAAGGGGAGAAAAACATGCGTTTTTATTTAAGCCAAAGTATAGGCCTGAGTTATTGGGTGGTAAATGGAATTATGTCATTGATCCAATTGTGACGGATGTCATCAAGAAATATGCAGGAGGCGAATGGATAAATGGAAAGGCTTTTTATAATAGGCTGGAGGGAGGGGCAGAACTCCAGGAGAGGGACAGCGCACAATCGGCCTTTGAGATTAAACCACCGGACCGGGCGATGAGCCTGGAAAAAGGGAATGGGTATGAATTAGCATTACTGTCTGCTCAAGACCATGATGTAAGTAATCTTATGTTTGGTGTCGGCGGTCATTTAGTAAACATGATAGATGATCTGAAAGAATCAAAAAGAGAGGATTTGGCAGGATCGATCAATGAATTGTCTGGATTGTATAAGTATTGGAAGGAAGTAGAGCGTGATCAACATCTGTTTTTATTAGTTAGAGGACTTCTAAATGCGCAAGAGCGTAAAAATTATTTTAGTAAGGTAAAGATAAATGTGTTGTTTGTTCAATCATCTTTATCCCAAATTTTTGAATCACACCCGTCTATGGGGGATATAAATATTTTTAGATCATTGTTGACGGTTTTGGACCATTTTTCAACCTACATCATGGCCATTGCCGAAGGAAAATTCGCTTTTGATGAAGTTGATAAATTACCAGTTGATCTAAATGATGTCATTAAAAAGAGCATTTCTCTTGTGCAAGAAAAAGAGAACATATCCGTCATCAGGAATTTTTCTCCCAAAGTCGGCCAGGTCCCTGTAGATGCGTTTAAATTCGGGCATGTGATCATGAATTTGGTCAGAAATGCCCAAATTGCCATTGGGGACAATCAAAGGGGAAAAATTACTATTCGAACAAGGCTGGATGGGGCCTGGGCAAAGACCACTATTACTGACAACGGGTCAGGCATACGACCAGAAAATATGGTCAAAATTTTTGACCCATTTTTTACGACCAGACCTGAAGACAAGGGAACAGGGCTCGGGCTATTTATTTGCAAGCAAATCATTGAGGCGCACGGCGGCACATTAACTGCTGAAAATAACAAGAATGGCCTTGGCGCTACCTTCACCATCCGCCTGCCGTTGGACCTGGCGATGAAGGCAAAGACGAGCCGCAGGGATTTTTTAGAGACTTCTGTAAGGGCTGTCATCGTGGCAGGATTAGGAAGTATCATGTCAACCCCCGCAGCAGTGTTTGGGGTGGGACAAAGAGATCCAATAGCAGCTGCTGCTGACAGGTTCGCTATAAAAATACTTAAACAAGATGTGTTTGATGCTTTTATCAACGATTTGCACAGTCCTGATACCGATGTGCGTCTTAAAGCAGTCCGGTCTTCACGTTATGAAAATGATAACCGCGTGGTTGAGGCTTTATGTAGGGCTTTGCGGGATGATCCTGATTTAGGTGTACGCAGGGAAATCGTTGACGTCCTGAATGGCAGAAATGAGCCCATGGTGGCCAAAACTTTTAAATTGGTTTTACAGGATGAAGAATTTCTTCCCAAATTGATCCCGGAAATAAAAAGGGCTTTGAAGAATATGGAAGGGTCTAAAGCGGTTTTTGCCGGGAAACAACGTGAAAGCCGCACAAAATTTCTTAAACCAGAACAAATTGATGCTTTGGAAAAACTTTTACAAGACAATGACCTCAAGCTGCGTATTAAAACAGTCCGGTCTTTACGTCAGAAAGATGGTCCTCGCTTAGTCGAGATTATGTGTGAAGCTTTGAGGGACGATCCTGATTTGGGCGTTCGCAAGGAGATCATTAATGATCTGGAAGGCAGGAGCGATTCTGTGGTGGTCAGAACTTTTGGTTTAATTTTGCAAGATGAAAAACTTCTTCCCGAGTTGAGACCGGTCGTAGTCAATGCTTTGAAAAATACAGAAAGCTCCAACAAGATACAGAGAAAAATCAGCAGCAAAGAAGCTAAAAAGCTTAAAATTTATCGTGATCCGGAGGACCAGGCGATGACGGGAGTGGCAGCCAGGACGCGCGGCGGTATTGATTTCACCGCTGGCAAAACGCCTTTGGAGGTCCGCAACGCCGGTAAAGCGATCAAGTTCTATATGGATCCGGCACAACTTGCTCAGTTGCAAAACGCCCCCGGCTTTGTGCCGGTGATCATCAATATCCAGCCGCTGACGGATCTCCGTGCCTTCCTAGGGATTTCTCAGGTCAATCAATAGATCACTTTAAAGACCTTAATGCGTGTGCGGCCGGTCAAATCATGGCTTAAGATGAGGGGTTTAAAGTACTGCAGGCCTGCCCCATCGAAGTAATAGAGTTTCATGATCAGGGAATTGGCCAGGGCATGGTCCATCAGGCGGGCCACATATTGGCCGTCCTCTTGATACAGTACCACTGAATAATTCAAATTCCCATCCGGATTGACATGTTCCTTTACGGCGCCGTCTTTAAGATAGAGGACGCTTGAAGGATAGCCTTCGCCGTATTGCGGGGATTTAATTTGGGCATCCATGGTGTTAAGGTCCACCATTAAATTATCGTGGAAGATCAATTGATGGTTGTTTTGGCCAAGCAGTCCTAAGACTTCGCTGTATTTGGGAGGCCCACCCATCGTGCCCCATAAAAAATCTATAAAATCAGAGGAGTTACGCTTCGGCACATTTTTTAACATCTCAGGGCTGGCATTGATCTGCTCGATTTTCTTGATGTTCCAGCGGCCGTTAAAGGCGATCATCAGGTTATCATCAACAAGTTCAGTGTAGACCAGCAGATAACTATGCGGATTTTTTCCATGGGTCATGGCCAGCAGGGTCTGGATCTGATCGTCGGTGATAATGCCGTTGAGCGTTTGGGCTGCCTGGACTTTATTTTCAGAGGCGATGGCGAGAAGCAAGGTCGTGGCATCAGAGAGTTTCAAGCCGCATTTGACCAAATATTCCGCTGGCTTATTGCCGCTGGAATCAAGCATGCGCAATATTCCCCGTGCCTGGGCCTCATCTTGGGCCAGGAACACATTCCCCATCCAATACCCCACAGCACTTTGGTCTAAAGAGGCCCCGTCAAAAGGTACCGCGCGATGGGCAATGGCCTTGATAAAATGTCCCGGGGCCCACCAGGTGTTAACAATGCTGTCAGGCGGTGAATCAGTTTTGATCTTGGTCAAAGCTTCGTCCCAGGTGGAGTTAAAAATAGGGGTCAATATGGTGCGTATGTCGCGGTCAGCGTTAAAGAAGACCATGGCGATCAAAAGCCCGGCCAATGGCAGGCCGTAAGATTTCAGGTTTATAAAACGGTTGGCAGCGCCGGCCGCTAAAATGGACAAGGGGATGGTGGCAAAAAGCACAAACCGTTCTCCATGAAAACTAAGGGCCATGGTCACAAAAAGAAAAATGGTCAGGATGAGGGCATCAATGGCCCGCGGCTGGCGGAAGCCCTGCATGGCCATACGCAGGCTGTAGACCCATCCTCCAAAAGCCAAGAGCATTAAGATCGGGCCGCCGGCTGAGGTGGTGATGTTTACCAGGGAAGTATTTTTCAATTCACCGACGGTCATGAATTGATTTGGCCACAGGTCCAGGCCGCGGTGGGTGAATTTACTTAATTCCCCAAAAGCTTCTTTGAACAGGATAAAGAAATCATGGAAAGAAAAACATAGGCTCACTACCAAAAGGTTGGTGCCGATAAAAATGGCTAAAAACAACAAATTTTGGCTGGTGTGAGGCCGGTCTTTTTTTACAAGAAAATTATAAGCAGCAGCACCCAGGGCGCAGGCAACACCCATGAAGAATAATAATCCCCAGCCTTGCCAAAATAAGGCGTAGACAGATAAGGTCACGCCGAAGATGACTGCCCATAGATAGCCGTCTTTTTTTGAGGCAGGCCTCAGGGCTAAAAAGAGAAGTCCCAAAAGCAATAAAGGAAATAAAATATTGTAGGGGTCTGTGCGAAACCATCCCAGTGAGCCGCGTTTCAAATTAATAGGGGCCATCACCAGGAACAGGGCCCCGATGAAAGAAGCCAGCACGGAATAATTCAATACACGGCAGACCCATAAAAAAGCGATCAATATCAAGCCATAGGTGAACAGTGGAGTGTAAGCCACCGCCGACATTAGGGAAATGCCATGGTTAAAGATCCGCAGGAATTTGTAAATAATAAAGCCCCAATAAGGATGCAGGGTAAAGGGCTGCCAGGCGCCAAAGGGGGCGCACATCAGGGGATTAAAGTATTTGCTTCCTTTAATGACATCTGCGATGCGGCCTGTCTTGACGATGTTTTCAGTTAAATTATAAAAATCATAAGGGTCGGATTCCAGGAGATAGATCTTTTGGGACGGCGCGCCCGGCTGGTTGGCCAGGGTAATGGTTGCCCTTTCGACCGTGTCCATGAATTTTTTGTTTTCTGTATGGATGGTCTCATTGAGTTTTTCTTCAGCCATGTGATTGGCCAGTGCCGGAGGCATGGTCGGGGATTCGCTTAATATCTGTTTGAAGAAGGCCTGCTTGATATTATAGATGACCATCAGGGTCGCCTGCTCGCGGGCATCGTCCCACATATGCGAACGCAAAGGATACAGGCGGATATAGCAGCTTAAAATGACAAGGACAAGCCACGCCACCGCCCACGGCCAAAATTTAGATTTTTTGTTCATAGTGTTAAAGGATTATGGCACATTTTTCTTATATTGCAAATATTGCAGGCGGATTTTATTGGACGCGATGGCGATACTGGAGTTGGCCTGGGACTCCCGTTTGGCCATGATCATCCCCAGGAGCCGGCCCTGTTGGTCAAGGATGGGCCCGCCGCTGTCGCCGTGGTAAAGATCAAGGTCTAATTCAAGGAAATCATAGCTTGAGGTTGATTGCCTTTGAAGGATGCTTTTAATGTGGCCTGACATGATCGATTGATTGTCATAGTCTGAATTGCCTACCGCGATAATATTATCTCCGACGTTGACCAGCGAAGAATCCGCCCACCGTACACTTTTAAGGGGATAGGGCGGATGGATCTTGAGAAAGCTGAAATCATATTCGCCCGAAGCAAAAAGGACCTCTGCCGGCAGTTTCGTGCCGTCCCGCAGGAGTACAAATATAAAAGGGGCGTGGATGATCGTATGCGTGTTGGTCACGATGATGCCGGAAGGGTCAATGACGATCCCGGCAGCGGTGCGATAGAAGGTGGCTGTCCGCGGCGGGTCGGTATGCATGAGCCGGGTCAGTTCTGTCCGCACCGTCACCATGGATTTTTCTGTTTCCTGGATACGGTCAATGAGGGTGCTTTCCGTTGTCATTCCAGCGCAAGCGGGAATCCATAACGAAAAAACCGGGACACATTGAATTAAAATAATTAAAAAGATATTCAATTCAATGTGTCCCGGTTTTTTCCTTGACGGACAGGGCATAAGCATCTACTATTCTCTCATAAATTTTTATGAATAAAATAAATATTAGGCCTTACAAGGCAGAAGACCGGGCAGCTTTACGTACGCTTTGTTGTGATGTGTCTGACCGCGGCGGCCCTATTGAGAATTTTTTTCCTGACCGCGAGGTGGCGGCAGACTTGCTGACTAAGTATTATACGGATTACGAACCTGAGTCGACCTTTGTGGCCCTGTGCGGCGGGCGCCTGGTTGGTTATACCAATGGTTGTATGGATAATCGCCGTTATGGGCTGGTGATGTTTTGGCTTTTAACGCCTGCCTTGGTTGTAAAGGCTTTTAAACGCGGCGTTTTTTTTAGGCCTGAGGTCCGCCGGCTCTTGGGCGGTATGTTAAAGAATTGGCGCAGGATCTTTGTCTGGCGTAAGAGTTCTTTTCATAGCCATCAGGGGCATTTGCATATCGGTATCGCGGCTGATTTTCGAGGTCAGCAGGTGGGGCGGAATTTACTAAAAACCCTGTTGGGCCATGCTGCCGGGTCTGGCATTACTGGATTAGCAGCTTCGGTCCATGACGCTAATCAAAGCGCCCGTACTTTTTTTGAGGCCCAGGGCTTTACGGTCCGTGAGCGTTACCCGATGGTCCTGGTCCGTGATGGGAAGGAAGAACATTATCATTCTCTATTATATGTCAAAACAATTTAAATTGTCATTCCCGCGCAAGCGGGAATCCATTTTTAGTATTGCAATCCTCTTTGGATGCCTGAGCACTCCCGCTTTCGCAGACCAACCAAACATCGGCAGCGTGAGCCTATCAGCGACGGACCGCGTCCTGGTGCTGGCCCCTCATCCGGACGACGAAGTTTTAGGTGCGGGTGGCGTGATCCAGCAGGCCGTTGCCCAGAAACTCCCTTTAAAAATAGTTTTTCTTACCTACGGGGACAGCAATCAATGGTCTTTTCTTCTTTATCGCAAGCATCCGGTGGTTTTTCCCGGCGCTGTGGAAACGATGGGATTAGTACGGCATGACGAAGCGATCAGTGCTTCCCGTATTTTAGGGGTTGGAGCGCAGGATTTGATATTTTTGGGTTACCCAGATTTTGGCACGTTAAATATCTGGTATTATCATTGGAATCATCGCCCCGCCTATCGGAGTATCATGACCCGCGTGACAGCTGTTCCTTATAAGGGTGCTTACCGGCCGGGGGCCCTTTACAAAGGGGAAGAGATCGTCCAGGACATTAGGTCAATTTTAAGGGAATTTAAACCGACTAAAATTTTTGTTTCTCATCCGGCTGACCATAATGGCGATCACCTGGGCTTTTATTTGTATTTGCGCGTGGCCCTTTGGGATGAGGGGATGGACCAGGTCTCTTTATATCCTTATCTTATCCATTATTTGACATGGCCCAAACCCAAAGGGTTTCATCCTGAAAAAGATTTGACACCGCCGGAGGCCTTGGCCGGTGATGAGACCTGGAAACAATATCGTTTGAGCGCCTCACAAATAGCGAACAAGAAAAAAGCCCTGCAGGCGCACAAGAGCCAGTATTTTTCCAGCCCCAAATATCTTTTGTCCTTTGTCAAATTCAATGAACTTTTTGGTGATATCCCGCCGCTGAAACTGCATTTGAATGAAAATGTTTCCATTATTTCAGGGCAGAAGAAATTATTGACGACGATGGAATTGCCGGAAGAATTAAATGACCGGGAGCGCTCCGCCTTCGTTGGCGTTGATTGGAAATCATTACGCTGGGACCCTGAAAACCTGGTCGTTACCATCGGGCTCTCCAAGCCCCTGGCGCAGGATGTGGAGGCCTCTATTTATTTTTTCGGTTATAGCAATAAAACACCTTTTGGCCAAATGTCAAAAATTAATGTCCGTTTGGGGGTTTTAAGTTATAGTGTTTATGACCAAAACAAGCGCCTGGACCAGGAGGTGGTACAGGTCAAAAGGACCCCCAATGATGTCACCATTACCGTGCCTTTGAAACTGCTTGGGTTGCCCCAAAAGATCCTCACCAGCGCCAGGACAACCCTGGGCAATTTTCCCCTGGACAACGCCTCATGGGTAGTTGTAGAACTTCAGAAATAATTACCTGTCTCGATAAAAAATAATTTCATATAATCCATAAGTCATTTATTAATAATAGTTTACATGCTATCGAAGCGTCTCCCTAAATTTGCTTTTTATTATATATATGTTATCCTTTTTTATACTTATAAACATTAAACAAGGATCCCATGCTTCTGCGCCGTTTTCTGTCCATTTGGCTTATCATTAGCTTTGTATCCACGCTAATTACGCCTATTCCCAGAGCTGATGCTTCTTTAGGCTTGCCTTCGCCTGGAACCATGGTCAGCTTAAGCCCTGCTTTTGAGCCTGTTTTGATGAAGGGCATCAAGGTCCACCCCGAAAATCCATTCAAATTCGACTTCATCATAGATACAGGCAATTCTACTGTCATTCCCGCGAAAGCGGGAATCCAGAATCAAGAGCAGCTAAAACAAGAATCCTCCAAACTCATCAAATACTTCCTCGCCAGCCTAACCATCCCTGAAAAAGATCTGTGGGTCAACCTGTCTCCTTATGAAAAAGACCGCATGATCGCGAACAATCTAGGCCAAACCCAAATGGGCCAGGACATGCTGGCGCAAGATTATATTCTTAAGCAATTGACCGCTTCTTTGATCTATCCTGAAAAGAATTTAGGCAAGACCTTCTGGGACAAGGTCTACACCAAGGCCCAACAAATGTATGGAACAACCAAAATACCAGTCAATACTTTCAACAAAGTCTGGATCGTCGCAGATAAAGCCGATGTCTTCGAAAGAGGCAACGTCGCCTACATCGTAGGTGCACATTTAAAGGTAATGCTTGAAGAAGATTATCTATCGCTTTCCCGTCATTCTGAGCGCAGCGAAGAATCTCAACAAAATAAATCTCATTCCATTGCCAGCCAAATAATCAAACAACTCATCCTTCCTTCCATCGAACAAGAAGTCAACACCGGCAAAAACTTCGCCCCCCTAAGACAAATGTTCTACTCAATGATCTTAGCCAGCTGGTACAAGATGGCACTTAAAGACGCACTCCTGACCCAAGTCTACGGCAATCAAAGCAAGGTCAAGGTGGGCATCAACGCCCAAGACCCGTCAGAAAAAGACAAAATTTTTGAACAATATTTAAAAGCGTATAAAAAGGGAGTGTTCAACTTTATAAAGGAAGACATTAACCCCGCCACCCAACAACCCATGCCAAGGAAGTATTTCTCCGGTGGAGCAGCAGTTTGGCAGAACATAGACCATGCTCAAATAGTGTATACGGTTCCGCGTGGCACCCGATTTTTAGATCGCGACTTTCTTGTCAGGACTGATATTTCATTAGGCAATGCCGTCCCCAATCCCGCGATGACGACCCAAATCACATTGGACTCCTCGATAGAGGAAGTTTTTGAGTATGATGGGCAATTGAAGACCCCTTTAGTGAACGCTCTAAAAAGGGCATATAAGAGGAGTCCCAGGCGAGTGCCCCCGGCTGTGTTTCAGGGCTGGCATCTTGTGGAAATACCTTTTAGCGTGATCGCCACCGGTTTTAATTATATAGGAGATGTCAGGATATTGGAGATCAAGGAAAAGGTCATAGAAATGCTTCGAAACACGCTCAATGAGTACGCGAGAACAGTTGCCAGGCTCCAGCATTTGGAACCTAAGCAGACAGAGCGCGTTAAACAGATGGTCAATATATTAAGAGATCTATTAGAGACAAGTAAATCGTTAAGAACAGGTAAATCCAAGGAAAGGGTTTTTTCTGATAAAGATGTCCAGCAGATCCGGGCTTTATTACAGAAGGCACAAGCTCTGGCCGATCTCGCGATGAATATTGAACCTATAGATTTGAATGTTGTGCAAAGAGTGATTGTAGATAATAAAGTGCACGTTTTAGGCTTTACTAAAACAAAGTCGATTTACGTAGATGGCACAGGATACCAGTTTGGTATGAGGACGGTAGACCAAGCATGGCGGTATAACAATTTCTTCATTCTTGAGAGCAGGACAGACCATCAAGTGCAGTTTTTGTATTTATCCAATGAGGGCCTCCATTCCATACCTTATATAAACATAAAGGGTTTTTTGGGGGGTAATTTTTCAGGAGCTTTTTCCTATCCGGTCAATTCTGATCCTGTCAAACTTGATATTATTGATAATTTTGGAGGTTCCAGGATAAATGGTTCAACCTATGCTCTTTATTCTGATAAAGGTCAGGCTTTTTTAATAAAAATGGAGGAATTTCGGGATTTTATCAGCAAAGTACGGCCGGCTTCCGTTTTGTCCAATTGGATTTTACAGTTGATGGGCAGAAAAGATCAATTATCTAAAGAGGGCCCAGGTCCAAAACCCAGCTTCGCGATGATCAGCGAGTGGCAGCTTCATCGATCTGTGGCTATTGAGTCTGAGGTGATAGAAAAATTAGCGTCTAAGATATTGAAAAAGTCTTTTACGGAGGCCTTTCCAGCGATGAAAGATTTTGGTGATGGTGTTTGGGGTTGGAGCGAATATGATCCTCAAGAAAAAAGGACAAGGCATGGCTCTGTTGTGACACATAAGATCGGAAAAGCGTCGGATATCCCGGAATTTTATGTCCAGGAAAAAACAAAAGGAGATTTTAGGGGCCGTACTCCTGATACAATAATAAATATGTTAAAAAATCACCAATTTGACGATGTTGACGAAGCGAAGGACCGTGTTAGTGAAGAGATTGGTCGGATTAAAGTTATTATGAAGCATCTTAGTAATCCCGCTGTTGTAAAAAACAGCCGGGGGGTGTTAAAGCCGGCTAGCAAGGCAATGACCAGCCTAAAGGCAAAGGGTAACAGCCTGGCGGTAGATATCCAGGGGTTCAAAGCGGACGAGTGGGACATAAGATTGATTGATGAGTTATCGGCGGGCTATTATATCGATGATAGGTATGATGAAGATGCAGATGATCAAAAAGGGGCGATCATTAATGCGATCAACGCTGGCTCAGGGTTTGTTTTCATTGGACAGATCAATAAAAACGCCAGCCCTACAAGTTCCAGTAACAACAAGATCAAAATGTTTTATGACCTTCGCCGTCAGTTTCTTCCTGTGTTGACCCAGGATGTTAAAATCTATCATCGTCAGCTTTGGTCAAATGTGTATTATATCGTCGAGGGTCCGGATTCTTCCTTATATTTGCTAAAAAAAGACCGTGCGATGACCGGTGAGTCGCTAATGGAGAAATTAAGGACACCGCAAGGGCGGCTGGTGCTCGAAGATATGCTGCGCCAGGTACAAATTATGACAGGACCAGGGCGCGGGTATCAATTTGGGGTTATGCTGCCGTCTTATAAAGGAGATACGCAGAAAAATGAGATTAGCCGTATTGTTCAGATGCATGTTTTTCAGGCATTAGTCCTAAAATACAGTAACCTTGATTCTTGGCAGGATTTTAATAAGAACGATACTAAGGCAACTGGTGTAGATTGGCTGTTTGTGCTTGGAAAGCAGGCGCAATATGATGAAATAAACAATTTATTCAAGGATGTGTTAAAGGTCCTGATGATGCCGACTGAAGAAGATGAGAGGATCCATGAAATCGGCATGAAGAGAATGTGGTTATGGGGGCCGCTTTTGTATGAAGCAGCCGGCGTGGCATTTTTTGTGGCCCAAAAATATGGCTATAATGTATCCGGTTGGACTTTGACGCTGGCTTTATCAGGCATGGGAACATATAGTATTTGGAGTGGAAAAACAAAGGTTGACCGTTTCATGGGTGGTATCCGTCGCGTTAAGAATTCCCTCAAAAGTCAAGCAATGATCAATAATCTGGTGCCTATCCAAAGGCGTGAGTTAGCAAAGCCCCTGTCTAAAGCGGTAATTTTAGATATTAGAGCAGGATTGAAAAAAGTACACACAAGTCGTCCTAATGTCCAATATAAGAATGGGGTCCTTTTTCCGTCTTTCCTTTCAGGGAGTGAGTACCAGATCAGAGTTGGCATGCTCGCAAGATATTTTGTTTATAATGTTCTGAGGTCTAGTTATGGGGGCCGTCTTAAAGTTATTTTTCCTTCCTGGAAAGACTTTGGCTTAAATGCCCAAGATTGGCTGTTTACATTGGAGGGGACCGCTACGCCCGAAGAAATGGAGGCTTTATACGTAGATATACGAAGCATTTTGGAAGTATTGGCAAAACCAAACGATGCGATGACGGCGAATGTTCACGGCGGTATCGACTTTAACCGCGCCCGGATGCGGATGAACGTGCGCAAAGAGGGTGCGGGGGTACAGGTACAATTCGATCCTGCGATGATCGCGCGCATCAGGAAAAACGGTTTTGACGGCGTCAATTTTGAAGTGGAAAGCATTATCCCCGTTACAAATTTGCCCCTGCTCCTAGGCCTGCGCAAAGAAGAACTTCTCTTAAGTTGAATCTTCCTTCCAAGCGGTGTAAAATAACGGCGTCTTCAAGGAAAGGACCGGTCATGAAATTACTTTATACTAAACGTTCTCCCTATGCCCGTAAGGTCAGGGTCATTGCTTTGGAAAAAAATATCCCATTGGACTTGCTTGATGAAGACCTGCAAAAGAAATCCCAACGGCTTTTAGATGCCAACCCTTTGGGCAAGGTGCCGACGCTGGTTTTGGACAATGGCGCAACGATTTTTGACAGTCCGGTGATCTGCCAGTATCTGGACAGCTTGAGTGATAAAGTTGTGATGGTCCCGCGTGAGGCGGTCCAGCGTATCGAGGTTTTAAAGTGGGAAGCTTTTGCTGATGATCTGATGACCGCGGCCATTAATCTTTATATGGAAAAAGTCCGCCACCCTCAAGATTTTCATAAAGATTTCTGCGCCGCGCAGGAGAAAAATGTCCTTTCTGCCTATGGGTACATCGAGAAGAATTTGCCCAAACTTAAAAGCTTTAATTTGGCACCTATCGCCGTTGCCTCGGCCATTGGTTACGTCCATTTCCGCCTGCCTCATTTGAAGGTGCAGGGAAGCTTGTCCCAATGGTTTGAAGAGATCTCCAAACGTCCCAGCATGGCCCAAACAATTCCGGTGGCATAAAATAATGGCACGCCGCAAACTTGAAGTCAGGCGCAATCATGCAGTTAAACTGCCCAACGGCCGCACTGTCCGCATTACATTCATCAATCATCCGGGTGCCGTTATCATCGCCCCATTCTTGAACAAAAACACCGTTGTCATGATGCGCCAATTCCGTCCGGCGCTCAACAAATATATTTATGAATTGCCTGCAGGCACGCTTGATCCCCATGAACCCATCACGGCCTGTGCCCGTCGTGAATTATTGGAAGAAACCGGCCTTTTGACCAAAAAACTGACTAAATTAGGGGCCATTTATCCGGTGCCTGGTTATTCGACAGAAGTCATCCATATTTTTAAGGCCGAGCAGCTGACCCTGACCCTTGCTCAGCCGGAAGAATATGAAGTCATTGAGATCATGCCGATGACTAAGCCCAAGGTGCGCCGACTTATGGCCCAGGGAAAACTTATGGATGCCAAGAGTATTTGCACATTGGCCTTTTGCGGATGGCTATGACCAAATCTTCCTTCCTTAAGAATTACGCTTCACCCTTGGTTCTCCTGGGTGGTATTTCCGTCGGCTGCGTCCTGGGATTGATCTTCAAAGAAAAAGCAGTCATCTTTAAACCTTTCGGCGATATATTCCTTAATTTATTATTTACCATAGTTGTCCCGTTGGTATTCTTTTCTTTATCTTCCACCGTTGCCACCATGACGGACTTAAAACGTTTGAGCCGGATATTGATATGGATGCTGGTTGTCTTTATCGTCACAGGGATCATTGCCTGTTTCTTGATGATCGCAGCCGTTGGTGTTTATCCTCCTGCCCAAGGTGTCGTCCTTGCTTTACCGGCCCATGTCGATGTCCAACCGCAAAATATCGGTGACACCATTATCAAGGCTTTTACTGTTTCTGATTTTGCGGACCTTTTTTCTAAAAAGAACATGCTTGCCATGATCATTTTCTCGCTTTTATTGGGTATGGTGGCCTCAAGTGCCGGTCCCAAAGCCCGTGCCTTTGTGGATTTTTTGGTTGCGGGTAATAAGGTGATGGAAAAGATGATCTCGTATATCATGTTTTATGCGCCGATCGGTTTAGGTGCTTATTTTGCATACTTGGTGGGTGTTTTTGGGCCTCAATTGCTGGGCACCTATGTGCGCGCGGTGGAATTGTATTACCCGGTGGCATTCTTTTATTTCTTTTTTGTGTTTACGGTGTATGCCTATATGGCTGGGGGATTAAGTGGAATTAAAGTTTTTTGGAAGAATATTGTTCCGGTGGCCTTGATCTCATGGGGGACGGGAAGCAGTATTGCTTCCATTCCCGCCAATATGGAGGCAGCCAAACGTATTGGAATCCCTGAAGAACTCCGTGAGGTCATCATTCCGATAGGAGGGGCCACCCTTCATCTGGAAGGTTCCTGTTTATCAGCCATTTTAAAGATCGCCATACTTTTTGGGTTGTTTCATATGCCGTTCACCGGCCCCACGACCATCTTCATGGCCATCGGCATTGCCTTGTTAAGCGGCACAGTGATGAGCGGAATTCCCGGAGGAGGATTTTTGGGGGAGCTCATGATCGTGACCCTTTACGGCTTTCCTGTACAGGCCTTGCCGATCATCTCCATGATAGGTGCCTTGGTTGATCCTCCGGCGACAATGGTAAACGCCACTGGTGACAACATATGCTGTATGCTTGTCGCCCGCATCTTGGGCGGCAAAAACTGGATGTCCCATCGAGAACAGGTATAGCATTTATGAGGACATTGTATTTCCTTCGCAGGCACGCTCGCCTCGTCCAGCGACTCGGCTTCGCTAGTCACCGGGCTGATTTGCCCCGCCTGCGGCGGGGACCGTGCCAAATCAGCCCTCTACTGCCTGCTCAGAAAACACAATGTCCTCGTAAACGCATACACTATTTTGTTCTCTATTTTAATTTACTTGCCGTATCCGGCTGTTCGACCGTCACTCCTAAATCCCTCCAAGGCCTTGATTCATCTCAAGCCATTATTGTCCATCTTGCAAAGAAAAATGTTCATCAAGCGCAGTTAAGCGCGTGGCAAAAGCAGGGTAGTAGATGGCATCGCTTATTATTTGTCAGTGCTGTCATCGGCAGGAACGGCTTGGCCCCAACAGGTGAGAAGAAAGAAGGGGATGGCAAGACACCGTCGGGGATATATTCCCTGGGCCCTGCCTTTGGTTATGTCCCCTCGATCGATACCGGTCTTCTTTACCGCCAGGCCACGGATCTTGATTTTTGGGTGGATGATTCCCAATCCTTGCAATATAATCAATGGGTCAGTGGTACACCTCTTGCCCGTTCTTTTGAGAAAATGAAACGCCCTGACAATCTTTATCAATATGGGATCGTCATCGGGTATAATATGCATCCGGTAATATCAGGTGCCGGAAGTGCTATTTTCATACACGTCTGGCGCAGGTATAATAGTCCAACGGCCGGCTGTGTGGCGCTCAATCAAAGGTATCTGCGCAAGATTTTGCGTTGGCTGGATAAAAAAGACCAACCTGTTATTATCCTGGAGTAAGATCAGTGCCTGACGCCCAAACTTTAAACGAGGTCTTAAAAACCTACGGCATTTCCAATCCCGTCAGCAGTGGCGGCGGTTTCAGCTGGCTGAATATCATCAGCGGCATCATTTTTAGTATTATCGGCTGGTATGCTTTCATCCATGGTAAAAGGGAAAAGAGCATGCGCCCGATGGTGATAGGCATTGTGCTGATGGTTTATCCTTATTTTATTTCCAGCACCTTTTTGGCGGTAACCATCGGTATCGCCCTGACCGCTGCTTTATATTTCTGGAGGGAGTAAGATGAGCCAAAAAGTTTTACGTTTTGCCGTGATCCTCGCCGGCTGCGGCAATAAAGACGGTGCGGAGATCCATGAATCCGTCTTAACGCTTTTGAGCATTGACCGTGCCGGCCATCAATACCAGTGCTTTGCCCCTGACGTGCCGCAGGCCCGTGTGCTTAATTTTCTGACAAACGCAGAAATGTCTGAAAAACGCAATGTGCTTCTTGAAGCGGCCCGTATCGCGCGAAGCAAGATCAAGCCATTATCTGATTTTCATCAGGAAGATTTTGATATCCTGGTCATGCCTGGCGGCAATGGGGTGGCATATAATCTTTGCACCTTTGCCCTTGATGGTGATAGAATGGCTGTCTTGGCTGAGGTGGAGTCTGCGGTGCGTGCCATGCACAAGGCGGGTAAACCAATAGGGGCGTTGTGCATTTCCCCGGTGATCATTGCGCATGTCCTAAAACAAGTGAGCGTGACCTTCGGTAAAGATGAAAAAATAAACGCGATGTTCCAAAAGTCAGGGACAAAGACCGTCAACACCGATGCCCGCGGGATTGTTGTTGACCAAAAAAATAAAATTGTCACAACCCCTTGTTATATGCTCGACGCCCGTATCAGCGAGATCAGCGAGGGAATAGAAAAACTCATCCAACAGCTTATTAAAATGGTAGACGGCGCTTAAGCGCCTAAATTTATGCGTATACTTGTCATTGAAGATGAAGCCAAAATAGCCCAATTCGTCAAGCGCGGCCTTAAAGAAGAAGGCTACGCCGTTGACGTGGCCGTTGATGGTGAAGAGGGCCATTTCATGTTAAGTTCCAATGAATATGATGCCATCATTTTGGACCTGATGCTGCCCAAGATCGACGGATTGACCCTTTGCCGCACCTTGCGCAAAGAAGGCAATCAGGTGCCCATCATCATGCTGACAGCCAAGGACACGGTCAAGGACAAGGTCAAGGGCCTCGATTCCGGCGCGGATGATTATTTGCCTAAGCCTTTTGCCTTTGAAGAATTGCTCGCACGGGTTCGTGTGGTATTACGTAAAAAAGACAGCCGCGTACAGACCCAGTTGAAGGTGGAGGACCTGGTCCTGGACCTGCTGACCCATAAAGTCACGCGGGGAAACCGTGAGATCGACCTGACCGTCAAGGAATACGCGTTATTGGAATATTTGATGCGCAATGCCGGCAACATCGTCACGCGCACCATGATCTCCGAACACGTCTGGGACATTAATTTCGACACCTTCACCAATGTCATCGATGTTTATATCAATTACCTGCGCAATAAGATCGACAGCGGCACGACGGAAAAGATGATCCACACCGTGCGCGGTAAAGGGTATCTCCTTAAAAAGTAACCATGCTTCTTGCGTCCATCCGTTTTAAGATCGTCCTGTGGCACATGCTCATCCTGTCCTTGGCCCTGTTTATTTTCGGGATGGTGCTTTACCATAACCTTTCTTTGAAGATCGCTGATGACACCGACGATGTTTTACGCTCCCGCGCCAAAGGCATTGAGGAATCCATCGAAACATATTGGGAGGCTGAGCGCATAGAGATCGCCGAAGGTGTTACCAAGTCCCATTTTACCAAAGAAGATAATATCAATTTTATCAGGATCGCGCGGCGTTGGGTCGGAGAAAAGATCAATGATCCTGACCTGATCAATATTGTTGTCCGTATTTTTGACGCGCACGGCAACCCCATCGCCTCAACCCGTAACATCCCCACGGAACACCTTAATCCGCGGATCTTTTATGATGTTAAAAAAGGTGCTGACCATTTTGAAATGGCCTATCTTGTTGTCAATGAAACACCTTCTTCGTTTCGGATATTCACCACTCCGGTCATGGAAAACAAACGGCTCTCCTACGTGGTACAGGTGGCCAGCCCTTTGTCCCAGCTCAATGCGGTGCTTCGCAATTTAGGTTTTTCTTTATTGTTTTTACTGCCATTGACAGTCATTCTGACGGGATTAAGCGGTATTTTTCTGGTCCAGCTAACGCTAAGGCCTGTTGACCAGATGATCGAAACGATCCATCAGATCACGGCAGAGAATTTGAAACTGCGCCTGACGATCCCGGGTACCAAAGATGAAATAGATGCTTTGGCCCAAACATTCAATCAAATGATCGCCCGTCTCGACGAAGCGTTCACTTCCCAGCGGCAGTTCATGGAGGACATTTCCCATGAACTCAAGACCCCTTTGTCCGTTTTAAAAGGGGAGTTGGAAGTCACGTTAAAAAGGATCCGTTCGACCCAGGAATATGAAACAACCTTGCACAGCAGTCTTGAAGAAGTCAATCACCTGGCAGGTATTGTGGAAAATCTTTTGACCCTGGCGCGTTTCGACGCGAAGACCACGACCCTTCAGGAGGCGCCGTTAGACCTTAATTTATTGATCAAAGACACGGTGGAGGCCATCCAGGTCTTGGCGGTGCAAAAAAGCATAACGCTCCAATTCAACAGTGCGCATACGGTGGATATCTTCGCCGGTGGATATGCCGCCCATGATGCCGCCGGAATGATTGGTAGCTGTCCCCACTCTTAGGCCTTTGAGGACAAAACGGTCATTATTCTCAGAACCTGTTAACTGGCTGGCGCCAAACCCTTCTCCGAATTCAACACCCTTGACTGTAGCTATGGACATCAAGGCCTGGGCAAGACGGGCATTGAGCTTGTCAAAGCAGGGATCGCCTAAGC
>JABDCU010000016.1 GCA_013287965.1 Candidatus Omnitrophota bacterium | reverse complement strand
TAGTCGTCGATGGCAAATTGGAAATGCTATGGGTCCGTATGGGAACTTGGATTTTGCGGTCGGCACCAGCGTTTCGGCTTTGCCGTCAACCGCGTCAGGCATTAGGATGTCTCTTGATTTGAATGGCAACGTGGGCGTGGGCACCACCACCCCGCAAGGCGGTCTCGCTGTCACCAACGGTAATGTGGGCATTGGCACCTGGGCGCCGACTACTCCCCTGGAAGTCAGAGGGAATATCACGGCTGGGAATAGCAACGGCCAAGCCACGGTGCAGATGATAGGCGAAACATCAACGGTATCCGCTATCCGGGCAGGAAGCGGGGCTGGGTTGAATTTGGAAGTGAACAATAATAACACCACTGCCATGGTGATTCTTGGCGGCGGCAACGTCGGCATCGGCACCATCACTCCACAGCAAAACCTCCATGTGGTCAGTGAGTTCCGGCTTGACAGGCCCGGAGAGAATTATGTTGATGAGTATTTTACCGGCGGCATTGTCACCGGGGATGCTATTGATTTGGTCTATGTTCCCGGGACCAAGGAAAGCACTGGCTATCAATTCCAGACATACAACAGCGGTGTGCCTGCCGCTGCCATGAGCATAAACAAAACCGGCAACGTGGGCATCGGCACGATAAGTCCTTTTGATAAATTTCACGTTGTTGGGTCAAATGGTGCTGGTATGATCATCAGCGACAGTTCAGCAACGGTGGCAAAATTAGTTGGTTATACCGGTTCAGCATATAACAATATGGATATAAGAGCCGGGGGAAGTACGCAGCTGTATCTAAATACTTCAGGCAACGTCGGTATCGGCACCACCATACCAGGCAGCAACCTGCATGTGAAACAGCCGACCACCGGTGCCACCAGTTTACGCCTTGAGTCCGTTGATAGCGGCAATAATATTTATTTCCAAAGAGGGGGAACAACATATTTTGATATCCAGTCTCCTTCTGTCGTTACCGGTGATTTTTCCATTTATGATTCGCACAATAGTGCGTATCCTGTTTATATCAGTACTGCTGACAACGTCGGCATCGGCTCCACGGTGCCCGGCCAGACCCTTGACATCACGGGTTCGGCGCGGGTCAGCGGGTCCTATTACGGTGACGGCTCGCATTTGACTGGCATCAGCGGTTCGATCAGCGGATTGACGACGGGGTATGTGCCCAAAGCCACCGGTGCCACCACCATTGGCAACGGCACCATATTTGACACAGGTACCAATATCGGCATCGGGACTACAATTCCGGCGCATATTCTTTCAGTGGCGACTTCAACTACAGATGCGGTCATGGACATATATAATAGCAACACAACAGCCTATGATGACATGAAATTTATAGGAACTGGCCGCTCGTGGTATACCGGTGTCGGTAATAGCGCGGAAACCGGTTTCGGAGTTGCTAATAAGTGGTTTATTTATGATCTGGGTGCTAATTCTATGCGAATGACCATAGATACAAACGGCAATGTGGGCATCGGCACCACACTTCCCGGCGCGACTTTTGCCGACAAACTCGAAGTTGTTGACAGTAACAATGGTGAGCCGGGGTTAAATATCGTAAGCACGGCTGCTTCGACCAGAGAGGCAGGCATACGTTTCACGGATAATATCACAAGTGCCGCGCTGATTACACACAGTTCCGGCCAGGCTGGTGTAGGGGATGGGAACGCGGAATTATTGATTGCCGAGCAGATTTCCAATGAACCTATCGTGTTTACAACCAATGGCCTGACATCAGAAAGAATGAGGATCACCAGCGGCGGAAACGTGGGTATCGGCACGACATCGCCGGTAGGTTTGCTGAACGTGGTGGGAAGTAACAATGGTGATTATCAAATGCGGTTTCGTAATTTGTCCGCAGGTTCTTCCGCAGACATTAATCTTGCATTGGGAAATGATACATCCGTTACAGAGGGACAAATATTTATTAATAGTTCGACTAACACGTCATATGGCGGCGCGAATTCGTTAAATATATACAATGCTGGAGCTTATCCAATTGAATTCCAAACAAATAATACAAATCGAATGGTCATTGATGGAACCGGCAACGTGGGCATCGGCACCACGACCCCGCAGGCCGGGTTTGTGGTGACCAACGGCGCTGTGGGTATTGGGACGTGGAGTCCCATAGATAACTTTTCTATTGTTTCACCTTCAGTCACCGCGGCAGGCATAGGTTATCAAGGATCCGGGAAGAACAGGCTGATCTTTGCGTCGGAATTCAATGGCACTACAGCCTCTGAAGCTAACGTCGGTATGATTGATTACGGGCCAATTACCGGGACGGCCGGTTCCAGGAGCATTGCCTTTGGCGCTTATACAGGGACCACCTGGAATGAAATGATGAGATTGCAATCTACCGGCAACGTGGGTATCGGCACCACCACCCCGCAGGGCGGTTTTGTGGTGACCAACGGCAACGTGGGCATCGGCACCTGGGCGCCTGGCTTTACGCTGGATGTCAAATCGCCCGGTGCCACTGGCAGTCATTTCACCATTGCCAACAGCGCCACCACGGTGGCCACAGGCCAAATTTTAAGGTTAACAAATACCGATGGCAGTGCCAACACACGCGCGTCCATCAACTTCGAACTGCTCACTTCCGTGGGAGGCACAGCCACGGTCCACGCGCAATTGGTCAACGCGTCAAACGGCGCCACGCGCGTGGGAGTTTCCACCAACAGCGGATCAGGCTGGAATGACAATGCCCTGATTGTGGACAGCACCGGCAACGTGGGCATCGGCTCAACAGTTCCCGGCACAAAGCTCGACGTCAACGGCACCACACGGACGACTGACTTTACAATGACCGACTCGCCGGGCAACGGCTATGTGCTGACATCGGACAATAACGGCAACGCCACCTGGCAGCCTAATTTAGCGGGGGGCGGGTGGAACTGGAGCGGATTTAACGTCTACACGCCGGGCACCAACAATGTCGGCATCGGCACCAGCACCCCGCAAGGTGCTTTTGTGGTGACCAACGGCAACGTAGGCATCGGCACCTGGGCGCCGGCTCAGGCGCTAGATGTGCTAGGCTCTACCATACAACTCACCCGTTATGGCGGCAGTACGTCAATTCGTCTTCAGAGTACTGAGGGCACTCAATCTTCTCCTACTCAGACGCTTAGCGGCGATAGATTAGGAGTTATCGGCGGCATTGGATACGCGTCTAACAATGCTTTTGACTCTGTGTCATCAAGCGTAACCATGAGGGCTGATGAGAATTATACCGGCACAGCGAGCGGATCGGACATCAGTTTTGAAACCACCCCGATCGGGACAACAGGCCGGGTTGAGCATATGAGGATCGATCCTGCCGGCAACGTGGGCATCGGCACCACGACCCCGCAAGGCGGCTTTGTCGTGACCAACGGTAACGTGGGTATAGGGACATGGAGCCCGACTAGCGCGCTGCAAGTCAATGGCCTAACCACCGTCCCGTCCAATGTCGGCATACTATTTGGCGCGGGAGCTGAGACGATCAAGGAACATTGGTGGGGCTATCAAGCGCCCAATTACACCTTGCTCCAAGTCGGGACAGGCGCCGTTGCCCTGGGAGTGGACATATCAGGGAATGGAACGTCCACGTTCAATGGGAACGAAATAGTTATTCCCAATAATCGTCCTATCATCGCTCCCAATGCCGCGAATACCGGGTTCAAAGGGGTCATCGGTGTCGATAGCAGTAATAAAATCAGGATCGGGAGCACGGATGCAAATTTGATGACGGATGCTCCGTATATAGCCATTGATACTTCCGGCAACGTGGGTGTCGGCACCACGACCCCGCAGGCCGGCTTCATCGTGACCAACGGCAACGTAGGCATCGGCACTTGGACGACGGTAGCAACATTAGATGTCATGGGTAACGTCGGTATAGGAACAGTAGACCCGACCGGCCCCGGCGCGGCGCTTGAAACCTATGTCGGTCGTCAGAGCATTTTGGGATACAACTTGGGGCTTAAGGTCGGGGTTTCCGGGCATTCCGGCGATCTTGCTCAAATAGGTTTTGGATATGGGCAAGGCCCGACACATGTCATGCCCATGATCATTGGCGGGACCCTGACCACTACTGCGGGTAATGCCAAAGGTGATTTTTTTATTGCAACCCGTGATACAACAGGCGCGGCTGATGTTCCGACCGAAAGGATGAGGGTCACCAGCGCTGGCAACGTGGGCATTGGCACCACCACCCCGCAAGGCGGCTTCACCGTGACCAACGGCAATGTGGGCATCGGCACCTGGGCACCGGTGGCAGCATTTCAGGTTGCTTTGGGTTCAAATGGTATAGTAGCCCTGAATGACGCGAGTAATGCCTCAGGGTTCTGGGGAGAAAATATTGGTTTTCTAAGTCAAAGCAGTGAAGCGCAGATCACCACCGCCTCAACTACTCCGATTGTCTTTTATACAGGGGGGACCAGAAATAGCATGACCCAGGGAACAGAGAAGATGAGGATCACAAGCGCGGGTAACGTGGGCATCGGGACAGTATCGCCGACGGCCGCACTGAACATCGCGGAGGACACGACGTCTTCTCCACCCGCCCTCATTGATCTCAACGATTTGCGCAGCGGCGCTTCCACGGAAAACGCGATCCGTTTGTACAGGCAGGGTGTCGCGGTCGGCTCGATCACGGTCAGCAATACGACCACGACCTATAACACTTCTTCAGACGCCCGTCTCAAGACCAACATTAAAGATTTTACGCGGGGCCTTGACATGGTTGCCCGGATCAAAGCCAGGGAATTCGATTGGAAAAATGGCGGCGGCCACGCCATCGGTTTCGTCGCCCAGGAACTCAATGAGGTTTTCCCGCAGGCCGTGTCCGTGCCGCGGGACAAGAAAGAAATGTGGTCAGTGGATTACGGCCGCGTGACCCCGCTGCTGGTTGAGGCCGTGCAGGAGCTGACGAAAGAAAACAAGGACCTCAAAGCGCGGGTGGAGGAATTGGAAAAGAAGGTAAAATAATAGGGGACCTATTATTTTTTAAATGATTTCAATAAATGAATATTCTTCAATTAAGAATGTTTTGCCTTTTATCTGTGTGCTTCGGCGGGAATCAAGGAAGTTTTTAATGGACAGGACATATTTTTCAAATCGGGGTGGATGGATACGAAATATCAGGATGCCAGAAAAATTCTTGGGAGGAAATTGTAAAGTGATGGAAAAGTCTTTGTCATCGGAACCACGTTGGGATAATTTAACGTCATGGCCTTGTTTTTGTAAAAAATGGACGACATCCAGGCGGAAATTTTCATCAGCGAGAAACTGCATGGGCTTCAACCATATGTCCTGCTTTAGCCATCGAGGCGGCATAATGCAAGGCCGCTTCGATATGTTTCAAAGTCAGCCGGGGGTAGGCATTTTTAATAATATCCCGGGAAGATTCCCCATCGGCAAGCATTTCAAGGACCAGATAAACCATGATCCGGGTGGCCTTAAAGCACGGCTTACCGTGACAGATATTGGGATCAGAAACAATGTAATTAGATATGCTTATAATTTAAGTATACCGCATTGCCATTTTTTGTCAATGGCAGGTTCCAGTCCCCTATTAATATTACTGTGAAGAGGTGTTTTGCTGCTGTTGGGCGGCGAGTTTCTGCATTAATGCCTGCATTTTGGGGTTGCTCATCAACGCTTGGATCTTGGGATTACTCTGCACCGCCTGATAATCGTGGGAAGTGACTGCCTGTACCAAGGCGGGGTCCTGAAGTGCCTGCATGATCTCCGGATCTTGCATCATCTCCTGCAGTGTTGCCATGCTTTGAGGATTGGACATCAATTGTTTTTGGCTGGCCGCGACCTGTTGGTCCATGCTGGGTCCAGGTTCCGAAGCAGGAGGGTAATTTGTATTATTGGCCGGCGGCAGGGCAGTAGCGGCACTGCTGTTGGTGATACTGGCCACATCGTTGGCAGCCACATGCACATCGCCGATGATCGGCGTTTTAACGGTGTAAACGCCGTTATCAATACCGGCAAGTACGCCTTTGATCTGCGAGCCGTCTTTGAGCGTGATCACCTGTTCGGACTGTTCGGCAAAAACGAATGTGTTTGCGGACAAGAGCAAGATCGCGAAAGTAATTATCATCTTGTGCATAATGGAAGTCTAACATCTAATCGCGCCTTTGGCAAGTTTGACAAAATGAGATTAGGGTGATATATTGACCTCTCCTTTAGGGGCCATAGCTCAGTTTGGGAGAGCGCCTGCATGGCATGCAGGAGGTCAGGAGTTCAATCCTCCTTGGCTCCACTTATATTTTTGCCAAGGTGGCGGAACTGGTATACGCGCTGGTCTCAAAAACCAGTAGCTTCACGGCTGTGAGGGTTCGATTCCCTCCCTTGGCACCATTATTTTTTGGTACTCTTTCATTGTAAACCCCCGTTCCCATCGTAGTTGACAATCCTTCCCGCGTTGGCTATTATAGTTTCCTTATGCGCCCCATTTATTTAGACCATGCCGCAAGCACAGCCTGCGACCCTCGTGTGCTCGAGGCCATGCGGCCCTTTTTCTTCGAGCAAAGCGGCAACGCGTCAAGTCCGCACAAGCAGGGCCGCCAGGCCCGTAAAGCCATTGAGGATGCCCGTGAAACATTAGCGGCTCTCATAGGCGCCGTCCCCACGGAAATTATTTTCACCAGCGGCGCCAGTGAAGGCAATAATCACGCTATTTTTTCTGCTGCCCGTGCCTTAAAAGGCAAGGGAAAGCATATTATTGCCTCTGCCATCGAACATCATTCAGTGTTAGGGCCCTTGCATCGGCTGGAGCAGGATGGTTTTCAAGTCAGCTATGTCAAGCCCAAGGCTGATGGCATTGTTGCGCATGAAGATATGAGATCCGCATTGCGGCCGGACACTATCCTTGTCTGTCTTCAACATGCCAATAATGAGATAGGCACTTTACAGCCTGTCAATGAAGTGGGGCGTTTATGCCGTGAGCGCGGCGTTTATTTTTTGGTGGATGCCACCCAGACCATCGGGCATATACCGGTGAATGTGAAAGATATTTGTTGTGATTTTCTTTCCCTTTCGGCGCATAAATTTTATGGGCCTCAGGGGGTGGGTGCTTTATATATCCGTCAAGGCGTTGAGTGTCCCGCGTTTATTTTAGGCGGGGACCAGGAACGGGGCCGCCGTGCAGGCACGCATAATGTTGCGGGGATTGTCGGCTCAGGTGAGGCCATTAAACTTTGTAAAGCGCAAATGTCAGGGGACGCCCTAAGGGAAGCAGTTTTACGTGACAGGGTCATTGATTTTGTTTTAAAAAATATTCCTTCAGCTGTGCTTAACGGGCACCGTGAAAAACGCCTGCCTAATAATGCCCATTTTTCTTTTTCCGGTATCAACGGCGAGGAACTTGTCAGCGCCCTGGATTTGGCGGGTGTGGCCGTGTCCATGGGCTCGGCCTGCACTTGGGGACAATTAGGGCCCTCGCATGTGCTCAAAGCCATGGGTTTAAGTGATGAAATGGCCTTAGGTTCCTTGCGCGTGACCGTGGGCCGCTGGACTACGGATGAGGACATCACGTATTTCTTGGAGCAGTTGAAATTAAAATGCAAGAACGCATCATCCAATTCTTAAAAGAAAGTGACGGATATATTTCCGGCGAGGAAATGAGCCAGCGGCTGAAGATGTCGCGGGCCGCCATCTGGAAGCACATGCAGGAGCTGCGCAGCCAGGGCTATGAGATCGCCGCTGTCCCGCATTTAGGTTACCAGCTGGTGACCTGTCCCGACAAACTCCTGGGTTATGAGATCCAATCCGGCCTTAACACGAAGGTCCTTGGTAAAAAGATCGTTGTCTTAGATACTGTCACTTCCACCATGGACGAAGCTTTTCGGTTAGGAATGGAACAATGCCCCGAGGGTACGGTGGTTGTCGCGGAAGCCCAATCCAAAGGCCGCGGCCGTCTGGGGCGCGTGTGGGCCTCGCCCAAGGCCCGCGGATTATATTTTTCTTTTGTCCTGCGCCCAAGCCTGCCGCTCAATCAACTGTCACAATTGACATTGATGTCAGCCGTGGCCTTGGCTGAAGCCATCGAAGGCATCAGCGATCTTCGGCCCTTGATCAAATGGCCCAATGACATTCTCCTGGAAAATCGCAAGCTGGCGGGTATTTTGACGGAGCTGCGCGCGGAATCCGACCAGGTCAAATTCGTCGTCGTGGGCATCGGCCTTAATGTCAATGCATCGCCGCATCAATTACCTTCAGGGTCAAGTTCTTTAAAGATTGCCGCGGGCCGCACCTTTGAGCGCGTGCAGGTTTTCCAGGCTATTTTACGTTCCTTGGAAAAGTGGTATTCAAAACTTTTACACCATGATTTTGCCCAGGTCATGGAAGAATGGAAAAAGCGTAGCGCCACGCTCAATAAGCGGATACGGATCACAGATCCCGCTGGTATTATCGAGGGCCAAGCCATTGATCTGGACGAGGATGGCGCCCTTTTGATCCGCAAAGATAACGGCCTCATCGTCAAGAAAACCGCGGGGGATGTTTTAATTTGTCATTCCCGCGAAAGCGGGAATCCATAATAGAATTTATGAATACAACCTTTTTAAAAAAAGACCTGCAGGACCTGGAAAGTTCAGGAATATACCGCGCTCTTAAGACGGTCGATTCCCCTCAAGGAAGACAGATCACTCTTGAAGGCAAACGGGTATTGAATTTTTGTTCCAATGATTATCTTGGGCTGGCCAATGACGCGCGTATCAAGGCAGCAGCGATCGAAGCGGTCAAGGAGCATGGTTTTGGCTCCGGTGCGTCAAGATCGATCTGCGGCAATATGGCCCCCCATGAGAAGCTGGAAGCAGATCTGGCACAGTTTAAAAATACCGAAAGCGCCTTGGTTTACTCCAGCGGATATATGGCCAATACCGGCATTATCCCGGCGCTGATGGACCGTCGTAGTGTTGTGCTTAGTGATAAATTAAACCATGCATCTATCATTGACGGGACCATTTTAAGCCGTGCTAAATTGGTGCGTTATCCGCACGCGGATATGCAGGCTTTAGAAGAAATTTTAAAATATCTTCCTGTCACGCAGCGCAAACTGATCGTGACAGACACTGTTTTTAGCATGGATGGGGACAGGGCGCCGCTCAAGGAGATCGTTGATATGGCCCGTCGCTACGAGGCGACAGTGATGGTTGATGAGGCGCATGCCTTTGGTGTGTTGGGCAAACACGGCAGTGGGTTGGTCGAGGAGCTTGGGCTTGAATGGCAGGTGGATGTTCAGATGGGCACCTTGTCCAAAGCCGCGGGATGTTTTGGGGCCTATGTTTGCGGCACAAAGGTATTGCGCGATTTTCTGATCAATAAAAGCCGCAGTTTTATTTATACGACGGCCATGCCGCCGGCCTTGGCCCAGGCGGCACGGACGGCTTTACAAATTATCCGTCAGGGAGATCAATTGCGTTTCAATCTGCAGGAGAACACGGACCATCTGCGCGCGCGGCTTGGGATGATGGGATTTGATACGATGAATTCCAGCACACCCATCATACCCATTTTAGTCAAAGACCCTGTGCAGGCGGTGGCCATGTCCAAGCAATTATTGCAGAAGGGCATTTTTGTGCATGCCATACGACCGCCGACGGTGCCGATGGGTACCTCGAGGCTTCGGCTTACAGTGACGGTCACGCACACCCAAGAGGATTTAGAGCAATTGTTAAACGCGATGAAGGGACTATAGTGCCTTTTTTTAAAACACACAGAGGTTTGGATTGGCATTATGAAATCTCCGGCGCGGGCGAGCCCATCGTCATGGTCCATGGCCTGGGCGCGTCAGGCTATATTTGGCAGGCACAAAAAGATTTCCTGCAGACCGATTTTCAAGTGCTGACCTTGGATTTGCCGGGCCATGGCCAAAGCAGCTGGATGCCGGTGACCTTAACGGAAATGGCCCATGATATCCGCCAAATTTTAAACAGCCTTGGGATTTCCCAATTTTCTTTGGTCGCCTCATCCCTGGGAGGTTTGGTGGCCCTGGAGCTTTACCGTATGATTCCTCAGGATATCATGCGGCTTTCCATGGTGGGCTCTATCCCTAAGTTCGCCCGCGGCCCTAATTATCCCGCGGGTTTAGACATCGAGAGAATACGGACCCTTAGTCATCAATTCGACGGGGAGTATGCTTCCATACTGGAGATTTTTTTCCGTTCTTTATTTACCATGAAAGAACGTGAAAGTGAACGGTTTAAATTGCTCAAGGCCATGCTTCAAAATAGCCCCTTGCCGCGCCGGGAAGCGTTAAAACATTTTTTGGATATTCTAGAAAAGGCGGACCTGCGCGACCGCATTGCCTCGATGATCTGTCCGTTGCAATTTATCACCGGAACAGAGGATTATATTTGCCCGCGTGTGATCATGGATTGGGTGGCCGGGCACACGCATAACGCCAGGTTTGATTTTATGGAAGGGTGCGGCCACTTGCCTTTTTTAGTTGAGGCAAAAGAGTACAACCGCCTGCTGGAAGATTTTTTGTTAAATTAAATAATGAATTTAAATATTAAAGTACAACGGGGATTTAGCGAATCGGCGAGAAGCTATGATCTCAACTGTGGTCTGCACAGGGAAATAGGGGATAAGCTTCTGGTCCAGGTGCTCAACGGGCCTAAGCCATCAGCTATTTTGGATGTAGGCTGCGGCACAGGCTACTTGACGATCATGCTCAAGGAACATTTCCCCAAAGCCAAGATCATCGGCCTTGATTTTTCTCCGGGGATGCTTGAAGTTGCGCGTTCAAAACATGATGACATTGCCTGGGTTTTGGCAGATGGCAGATGCTTGCCTTTTTTTGACGGGCATTTTGATATTTTGATCTCTAATTTGGCCTATCAGTGGGCAGGGGATTTGACAAAAGCATTTACTGAGGCAAGGCGCGTGCTCTCGCCCGACGGGATTTTGGCCTGCACACTTTTTGGTTACCACACCTGCCGGGAGTTATTTCAGTCATTGGATGAAGCCAAGGCAGGGACATTACAATTCACCCGCCTGCCTGATTTGCCCCAAGTCCGCGAAGCGCTCGCCGCAAGCGGATTCAAAGGTCCTCAGGTGGACCGTGAGCAGGTCAAAATTGAATATAAAGATATGCATGAGCTGATGGCCTGGCTTAAAACTATCGGGGCCAACAATCTTCCACGGGAAGGTTTTTTGGGGCCTGAGGCCATTTCCCGGGCTGTTTCTATTTATCACAAAAGATTTTCGTATCTTCAGGGTGTTGGGGCCACCTTTGAGGTGATCAGGGTTTATGCCAAAAAGTAAGGTCATCTTTATAACAGCGACGGACACAGGCGTGGGCAAGACAGTCACGGCCTACGTCTTGGGCATTTTACTCAAGGTCCAAGGGTACAGTGTCGGGATAATGAAGCCCGTTCAATGTGGCGGCAATGACGCACAATTTTTAAAGGCGATCAACCCGTTTTACGCGCCGGAGCCTTTATCGCCACATCTGGCCTTTCGCCGCGCGAAGATCAAATTTAATAAAGAGCGCGTGCAGGATTGCCTGAAAAAAATGCAGGCACGCTACGATATTGTTTTAGTGGAAGGCGCCGGCGGGCTTATGGTGCCGTTAGCCAAGGGGTATTATAACGCGGATTTGATCGCTGATCTAAAAGCCCAAGTGATCATCGTTAGCCGTCTGGGTTTAGGCACGATCAACCATACTTTATTGACGATCAATGAGGCCCAAAGGCGAGGATTGAAGATCAAAGGCATTATATTTTGCCAGACCAGGCCCGGAAATAAAAGCCTCCCCGAGCGCACCAACCCTGAGGAAATAGAAAAATTATCCGGCATAAAGGTGTTGGGCATCATTCCTTATTTAAAACCATTAAGCCAAAAGAATATTTTACGCCGATGCCAAGATCTCAAATTAAACGTTTAAAACAATGGGACAAGGAATATATCTGGCACCCCTTTACCCAGATGAAGGATTGGGTCAAAGATGAGCCCTTGATCATTGATTCTGCCGAGGGGGTTTATCTCAAGGACATTGATGGAAATGTTTACATGGACGGGGTTTCATCCTTGTGGGTCAATGTCCATGGCCACCGTCATCCTCATATTGATGCAGCGCTCAAGAAACAAATTGATAAGTTAAGCCATTCAACGCTGTTGGGTCTATCCAATACGCCGTCGATAGAATTGGCCAAGCACTTGGTCAAGATCGCTCCCAAGGGTTTGAAGAAAGTATTTTATTCGGACAATGGGTCCACTGCTGTTGAGATCGCCATCAAGATGGCGTATCAATATTGGCAAAACACCGGGTTAAAGAAGAAAACTCATCTTGTTCATTTAAGCAATTCGTATCACGGGGACACCTTGGGCTCGGTGAGTGTGGGCGGCATTGATCTGTTCCATAAAGTTTATAATAAATTAATTTTCAAAACGATTTCCCTTAAAAGTCAGGGATGGAAGGCCGTAGAAGAGCTAGAAAGGTTGTTTAAATCCAGGGGGAATAGTATCGCGGCCCTGGTGGTTGAGCCATTAGTGCAGGGCGCGGCCGGCATGCTGGTCTGGCCTGACGGCGCGCTTAAAAAAATGCGTGATTTAACGCGCAAATACAATGTCTTTCTCATTGTTGATGAAGTGGCCACAGGCTTTGGCCGCACGGGCAAAATGTTTGCCTGTGAGCATGAGGGTGTGTCCCCGGATTTTTTGTGCCTGGCCAAAGGGATCACCGGCGGGTATTTGCCTTTGGCCGCGACCTTGACCACGCAAAAGATCTTTGATGGTTTTATTTTTGACCACAAAGAGCAGAAGACTTTTTTCCATGGCCACACCTATACAGGCAATCCGCTGAGTTGTGCGGCGGCCCTGGCCAATCTCGAAGTTTTTCAAAAAGAGCGCACTTTAGCGAAACTTGGCCCCAAGATAAAATTCTTGGCGAAATCGCTTAAAATGTTTTATAATCTCCCTTCTGTCGCCGAGGTGCGCCAGAGGGGTTTTATGGTTGGCATTGAGCTCAAAGGCCGCCTGGAGGACCGCGTAGGTGCCAAAGTTTGCCAGCGCTTACGTAAATACGGGGTCATTTTAAGGCCCTTAGGCAATGTGATCGTGCTCATGCCACCGCTTAGCATTTCCATCGAAGAATTAGATTTCCTGCTGATGGCTACATATAGAGCAATAGAAGATGAAGACTAACAAAGACATCACCGTATACGTCGCCATGAGCGGCGGTGTGGACTCCTCAGTAGTGGCAGGCTTGATCAAGGAAGCCGGCTATAACACCATCGGGGTGACCATGTGTTTTAACATCACCCACAATGACGGCAAGGCTTCCTGCTGCGGCATTGACGGCATTGCTGATGCCAAGCGCGCGGCAGACATCCTTGACATCCCGCACTATGTGTTTAATTTTGCCCACGACATCAACGCCTACATCATTGATAATTTTACCGACGAGTATTTAAACGGCCGCACGCCCAATCCCTGTGTGCGCTGCAACCAGCATTTGAAATTCGGCACCCTTTATCAAAAAGTCAAGGCCCTGGGCGCGGAGTATTTAGCCACGGGCCATTACGGCAAGATAGAGTTTAACGCAGGGCGTAATTGCCATGAATTAAAAAAAGCGGTTGACCCTAAAAAAGACCAGTCTTATTTTTTATACAGCATGAAAAAAGAGACCTTGCCGTCAGTGATGTTTCCGCTGGGCGGCATGACCAAGCCGGAGGTGCGGGCCTTGGCACATAAATTCAATCTTAATACCGCCGAGAAACCCGAAAGCCAGGACATTTGTTTTGTCCCGGCCTCCGGATATAAGAAATTTATCGAAAACAGGGTGGGTGCCGAAGCGATGACCCCTGGGCCGTTCGTGGATGCGGACGGAAAAGTCATAGGCCGGCATAAAGGTTTGGCCAATTATACCATCGGCCAGCGCGATAAATTGGGGCTGGCTCTGGGCTATCCGGTTTATGTTTACAAGATGGACCGTGCGGCCAATGCTGTGCATATCGGGGACCTTAGACGGCTGTATTCCGGCGGTTTGAAGGCCGGCCAGATGAATTGGTTAGCCAAGGAAATTCCTCAAGAAACCATAGAAGTCATGCTCAAAATCCGTTATAATTCTCCTGAAGTCAAAGCGTATTTAACACCGGTGGATGAGAGCACGGTAAGCGTTAAATTTGCAGAACCGCAAAAGTCCGTCACCCCCGGCCAATCGGTGGTTTTTTACGACGGTGATGTGGTGTTGGGAGGGGCTGTCATTGATGAGGCCCTGCCTTTAACAGGAGAATCAGCACATGAAAATTTATCTTGGCCTGCTGGCATTGTTGATGATGGCAGCACCATTGGCTTACGCGCAGAGCGTTAATCCCGCCCGTCTCTATGAACAGCAAAGGGGCACACAGCCGCCGGTCCAGGGAGTATGGCATGTGTATGACCGCAACGGGAATTTAGTGAGAGAAGAAAATTATGAGAACTACAGGCTTGACGGCGAGATGAGGATGTATTATCCTTCCGGCGCCCTGAAAGAATTGCTGCATTATTCAGACGGCTTGCGTGAGGGAAATGATAAATTTTATTTTGAAAGCGGCGGACTGGAACACGAAGTCAACTATGCGGACAATGATCTTGAAGGGACGGGAGAGTTTTATTATGATACCGGTGAGATCAAGGCCCGCGAGCACTACAGCAATGGCATATTAGACGGACCCAAGACCGTTTTTTATAAGAACGGGATCACCAAGAAGTCGATGACTTATCGCAAAGGCCTGCTGGAAGGCCCTGTTTATACTTATGCTGAAAATGGAAGCATCATAACGGAAGAACACTATTTTCACGGTAATTTGATCAGCCACAATGAATACGGTGAAAAAACAGCTTTTGATTCCAAGAACGATACTGCCAAAGATGTAGTGGCGCCTACCTCTGGTACTCAACCTGCAGCACCCGATGCACCGACCAAATTATGATCTCCCTTAACACAGATCATCTTAAGGGCTTTGTATCAGCCCAAGAACTTGAAAATATTTTTCCCTCGGTGCGCCTGGCCCATGACAATTTGCATAATGGCAAGGGCTTAGGTGCCGAATTTACCGGCTGGCTCGATTTGCCTTCCCGTATTCCCGACACGTTAATTAAAGAAATTTCTTCATTAGCCGTCGAGGTGCATAAGAATTCCGACTGCATTGTTTCCATCGGTATCGGCGGCTCTTATTTGGGCATCCGCGCCACCGTCGAATTTTTAGGCGGGGGAAAACTGCCGGTCTATTACGCGGGGCACACCATCAGCAGTGATTATCTGCACCGGCTTTTGGCACAGCTCAAAGACAAACGCCCCACCGTGGTCGTTATTTCCAAGTCCGGCACCACGACCGAGCCTGCCATTGCCTTTCGGGTGATCAAAAAATTCTTAGAAAGCAAATACCAGGGCGAAGAATTAAAAAAGCGGATCATTTGCGTTACCGACGAAAAAAAAGGTGCTTTACGGAAAATCGCGGACAAGGCAGGGTATCGCTCGTTTATTATTCCTGATGATGTGGGCGGGCGTTTTTCGATATTGACACCGGTGGGCCTCGTTCCCTTGGCCTTGGCAGGTGTAGACATTCAGTCCTTGGTGGACGGGGCGAGGCAGGCCCAAAAGGAATACGCTGTCTGTGATCTGGATAAGAACACCTGTTATCGTTACGCGGCCTTGCGCAACATCCTTTATGCTAAAGGCAAAAAGATCGAAGTGCTTTCTTCTTTTTACCCGGAAGTTTTTTATGTGGCGGAATGGTTCAAACAGCTTTTCGGTGAAAGCGAAGGCAAGCAGGGCAAGGGTATTTTCCCGGCGTCGCTGATCATGTCCACAGACCTTCATTCCCTGGGCCAATGGATGCAGGAAGCAGAGCGCACGGTGTTTGAGACCTTCGTGCAGATCGACAAGCCCCATCATGACGTGATCATCCCTCAAGACAAAGAAGACCTGGACGGTTTTAATTATGTCGCAGGCAAGGGTTTTGATTTTGTAAATAAAAAAGCGTATGAAGCCACCTCTGCGGCGCATTTTGAGGGTGGTGTACCGAACATGACCATCACCTTATGCAAAGCCGATGCCATGCATTTGGGACATCTGTATTATTTTTTTGAGAAGGCCTGCGGGATCTCCGGGTATATCCTGGGCGTGAATCCTTTTGACCAGCCTGGGGTGGAAGCGTATAAGAAGAAGATGTTTGCGTTGCTTAAGTAGGCTAAAAACGCAAAACCCACGGTGACTGACGCCGTAGGTTTCGTAAGGGGATAGGCCTTAGATTTGCTTTCGCTATCCTTGGTTCCTCCATTACTTCACTTTCAGTATACTACTAATTATTCTAAAATGCAAATTGATGAAGGTGGCATAGATGCTTATGCCACAATATGTTATGAGCAATACAAAAAATACTTTTGAAATTGTTCTTGCCGCGCGGGGGCTCTGCAAGACTTATCCTGATACGCAAAGCAAGGGGGTTGTTAAAGCCCTGGATCATCTGGATTTGACCGTGCGTGAGGGAGAAATTCTAGGCATCTTAGGCCCCAACGGTGCCGGCAAGACCACATTTTTAAATACCCTGGCGACCCTGCTGTTGCCGGATGCGGGTGAGATCGAGATTTTTGGCCTTAAAGCGGTCCCGAAGAATTTTAATGCCGTGCGCTCCTGGATCAACATGTCGTCGGGTTATCCAAATTATGCCTTTAGCCTGACTGTCGAGGAGAACCTTAAATTTTACGGGCGCCTTTATGGGCTGCGCGCAGGTCCTTTACAGCGCAAGGTGGATGAAGTCACGGCCCTTTTTGACCTGCAGGCGTATGCGCGCCGCCGTTTCGATGAATTGTCCTCAGGTACCAAACAGCGGCTGTCCCTGGCCAAGTCGCTTTTAAATGACCCTAAGATCTTGTTTTTAGACGAGCCCACCATCGGCCTTGATCCGGATGTATCTTTAAAGACCCGTGAAATAATCCTGGATATTTTGCGCAAGCGCCGCATGACGGTGCTTTTGACCAGCCACAACATGGATGAAGTGGAGAGCATGTGCGAAAGGGTCGCCTTTATCCAAAAGGGGCGCATCATCAAATTAGCCGCGGTGGATGAGCTCAAACGCCTGCACCACACCGATGATCTGGAGAAAATATTTATCGAACTGGCCCATAGTGATCCGGTAGATGGTCATTCCCGCGAAAGCGGGAATCCAGAAACACGCATGGCTGGACCCCCGATAGAAGCATTCGGGGGTGACAAGGTTGAGGGATATCAAGCTTGGCTTAACCGTGCCTTTGCCTTCACCATACGCTCTGCCATTTTTGCCGTGCGTAATTTGTTTGTGATGACAGACCTGTTTTTTTGGCCGATGATCTCGCTTGTTTCCATCGGGCTTATGGCTAAATTCGTCCAATTGGGCCCGGCGACCTTAGGGTTCGTGATGACAGGCACCCTGGCCGCGGGTGTTTTGCAGATCACTCAGCTGGATGTCGGCTATACCGTGCTGTATGAATTATGGTCGAAAAGTTTTAAGCATACTTTGTTAACACCCGTCGGTGTTTCAGAAGGGGTGGCGGGAACATGGATCGCCGGCATCGTCAGGGGATTTATTGCCTTTGTGCTTTTAGCTTGTGCCGCGTCATGGGGTTTTGGTTTTCATCTACCGGGGTTTTTTGTAACAGCCATATTTCTAGTAGGGCTTTTTGCCTGTGCTCTTATTTTAGGCATCCTGGTCAATGTCCTTATTTTGTCCTTCGGCCAAAAAGTAGAGATCACGGCTTGGATGTTCGCGCATTTATTCATGATCCTTTGCGGCATTTATTACCCGGTGGACATGCTGCCCAAGGTGTTTCAATACCTGGCTTTAATGGTGCCGATCACGCATTTTCTGGAATTTTTCCGCCAATCGTATGGTTTTAAACCCCACACGCCCTATCCGTTACTTTCCGGCTTTGGCCTGACCCTTCTCTATATTGTCCTTTCCCTGCGCCTTTTGGGCCACGCCTACACCAGGGCCCGCAAAAAAGGCGTCATCATCCGATTATCGGAATAACAGCCCAATTTGCCTTTCCTTATAATATATGGTATACATTCCTTAAGGGTGATTTTGCCCTAAAATCCACTTGAAAACCATATGAGAAAAGTAATCTCTATATTTGTTTTATTTGCCTTTTTGGCCAATGGCTTGATACCGCAGACTGGTTGGGCGCAAGAAATAACCCTGCCCAAACCCGGTGTAATGGTCCATTTAAGCCCGGAATTTACGCCAGCGCTTTTAAAAGGGATCGTCATCCATCCGGAGAACGCCTTTAAGTTTGATTTTATTGTTTATAAGGGTGACAAGGGGTTTACAGAAACCCAAAAGAAAGAAGAATATACCAAGCTGATCAAATATTTCCTGGCTTCTTTGGCAGTCCCCGATGAAGACCAATGGGTCAATCTTAGCCCTTATGAGAAGAACCGCATTATTAAGGATGATTTCGGCAAAACAACCATGGGCCGTGACCTTCTGAGTCAGGATTATCTGCTCAAACAGATCACAGCCTCTTTAATATATCCGCAGGACAAGTTGGGCCGGAGATTCTGGGATGAAGTCTACAGCCGCGCCTATAAGCAGTTTGGGACCACCAATATACCGGTCAATACTTTTAACAAAGTATGGATCGTGCCGGATGAAGCGGATATCTACGAAAAAGGCAATATCGCCTATCTCTACAAAAGCCATTTGAAGGTGATGCTGGAAGAAGATTATCTGTCACTTTCGCACCATGTCATTCCAGCGCAAGCGGGAATCCATTCCATCGGCTCCCAAATCGTTCGCGAAATCGTCCTGCCCCAACTAGAAAAAGAAGTCAATGAAAACAAGAACTTCGCTCCGTTAAGGCAGGTCTTTAGCGGCATGATCCTTGCTGCCTGGTACAAGCGTGCGTTAAGGGAGTCATTGCTGGCTAGAATCTATGCCAATAAAGCCAAACTCAAGGGCGTTGATCAAAATCCCCAAAATAACGAAGCTATTTATCAGCAATACCTGAAAGCGTACAAAAAGGGCGTGTTTAACTACATTAAGGAAGACGTGGATAAATACACTAATGAAACGATACCGAGGAAGTATTTTTCCGGTGGATGGGCTGCTCCTCAATGGGACGGCGCGATGGGTGTTTTGCATCGTCATAAAGACAAATTGGCAGCTATGGAAACAACAGGTGATTTAGCTCAGCTTGCAGCAGGGGTCGACTTTGCGACTGTATCATTTGATCCAAATCAGGCTAAGCAGCCTCAAACCAAGACATCCAACGCGGCGATGATCATCCAGCCGGGAGAATTTCATAATTTTATAAATTCTAATCAAGAATTGTTGTCTGTACCTGAAAATAGAGAAAGGATGATAGGAAGCATTGATCGGCTGATCCTGACTGTTGATTTAGGAAGACTTTTTATGGAAGCAGGAAGATTTAAAAAAGGAAATATATTTAGCTTACCTCTAAATGGCGATGAGCTTGGCAATACTATAAATAGAAAGTTACTGGTGCTTATCGCCCATAAATATAATTTCAAATTATCTGAACGGCAAGGCGAAGGTTTTCTTACATTGAAGTTAAAAGACCATTTACTTTCTATTGTCTCGGATGATAGGGGAAACATATTGGACAATATGCGGGTATTTTTATCAGCCTTTAGATGGACCCTCGTTAGCGAGAGAATGACGGCCGAGAAAGAAAAAGACGCAGCGATGAGGGCGGAGTACGGGACAGGGCCGTATGCGAGCACTGAGCCCATGGAAAAGGACCTGCCCAGAGATACCGTTGATCTAATGAGTGCTATAGCGCAACAACATCATTTTTCTTTTAGCATGGATGAGCAAATGGCGGTAGAAGATCTAATGACGGCGACCAGTGCATTTTTTATAAAAATAAATAAAAATAACGATTATAAACCTGTCAAAAGCTGGGCCATTGCCTTTGGCTCCCTGCTCATGGCCGAAAATTCCGGGTTGATCCGTGAAAAGAAAGATATGCTTGTTGTCTTCTTGGCCGCATTGTTCCAGGACCTTTACGATCTTGATATTTGGGACATTGATGAAACTCTGGGGCTTCCCCAAAAAATGGATGGCGCCGTGCTGTGGTATTTATTGGATATTATCAGTTTAAGCGGTCAGGACAGGGCCAAAGAACCAAAGTATAAATTGATCACAAAAATTGATAAAACGAACATTGTCAAACCGTTAAGAAAATTGATCAGCAAAGAAGATCTATACGGGATATATCCTGAAATATCCCTTGTCATGCGGCGTTCGGAGACCCAGTCTAATTTTGTATTTCCCCTCCATTACCAGCAAGAGATCGGGAAGATCCGCGATGATTTTGACAATAGGGTTGTGGAAGGGGTCCCTATGGATGTTTTAGAAAGAAGGTTAAATTCCAGGTATATGGAAGTTATAGATGCTATTGGAGATTTTGGCGAACACCTCGAGGGACATGACCAACAAACCACCCATCAACGAATGCGCGAACATTATTTGAAAGAAAAAGACATTATGGACAGTCTGGCAAAAATTCCTTCGGATCGCCGTTCAAGGGCTTATGAAATTGCCCAAACGGGTGAATTTTGTGAATGGTCGGTATTGGCCTGGCTTGGGAGTAAAGGCAACCAGATCACCGAAGAAAGTTTGGTTTATTTGCCGCAGTTATTAACGCCGAAGGCCTTGGGTCAATTAAGAAAACTCCCGTTTGAGTTCAGGGTTAATTTTTTTAAGAACGTGGAGCATTTAGCTGCCCTTAGCCAGCAGGAAAAGGAGGATTTGTTGATAGATCTGCGTTTGTACAGGGACAGGGACGGACAGATCGGCAATGAAATAAGGATCTATGATGATGTTAAGGTGCTGCGGTCATTAATTAAAACTAAACCCACCGCGTTTACTTCGACACAGATCCATTATTTGTTGGAAAACCGCAGGATCGAGAGGGAAGAACATAATGCAGGCTTTACATTCATCAGAGAAGGTATGAATGGAAGACTGGCCAGGGATTGCTATATCATTGTCAAAGGTGAGGTGGAGGTAATAAAGCGTAATGGAAAAAGAGTACCGTTGGGAGTCGGCAAGATCGTTGGGGAATTGGCCCCCCTTTTAAATATTGACAGGAACGCGGATGTCAGGACACTGGAAGATACTGTCTTTTACAGGATCCCTAAAGAATATTTGCTTGGATTATATCTGGTCCATGATGGGTTCCACGAGATGTTAAATACCGTGGCTACGGAACATGTTGATCCTGAATGGGACCTTCAGAAATTAAAGAAGTTTGAGAAAAGTTTTGTGGTCATGATCCCAAGGGCACAAGACCAAAGCAGCTGGGAATGGCCGCAGGAATTAAAAGAACATGAAGAGGGTTCGACCATTCAAAACAAAGAATTTACGCTCAAGGCCAGGGCAGTTTTAAAACAAATTGATAAGGACATCAGGAAACAGCGGGGATATGCCGATGAATGGAAGCGTTTTGAAATGATTGTGATCAAGGAGGATTTAGATGCGCCCATCATGGTCCCTGAAGACCCCATTAAGGACAAGAGGATACTTGTTTTTTCCAAGAGATTATTTTATGGAGACGACATAAAAGCCATTCAAGAACGGGTGGAGGAAGAACTTTTGGATAAATTGAGCAAAGGCAACGCGGCGATGAAGGCTGTTGACATTCCAGAGTATTCCCTGGGACAGACCCCGCGGCTTTTAAATGTTTTTTATGACTTAAGGAAGGAACCAATATTTGTCAAAGAAGTGGCAGAGGAACATGCCAATGCCTCTTATTTGCAAGCCCTCGTTGACCTTGAGAATAAAAAACCTGAAATTGCTGGATCGATAAAAGGACTGAATTCATTGGTCAATTTGGTTGATGTAAATAATGCATTGAACTTACCGCAAGAAGATATTGACAGATATGCGCAAGAACTCCGTCTTGTCTTAGATGCTATTGCAGAAGGCCCTAACTTTTTTAAGTACGCAGAGAATAAGGCTTTAAGGTATCAATTGATGTACGCGATCAATCAACTGATCATTTCCCAGGTTGGGAGACGAAAAGGCCTTGAGGCAGAAGATCCTCTTAATTCTATTATTAAGCAATTTTTTTGGCTTTTTTATGACACCTATAGAGTCAGTGATTTTTCTGAATATACCCCATCACGAACTCTCAAATTATTTCGAGATCTGATCCCTGTCACATTACACCATGCAGTAGAAAAAAGTGTGGAGTTTGCAAGAGGAAGGGACAATAGAGAAGACAGGCCATGGTGTTGGGCATTGATATTCAAAAATTCCGTTAGAACTATTTTCATACCGAGCAAAGAATTGGTACTGGTCAATGGCTTAGTGGGCAATGGGAAGGTGAAGGACCTTGAAAATGCCGCATTAAGAAAAGCATTAAAAGCATTCCTTCCTACACATTTTCGTTTGCCCATCGTTTCGGTGAAGGACGTGATGGGTCAGCTTAAATTAGAATACGCCCCCAAGCTGCCGGCAGGAGGCACTTTATATACGGTAGGTCTTAAAAAATCTCAACTTAATGATGAGTTCACTGACCCTGAAGTTTTTGAGAATGAAATCAATTCTTTTCCAGATATTGTTCCCAGTCCCAAGACAACAGCGTTGATAAGATTTCCCGGCAAAAAAGTTGCTGATGGAGCACAAACGGCAGTATACGGTGGTATTGATATGAACGCCGCGCATTTGGACCTGCATATCAAACGTGACGGCAATGGTATTCCTCTTCCAGTCAGCCAGCAGGATTTGGACAATATCCGCATTGACGGTCTTGTGCCGGTGATCCTTGAGATCAGGCCGGCGGCTTCGAGTCCGTTATTGGCACAATTGACTGCTGTTCATTAAATTTCTCTTGTTGCTTGCCAACATCCCTTATACAATAATGTTGTTCTATTAGAGATCCTTCGTTTCACTCAGGATGACTAACTTTTCAATAGTTTAATAAGGAGTTCTATATGGGTCGTTTGCCCGAGATGATTTTGATCATAGCCGTGTTCATCCTGCTTTTTGGCGCTCAGAAGCTGCCCGAGGTGGGTGCTGCCCTGGGCCGTGCCATCCGTGAATTCAAAAAGAACATGCGTGATACTGAAGAAGAGATCAAAAAGCCCATCGAATCAAGTCCTAAGTGAATTTTAATTCTTTACTCCAGTCTTTTTTTAAGCACATAGAAGAACTGCGCTCGCGGCTGATCAAATCCGCGGGCGCTTTTGTCCTTGCCTTTTGCCTTTGTTACAATTTCATCGGCAAACTCATCCCTGCTGTCATAGCCCCTGCCGGCCATTTGGTCTTTACAGCTCCTGTTGACGCGTTTTCAGCTTACATGACATTAGGGGCAGTCATGGCCTTACTTATTGCATCACCCTATATTGTTTATCAGATATGGGCCTTTGTGGGCGGCGCCCTCAGGCCTTCCGAGAAAAAATTCGTTTTGGTCTTCGCGCCCCTGTCATTATTGTTTTTCCTCTCGGGAGGGGCGTTCGCGTATTTCGTGGCCGTGCCTAGGGCCTATAAATTCCTGATGAGTTTTGCCTCGGCGTCCTTGATACCGATGGTCACGGTAAAGAATTATTTAGGATTTTTAGGGCACATGATCGTGGCTTTCGGGGTGGCTTTTGAGCTTCCGCTGATCTTGGCTTTTTTGGCGAAGATCGGCATCGCCTCGCCGGAATATTTACGCCAAAAAAGGCAGCACGCCATTATTATTATTTTGATCGTCGCGGCCATCCTGGCCCCGCCGGACATCATATCCATGCTGATACTGGCTGTTCCGCTGATGATCTTGTATGAGGTGGGGATCGTTTTCGTGAAGTTTTTCTACAAACATAAAACCCTCTGAGGTCAATCTATCAAAGGGTTTTATGAAAATGCATGAACAAACAGCAGTTATTTCTTCTTAGCTGTTTTCTTTTTTGCTTTTTTCTTGGTAGCCATGTGTAGCTCCTTTCTTAAAGATTGATTTGTTACTAAGATATTAACATTAATTTCTTTATATGCAAAAATTTTTTTTATAAATTTTTTATGAAGACATCATCATTATATGTCCACATTCCGTTCTGCAGCCGCAAATGCCTGTTCTGTTCATTCGTGATAGCGGTGGGACAGGAACACCGACGGGAAGAATATGTAAACGCGCTTGTCCATGAAATGAGAAAAAATAAGGGGCAGGCGCTTAAAACTATTTATTTTGGCGGGGGCACGCCAAGCATGCTGGATGAAGATCATTTAAATGTTTTAATGGATGCAATTAAAAATAATTTCTCACTTCAAAGTGATATTGAGATCACCATTGAAGCAAATCCGGAGAGCATTAATTTATCCAAGGCGCGATTTTTAAAGGCACAAGGATTTAATCGCGTCAGTCTTGGTGTGCAATCCATGAATGACAGGTATTTAAAATTCTTAGGGAGGAATCATGATGCGCGCATGGTCAAAGAGGCGTATCGCATTTTGCGCGAGTCAGGTTTCACTAATATTAATTTGGACCTAATGTACGCGTTTCCCGGAGAAACAAAAGAGGAATTGGAAGAAGACGCGCGCGCCATTGCCGGCATGGCCAGCGAACATTTGTCTTTGTATACCTTGACCATTGAACCCAATAGTCGTTTTCATGCTACACAGATGAAATTGGATGATGATGAAAAATTAGCCGGACATTATTTGCTGATCGCGCGTATTTTAAATGAGTATGATTTTAAGCAATACGAGGTAAGTAATTTTTCCAGGGCATCGAGCTTTGAGTCCGCGCATAACAAGAATTACTGGCTTGGGGCGCCGTATATTGGTCTGGGCGTGGGCGCCCATGGCTTTGACGGCCAACGGCGTTACTGGAACACGTCCAACTTGCAGGAGTATATGCAAAAAGCCGGTAAAGGAGAGCAGGTCATAGAGGGTTTTGAAGATTTAACGGACACCCAGCTATCAATGGAAAAAGTATTGTTTGGTTTAAGGATGAATGAAGGGGTCCCGTGGGATTTAGTCCCTTCAGCCAAAGCAGGGCTGGTCCAAACATGGATCAAGGATGGATTTTTATCACTTGAGAAGGGGAATTTGAAAACCACTGATCAGGGCCGCCTGGTCCTGGATGAATTATCCAGCCGATTGATATGACGCGGCGATCCGTTGAGAGTGATTGAAAAGTTTTAAGAGGGAGTTTTTAAGCAGTCCGCGATATTCTTCATTCATCTGAAGGCTGTTGAGGATCTTTTGTGCTTCACTTAGACGTGAATGAATGGCTTTAAGGGCGTAGTCGAGGCTTTTGGTCTTCACAAAGATCTTTTTAACGGTTTCCAGGTCTTTGAGGGTCTTGGTTTTTTTGGTAAAGATCTTTAAGAATTCTGCTTTAGCTTTTCCCTTCAGTACGCTAAAGGCGTGGGTGACCAACAGTGTTTTTTTACCTTCCGCCAGGTCGCTTAAGATAGACTTCCCTATATTAGCTTCTGTCTCAAAGATCCCGATAATATCATCCTGGACCTGGAACGCCTGGCCGATGAGGATGCCGAAGCGCGAGATCTTTTTGATCTCTTTGTCCTTGGCGCCGGCCAGGATCGCACCGGTGACCATGGGGCAGTCAAAGGTGTAGCGCGCGGTCTTAAGCGTGTAATTGAGGAAAACTTCTTTTTCATCAACGTCCTGGACAGGCTTGACCCCGCTGACAGTGTCAATGAATTCTCCCATGGCGGTAAAGGCCGCGGTCTGTATGAAATATTTAAGGGCCCGTTCTTTGCGCTCGGAGGGCTCGTCAATGGACAAGAACGCGTCGATGGCCAGCGCGTACACAATGTCCCCGGCGATGATCCCCAAGTCAATGCCTAATTTATCAGGGTCATTGGTTTTTACCGTGTGAGCTAAAATTTTGTGCATGGTGGGTTTGCCGCGGCGCAGGTCCGAGCGGTCGATGATATCGTCATGGATCAGCATGAAATTATGCAGGAATTCCATGCAGGTGGACGCGTTATAAAGTTTGCGGGAGATCTTTTTGGAGGCAGGCGCGTAACCTTTATAGGTCAGGACTAAAAGCAGGGGGCGCAGGCGCTTGCCTTCCCGCAAGGTGAATTCGCGGATGCTTTCAAACAATAAAGGCGAGACCAAATGCAGCTTATAGTCTTTCTTGACCGTGTCAAGAAACTGGCTCAAGCTTTTATCGATATTTTTTCGTATTTGCTCTATCACGGCGGATAGTGTATCATAGCTCTTAAATTATCTCAAATATTCCTTTAAAGAAAGAGGGTCTTATGCGTGTTTTGGGAATGATGGTCATGATGATGTTCTTGTGTTGGGGGGTTGCTTTTGCGGCGACAGTCAATCTTAACGATGGGCGTGTCGTGCAGGGCGACATCATCAAGCAAGATGCCAAGAGTCTCCAGATCAGTGTGGACGGCGTGACCATGACCTATTACGCGGACGAGATCAAGGACATTGACGGCAAATCTTTTGCCGCGGCTGCCGCGCAGCCGGAAGCTGTTGCGCCTGCGCCGGAAACTGCCGTACCCGCACCCGCGGCAGGCGGGATAGATCCGGACAAAAAAGAGTTGATCCTGAAATTCATTGATGTTTTTGGGACCCGTCAGGCGCTGACCAATAATTTTGAATTGATGATCCAGCAGATCCAAAAAGAAAAACCGGATGAAGCCCAAAAGATCCGTCAGCGTGTCAAGGTTGATGAGATCATCGAACGCCTGCTTCCTATATATGACCGTAATTTCACATCTGATGATCTAAAGGCGTTCATTGCTTTTTATGGTTCTCCTGAAGGCCAGAAATTAATAGGCACCATCCCTGAGCTGATGAAAGAAAGTGTCGGAGAGAGTGTAAAATATATGGAAGAAAAGTTCCCGGAGGTCAAGCAAGGGCAGTAATACCACAAACGTAACTATATATTTATCAATAAGTTACATTATTTTAGAGTTTTTTAAGTTGACCGCAGAATTTTTCTCTGTTATAGTAATCCGCTTTTAAATTTTCCTACCAAGAAACAGAGTCCAGAAGGAGTAAATTCATGATCGACCGTTATTCCCTTTCAAAGATGAGCCGCATTTGGTCTGATGAGCATAAAATGGAAATTATGCTTAAGATCGAAGTGTTATCTTGTGAATCCATGACCAAGTCAGGCGTTATCCCCAAAGCTGCCATGGAAAAGATCCGCAAGAATGCTAAATTTGACCTTGAAGAAGTGCGCCGTCTTGAAGAACGCACCAAACACGATGTGGTGGCTTTTATCCAAAGCGTTGGCCAAAGCCTGGGGCCGGAAGCCCAGTATCTGCATATGGGCATGACCTCATCAGACCTCTTGGACACATCCCTGTCGCTGCAATGTGTTGAAGCGGCGGATATTTTGATCGCTGATATTAAAAAACTTTTAGCGGCACTTAAAGACAAGGCCAAAAAGTATAAAGACGCGGTATGCATCGCCCGCACCCACGGCGTGCACGCGGAGCCGACCACCTTTGGCCTGAAAATGGCCATCTGGTTCGACGAGATGAACCGTAATTTGGAGCGCCTGCAGGCGGCCCGTGAAGGCATGCGTTATGGTAAATTGTCGGGTGCTGTGGGCACCTATGCCAATATTGACCCATCGGTGGAAGAGTATGTTTGCCAGCAGTTGAATTTAAAGCCGGCGAATGTGGCCACCCAGATCATCCAGCGTGATCCTCATGCCCATTATGTCATGGTCCTGGCCATTATCGGTTCTTCCTTGGAAAAATTTGCCTCCGAGATCAGGGCCCTGCAAAAAACAGAGCTTTTGGAAGTGGAAGAGCCTTTTTTCAAAGGCCAGATCGGCTCATCCGCCATGCCGCATAAGCGCAATCCCGTGACCTGCGAGCGCATCTGCGGTCTGTCGCGCATTTTGCGTGCTAATTCCATCGTGGCTTTAGAGAACATGAACCTCTGGCATGAGCGCGATATCAGCCATTCCTCGGCGGAGCGCGTGATTTTGCCCGATTCAACGATAGCGCTTAATTACATGCTTAATAAATTCATCCCGATCATCGAGGGGCTTTTGGTCTATCCCAAAAACATGATCGCGAACCTTTCCAAGACCCGCGGGCTGATCTATTCCCAGCGCATCCTTTTGGAATTGATGAAAAAAGGCCTCACGCGCGACGCTGCTTATGAGATCATCCAGGCCGCGGCCATGCAGGTCTGGCAGGAAAGCACGGAATTCAAAGATGTGCTGTTCCGCGATCGCCGGGTACGCAAGTATTTATCGCAAAATGAGATCAATGCGTGCTTTGACATTAAGTACTACATCCGTCACCGCGATAAGATCTTTAAACAGGCGGGTATAAAATAAAAGAAGATGCAGAAATTAGACAAAATATACGAAGGCAAGGCCAAGATCCTCTACACCACCGAGGACCCGGCCTCGCTGATCCAATATTTCAAAGATGACGCGACCGCCTTCAATGCCCAGAAGCGGGGCACGATCGCCGAGAAGGGCATCATGAATAACGGGATCGCCTCCAAGATCTTTGAACACTTGAAAGCCAAGGGCATTGAGACCCATTTTGTCCAATGGCTCAACGACCGTGAGATGTTAGTCAAGCGTGTTGAGATCGTTCCCCTGGAAGTCATTGTCCGCAACCGCGCGGCCGGTTCTTTGTGCCGTTTGCTGGGACTGGCCGAAGGGGCGAATTTGTCCTGCCCGACGCTGGAATTCTGTTACAAGAATGATGCCTTAGGCGATCCGCAGGTCAATGAATACCATATCCGTGCCTTGAATTTTGCCACGGATGATGAAGTCAAAAAGATCACGGCACTGGCCTTTAAGATCAATGAGGTTTTAAAGAAATTCTTCCTGGACTTGAAGATCGAATTGATCGATTTTAAAATAGAATTCGGCCGCATCAACAATCATATTATCCTGGCTGATGAGATCTCTCCTGACACCTGCCGTTTGTGGGAAGTCGGTACAGGCAATAAGCTTGACAAAGACCGTTTCCGTCGGGATTTGGGTAATATCGAAGAGGCCTATCAGGAAGTATTACGCAGAGTCACCCAATAATGATCTGGCGCGTTGAAGTCAAACAAAGGGATGGGACCCTCGACACACAAGGACTGTCCATTGCCCGTGACATTACCGATTTGGGCTTAAGTGAGATGCCCCAAGTGCGTGTCGTGTCCGTTTTCCTGCTGGAAGGCCAGATCAGCCGCGACGAGATCAAGCGCATCGGCGACGAACTCCTGGTTGACCAGATCGTCGAGCAATACAGCTTTGATCTAAAACTTCCCCTGCAGTCAGCTGACCATCACGTTGTTGAGATCGCTTATAATCCCGGTGTCATGGACCCTGTGGAAGCTTCCACGATCAAAGGCATTCGTGACCTCGGCGTGACAGGCATCAGCGCTGTGCGCACGGCCAGGCAATACCATATCCATGGCAAAATTTCCGCCAAACAATTAGAATCAATCACGACCCGTGTCCTGATGAATAAGCTCATCCAGCACGTGGTCAAAGACCCGTCGCATGTCCCGGCAACGCTTGGGATAGCAGCCCCATCCGCGTCTAAATTTGATGTGATGATCGTGGATTTGTTAGGCGCCAATGACAAAAAACTTTCCGAAATTTCTAAAAGCGGCCAGCTGTATTTAAATTTGGATGAGATGAAGGCCACTCAAAGTCATTTTAAAAAAGAAGGACGCAACCCGACGGATGTTGAATTAGAGACCATTGCCCAGACCTGGAGCGAGCATTGCCGCCATAAGACTTTTCGAGGCGTGATCCGTTACCGTGAAGACAAAACCGGAAAGCCACAGATCATCCGCAGCCTTTTTAAGACCACCATTGCCGCGGTCACCGTGAAATTAAATAAGAAATGGTGCGTCTCGGTCTTTCACGACAACGCCGGGGTCATTGCTTTTGACAAAGATTATAATGTTTGTTTTAAAGTTGAGACCCATAATCATCCTTCTGCCCTGGAGCCATTCGGCGGGGCCAATACCGGTGTCGGCGGTGTTATTCGGGACACTTTAGGCACGGGCCTGGCGGCCAAGCCTTTGTGCAACACCGACGTGTTTTGTTTCGCGCCTCCTGATATGTCAGCGTCAAGCTTGCCTTCAGGCGCCTTGCATCCCAAACGGGTCATGAAAGGCGTCGTTTCCGGGGTGCGTGATTACGGTAATAAGATGGGCATTCCGACGGTCAATGGCGCCATTGTGTTTGATGAACATTTTGCAGGTAACCCGCTGGTTTTTTGCGGTAATATTGGCTTGATCCCTAAGGGCAAAGAGATCAAACGCGTCAGCAAGGGCGATTTGATCGTGGCTGTTGGCGGACGTACTGGGCGCGACGGTATTCATGGTGCTACGTTTTCTTCGGGAGAGTTGACCGGAGATTCCCAGACAGTTTCTTCGGGTGCAGTACAAATAGGGAACCCTATTGAAGAGAAAAAAGTGCAGGATGCTCTGCTCAAAGCGCGTGAGGCTGGCCTGTATTCCGCCATTACCGATTGCGGGGCAGGCGGATTTTCTTCCGCCGTCGGGGAAATGGGTGAAAAGACCGGTGCGCGCGTTGACCTGGACAGGGCTCCTCTTAAATACCAGGGACTTAAATATCATGAAATTTGGATCTCTGAATCACAAGAGCGCATGGTCATGTCCGTGCCTCCTGTTCATATTGAAGCCCTTTTAAAAGTTTTTGCGGATGAGAATGTTGAGGCGACCGTGTTAGGCGAGTTCGACGGATCCGGCCGTTTGCAATTGTTCTTCCACGGCCAGCAAGTCGCTGACCTGGACATGCGCTTTATCCATGATGGTTTGCCCAAGACGATCAAGGAAGCGGTTTATCAAAAACCTGTTTTGAAAAAAGAAAATTTGCCTAAGAGCAATCAGGACCTGACGGAAAGTTTATGCTCGGCCTTAAGCCATTACAATGTGGCTTCCAAAGAAAGCATTATCCGCGTCTATGACCATGAAGTGCAGGGCACCAGCGTGGTCAAGCCCCTGGTCGGACCATCTACGGATGGCCCTTCAGATGCCGCGGTGATCCGCGGCCGTCTGGATTCCAAGCGCGGCATTGCGGTTTCTAACGGGATCAATGTGCGCTACGGCATGATCGACCCATTGGGCATGGCTGCTTCCTGTATTGATGAAGCGATCCGCCAGATCATCGCCGTGGGAGGGTCTTTGGAACGCATCGCCCTTCTTGATAATTTTTGCTGGGGCAATCCGGACAAGCCTGACCGTTTGGGGTCCTTGGTGCGCTGTGCCCAAGGTTGTTATAAAGCAGCATTGGCTTTTGGAACGCCGTTTATTTCAGGTAAGGACAGTTTATACAATGAATATACGCATAAAGGCAAAAGCCTTGCGATCCCGGGGACTATTTTGATCTCTGCCATCGGTATCGTCGATGATGTGGGGAAAAGTGTCACCATGGACCTTAAAAAAGCAGGCAACAGCATTTACGCGATCGGCACCACCTTTGATGAGTTGGGCGGATCGATCTATCTGGAAAATTTAGGACAACTGGGCACCAATGCGCCGCAGGTCAATTTTAAAATGGCTGTTAAAACGTATAAGGCCATTGAGAAAGCAAACAAAGCAGGCTTGATAGCGTCCTTGCATGATTGCTCTGAAGGCGGGGCAGCAGTGGCTTTGGCGGAAATGGCTTTTGCCGGCGGCTTGGGAGCAACGGTCTTATTAAAGAAACTGCCTTATAAAGGCAAACAACGGCGGGAAGATATTCTTCTTTTTTCAGAAAGCAATTCACGCTTTCTAGCGGAAGTTTCACCTGTACATGAAAAAGCGTTGGCCAAAATATTCAAAGGCATCGCTTTTGCCAAGATCGGCACAGTTGAAGCAAGCCCGGAGTTTGTTGTCTATGGGCTCCACGACCAGCCGGTGATCAATGCCCGTATTGATGAACTAAAAGAGATCTGGAAATCACCATTAAAGTGAGGAAACTTATGGCAAAAGCAAAAAATCATCCCCAAGCCCCTGATTTTGAAATGATGGAAGACCCCTGGCGCATTTTCCGAATCATGGCGGAATTCGTTGCCGGATTTGAAGAGCTCAAAGACATTGGTCCGGCTGTCAGCATATTCGGGTCTTCGCGCATCCACACCGCGCATTCTTATTATGATGCCGCAGAAAAAACAGCGGAATTATTGGTCAAAGCCGGGTACGCGGTGATCACCGGCGGCGGCCCCAGCATCATGGAAGCAGGCAATAAAGGGGCGGCCCAAGCCGGCGGCAAATCCATCGGGCTTAACATTGACTTGCCTTTTGAGCAAAAAGCCAACAGCTATATCAATCATCTGATCAATTTTCATTATTTCTTTTGCCGTAAGGTTTGTTTTGTTAAATACGCCAAGGCCTTTGTGATCTTTCCCGGCGGGTACGGGACCCTGGATGAATTATCAGAAAGCATCACCCTGATCCAGACCCAGCGCATGGACCAATTTCCTGTCATCCTTTACGGAAGCAAATACTGGAAGGGTTTATTGGATTGGTTCAAAGGCCCGATGCTCCATGAGGGCTGCATTGATCTTAAGGACCTGGACATCATCCAAACCGCTGATAAGCCGGAAGAAGTTGTTCGGATCATCAAACAGTTTTACGCCAAGAAAAAGAAAAAATAAATGTCATCAAACGTTAAAGTCATCGTTATTCGCACGGCTGGGACAAACTGCAACGAGGAAACTGCGTTTGCGTTCAGCCGTTTGGGGGCCCATGTCGAGCAGGTGCATATCAATGCCCTGATCGCCGGCACTAAGAAGCTGGGCGATTATCATATCCTGGCCTTGCCCGGCGGGTTTAGTTATGGGGATGATATTGCCTCGGGGCGTATCCTGGCCAATGAATTGCGTTTGAAACTGGCAGAAGACATCAAACGATTTATCCGTGACGGCAAATTGATCATCGGCATATGCAATGGATTTCAGATCCTGGCCAAAGCGGGCATTTTGCCTGGGCTTGGCTGGAAAATTGGACAAGAGGCCACGTTGTTCTATAATGATTCTGCGAAGTTCGAGGCCCGCTGGGTGCATTTGAAGGTGGAAAGCCGTTCTATTTGGACCAAGGGTATGGCGGGCCAGATTTATCTGCCAGTGGCGCACGGCGAGGGAAAATTCATCCCGCGCGATAAAAAAGTGTTAGATACGCTGACCGGTAACGGACAGATCGTTTTTCGTTATTGCAGCCTTGATGGCGGCAAGCCGGTATATCCGGATAATCCTAACGGTGCCACTGATGATATCGCCGGAATTTGCGATACCACCGGACGTGTGCTGGGCTTGATGCCGCATCCGGAGCGTCATTTCTTATTCGAGCAGCACCCCTTTTGGACACGCCTGACCCAAAAAAGCGAATTCGGCGATGGGGCCAAGATATTTGAGAATGGTATTAATTACGTGAAGGAGAATTTGTAGTATACGCGTCATTGCGAGGAGCCCGAAGGGCGACGAAGCAATCTTTTTACACTCGCGCATGTAGGGCCGACACCGGTATGTCCTCCTGCTAAAATTTGTAGTTCACGCTGGTACCGTTGTTTCCCAAGGATCTGGTCACGCGAAAAAGTTGGATCGAAATCGAACGGTACAAATTTTTATACGCAGGAGAACACACCGGTATCGGCCACCTAATATTTCCCCTCTTTCTTATAAAGAAGGGTTAGGGGGTTAAAGAAGAGACTGTTAATGAAGGAGATCATGTCAAAATGAATTTACCGCCTTTATTATATTGGATATTAGGAGGATCATTCGCCGCGTTGTCAACTTTTTGTTTCACACACGCGTATAATTTACAAAATAATCAGACCGAAATAAAGACGGAAGTGCAAGACCATAATAGTAGTATTAAAGAATCAAATAAAATTAAAAATGGTTTGAATAATATTAATTTAACTCGAGGGCAAATTATAGAGGAAATTGAAAAGAGCCCGCCTTTTCAACAAAATGAAATCTTGAAACATTACATTGGTCTAAGCATTGACTGGAATATGAAACTTTCCTCAGTCGATAAGGCAAGTAATGATAATATAAAAGTTACTTTTGGTGATATCGGAAGTTTTGACGGTTATGGCATAACAACTTGTATTGTGAAGTTGTCAGATTATCCTGAATTAGCTATTATGAAACGGGATACAAAAATTCGAATAGAGGCCAAAATCGATTCAATAGATTACCCCATTTTTAGATTAAAAGATGTCACTCTTGTATATTGATTTTGTGATGAGAACTAAAGGGAAATATTGGTAAATTAAGGTAAGGGGGAAATTTGTTCTTTTTGCGACACTTCGATTTTAGCCGACGCAGGCCGAGGGAACGAGGGAATTCCGAGCCGTAGGGCGAGGAATGCCGAAGATGCTCGAGCCCTGAACTTCCAGAGAAGTTCAGGGCGAGTTTCTGAGGCACCGAGTGACCGAGGATCGTCGGCGTTAAAAAATCGACCGTGGAGCGAAAAGAACAAATTTACCCCGTACACGTAGGAAAAGGAATATGGCACAAAAACTGACGTATAAAAAAGCAGGCGTGGATATTGCCAAGGCCAACCGGTTTGTGGATGCGATCAAGGCGATGTCTTCGGTCACGATGAATAAGGGCGTGGTTAACCGCCCGGGTTCATTTGGGGCTTTGTTTGATCCTGGTTTCTTGAAATACAAGGATCCGATCTTGGTTTCTTCGACCGATGGTGTGGGTACGAAATTATTGGTCGCGAATTTAGCAGGCAAGCATGACACCGTGGGCATTGATCTGGTGGCGATGAATGTGAATGATGTTTTGTGTACCGGTGCCAGGCCTTTGTTCTTCTTAGATTACATAGCTACCGGCAAACTCAACCCCAAGATCATGAAGGATGTGATGAAGGGCATTGTCGCCGGATGCCGTCTGGCCGGATGCGCCTTGATCGGCGGTGAAACCGCGGAAATGCCCGATATGTACAAGGGCAAGGACTATGATCTGGCAGGCTTTACAGTCGGTATCGTGGAGAAACAGGGCATTATTGATGGCTCAGGGATCAAATGCAATGATGTGCTCATAGGTCTCCCATCTTCAGGGCTGCACTCTAATGGCTATTCGCTGGCCCGTAAAGCGTTGAACACCCAAGAGCAAAAACGCTACGCACAAATTTTGCTTAAGCCCACGTGCATTTATGTTAAACCCGTATTGGCCTTGCTTGAAAAGATACGCGTCAGGGGCATGGCGCATATGACAGGCGGCGCCTGGTATGAAAAATTGACCAAGGTCTTGCCTAAAGGATTATGTTTTAGCGTTAACAAAGGAAGCTGGCCCGTTCCTCGGATATTTGATCTGATCCAGGACAAAGGCCGTGTCCCGGAGCATGAGATGTACCGTACTTTTAATATGGGTATTGGCTTGTGCTTAGTGGTCACGCCTCAAGATGTCGTCGGAGTCCAGGCCCTTTTGCGTCAGCAAAAGGTGGAGTCATTTGTTATCGGCGAAGTGGTGCAGGATACAAAGCGTAAAGTAGTTTTTAAGTAATGGATTCCCGCTTTCGCGGGAATGACAATTTAAATCAATAGGGAATGACAGGTAGGATGTAGATGAATATTTTAGTGATAGGTGCCGGCGGGCGGGAACACGCGCTGTGCTGGAAGATCGCACAGTCCCCCAAGGTCAAGCGGCTTTATTGCGCGCCGGGCAATGGCGGCATCGCCCAGATCGCTGAATGTGTCGATATTAAAGTTGATGATGTGGGACTGCTTTTGCAGTTTGCCTTGCGCAAGAAAATTGACCTGACCATCGTCGGCCCCGAAGCCAGCCTGGTTGCCGGAATAGTGGATGCTTTTACGTCCAAAGGATTAAAGATCTTCGGGCCTTCCCAAGCCGCGGCCGAACTTGAAGGCAGCAAGGTCTTTGCCAAAGAATTCATGCACCGCCGCAATATCCCGACAGCTGTCTACAAAGTTTTTGATGATGCGTCCAAGGCGCTGGTTTTTTTAGAGAAAGCCCAGTTCCCTTTGGTTGTCAAGGCTGACGGCATTGCCGCCGGCAAGGGTGTCTATGTTTGCGCTGACCTGCCGCAGGCAAAGACCGCCATTGATGAGATCATGGTCCGAAAAATATTCGGCGCCGCGGGAAACAGGGTGGTCATTGAAGAATGCCTGCAAGGCCCTGAGGTATCGGTGCTGGCTGTTTGTGACGGCAAACATTTTTTGGTCCTGCCCACGGCACAGGACCATAAACGCATTTTTGATGATGATCTTGGGCCCAACACCGGCGGGATGGGGACGTTTTCGCCAAGCCCTTTGGTCACTATCGAGGTTTTGGACCCGATCATCACGCGGATCATTGAACCAACCATCCGGGGCATGTACCAGGAAGGCAACCCTTTTAAAGGCATTCTTTTCGCGGGACTGATGTTGACCGCTGATGGCCCTAAAGCGTTGGAGTTCAACGTGCGCTTCGGCGACCCTGAAACCCAAAGCATCCTGCCAAGGCTTAAGTCCGATATTGTGGAAATGTTTTTGGCTGCTTGCGACGGCAGGCTTGATGAATTAAAGATCAAATGGGATGAACGGCCCTGCGTATGTGTGGTGATCGCTTCAGGCGGCTATCCCGGTAAATACCAAAATGGATTTACTATTAGCGGCCTCGATGAGATCAAAGAGCCGGAAACCTTTGTTTTTCACGCAGGTACTAAGGTCGAGGGGAGCGGATTGGTGACCAATGGCGGACGGGTTTTAGGTGTCAGCGCCATCGCTAAAAGCTTTGAAGCAGCTGCCGCAAAAGCGTATAATGCGGTGAGTAAGATCAAATTTGAACATATGTTTTTTCGCCGTGACATCGCAACCAGGATCGTAAAAGAAAAAGCTGCCCATGGGCGCCACTAAGGTCTTAAAAGTCAATTCAGCTTTGCCGGAACCGGAAAAGATCGCCGAGGCGGCCCGCATCGTGCGCCAGGGCGGATTGGTGATATTTCCGACGGAAACCGTCTACGGCATCGCCGCGGATTCCAATAATCCCAAGGCCATGGACCGCCTGCGCGCGGTCAAGCAGCGCACGGATGGGAAACTTTTTTCCATTTTAGTGGCCCAGCGGGGGATCATTGAGAATTATTCGACGTACACGCACCCGAATTTATACAAGGTGATCGACAAGTATTGGCCCGGTCCTTTGACGGTGATCGTGCCGGCCCGGCATGAAGGGGAGACGATCGGCATACGCATGCCTGACCATACCGTGGCCTTGCGCCTGGTGGAAGAAAGCGGCTGCACCATCGCGGCCCCTTCGGCAAACCTGGAAGGTAAAAAGCCCCCGACGAATTGCAAGGAAGCTTTGCAGGACCTGGATGGCCAGGTGGAACTGGCCTTGGACGGCGGTCCGGTGGATTTTGGGATATCTTCGACGATCCTTGATTTTACACAGGCGCACCCGACGGTCACGCGTGACGGTGTCATCACCCAGCCGGACGTGGACCGTGCCATTAACAAAAAATGTGTTTTATTCGTGTGCACGGGAAACAGCTGCCGTTCGGTCATGGCGGAATATTTGCTTAAAGCTAAATTGATCGCCCGTGAAGACGTGGAAGTCCACTCGGCGGGGACCAGCGTTTATTTTAAGTCCGCGGCCAGCCAGGAGACCATCGCGGTGCTTCGGGAGCGCGGGATCAATGCCGCGGCGCATATTTCAAGGCCCTTGGGGACCATCATGCTTAAAAAATCAGACTTGATCTTTGCCATGACCCGCGCGCACCGCGCGCAGATCCT
>JABDCU010000015.1 GCA_013287965.1 Candidatus Omnitrophota bacterium | reverse complement strand
GGAGCCTACAGAAGACGGGTGCTTAGGTTTATGGCATATGGTGATAGAAATAGAAATTACAGGAATTTCAACTGGGGTGGTGGAATACTCAATTTACTCGTAATTTGTTTTTGTGTAGCAGTCCCACCTTTAGTTTTTGTTTATTTTATGATTGTATTGAATTTAGGCAAAAGAACCAGAGTGTAAAATAAGCTTTATTTTATTCAGCCCGTGATTCATTCATTGGACTTTTTTTGATTCGCATGTTATATTTTAAATGTATGGGAAAGATTTCTAAAATATTTATTTCCTCATTACTGACCGTGAGCATGTTCGTTGCGACGGTTATATGTTGTTGTATTGGGTCAGCCGTGATGGAGCAACTGCACAAGCCTTCCATGTGCAAGGATTGTGCAACCCAAGGTTCTTCTCATAGCAAATCCTCGAATCCCACAGAAGGTTGTTTGTACCATTTAACAAGTGCCGAAATTTCACATAGTCATGCTATTTCTTTTTCCTCACCGACAACTTCTATACCAAATTTTTTTGATAAGCATTTAACAACACCTTTTTTGCCTTCTCTTATATCAAGCTATCCCCGTGGCAGTCCGCCACTAACTGCAAGTTTCATTCCCCTTTATCTTAGGACGTTCACCCTTCGTATTTAATTCCTTGTTTTAAATCATCTTTACCTTTCACACATTTTGTCTGAAAGGTTTTTGTGTTTTTAAACCAAGGAAGGTCTATGGATAAAAGAAAATACATCATTCTATTAGTAGTTCTCGCAATTTTTGTAGTTGGTATAGGTTGGTTCAATTCAAGGGAACGAAGGTCGTTTACCCGTCACGTTCAGGGACAAAAGCAAGTTTGGTATTGCCCAATGCACCCCTGGATAAAAAGTGATAAGCCTGGGGTATGCCCCATTTGCGGCATGGCTCTTGTTCCAGGGCATCAACACAATCAGGAATCCGCCACGCCTTCCACAGGGATACCAGGTTATGTAGCCGTTGATATATCCCAACAAAAACAACAGTTAGCTGGTGTTGATACCGTCCTCGTTGGCAAAAAGACTGTCACTAAAACTATCAGGGCCGCTGGTATGGTGGCCTACGACCCAGACCTTTATGAGGCGGAAGTAAAATATGTAGAGGACTACATTGCTTATGTTCGTCTTGACCGTCGTTTAAATCAGGGCAGTTATACGATTCAGGATGCCCAAAGAAAACTTAAAGAACAAGAATTGGATTTATACCACATGGGAGCAACAGAAGAAACTATTGCTCAATTACAGCAAAACAAATTCCCTGACCACAGCTTATTAGTAGCTCATGGGGATGAAGTTCAGGTCTTTGTCCAAATTTTTGAGGATGATTTGGGATTTGTTGATGTTGGACAGAAGGCCATCGTTGAAGTGCCAGCGTACCATGAAACATTAGAAGGAACAGTGCGTAATATTGACCCCATTATTGACCCTGTATCCCGCACTGCTCGGGCGCATATCTGGCTTGAAGGGAATAGTCTTAAATCCAATATGTTTGTAAATGTATCAATGCCTGTTGAATTAAATGAGTCCATCGTTGTTCCAAGAGAAGCAGTCATGGATACAGGTTTACGCAAAATTGTCTTTGTCAAAGATGGAGACACCTTCCAACCTCGAGAGATTCAAACTGGTTGGGAAACAGATGATGGTTTTGAAGTCAAATCAGGTTTAAAGGAAGGTGAACGGATTGCGGTTAGTGGGAGCTTCCTTCTTGATTCAGAAAGCCGTATCCAAGCGAGTCTACAGGAGGGCAATGGTAATGGCTAATAATATAGAGAGAAAGGAAGGATGGATTGAAAGATTGATTGGCTTTTCAGCCAAGAATAAATATTTAGTCATCATTTGTGTGACTGTTACTTTGGTGGCCGCCATTTGGTCTATCCAAAATATTCCGTTGGATGCTATCCCTGACCTTTCTGATTCACAGGTCATTATCTATTCACGCTGGGAACAAAGTCCCGATGTGATTGAAAATCAAGTCACCTATCCTATAGTTTCCGCTTTGTTAGGTGCGCCTGGTGTTAAGGCCATTCGTGGTTTTTCTGATTTTGGATTTTCTTATGTGTATGTAATTTTTAAGGATGGTACGGATATTTATTGGGCCAGGAGCCGTGTGCTGGAATATTTAAGTAAGATAATCCCTCAATTACCTAATGGGGTAAAAACAGAGTTAGGCCCTGATGCGACGGGCGTTGGCTGGGTTTTTCAATATGTTTTGGTAGATAAAAGCGGTAAGCATGACCTACAGCAATTACGTAGCTTTCAAGATTGGTACTTACGCTATTATCTTCAAAGTGTGCCAGGTGTTGCAGAGGTAGCTTCCTTGGGTGGTTTTGTTAAACAGTATCAAATTACTGCTGACCCCAACAAGTTATTGGTTTACAAAATCCCGATAACAAAACTTATGGATGCTGTTCGTGAAGGGAATGAGGAAACAGGCGGCGGTCTTGTGGATTTTAGCGGGGCGGAGTATATGGTGCGAGGTCATGGGTATGTGAAAACTGTTCAAGATTTGGAGAACATTGTTGTAAGCACCGACCAAAATGGTACGCCGATTCTGGTCAAGAATGTAGCAAGGGTAGGCATAGGGCCAGAACTTCGCCGTGGCCTATCTGATTTAGACGGTAAAGGGGATGTGGTCGGCGGTACGATTGTGATGCGTTTTGGGGAAAATGCCCTTAATGTCATCAACAATGTTAAGGAGAAACTCAAAGAAATTCAACCATCCCTGCCGCCTGGTGTTGAGATTAAAGTGACTTATGACCGTTCCGAATTAATTTTAAGGGCCATTGATAATCTACGGCATCAACTCACCGAAGAAATGATTGTCGTCAGCCTCGTGATTCTCTTTTTTCTATGGCATTTCCCATCTGCGTTTATTCCCATCATCACAATCCCGATAGCTGTTATTCTTTCGTTTATTCCCTTATTAGGCATGAAACTTACATCGAATATCATGTCATTAGCTGGGATAGCCATTTCTATAGGTGTTTTGGTAGATGGTGCTATTGTTCAGATGGAGAATGTTTATAAGCATCTGGAATATTGGGAGGCTGGTGGGCGAAAGGAAGATTATCAACAGGTCTGTCTTAAAGCCCTGAAAGAAGTCGGCCCAGCAGTATTCTTTTCATTGCTGGTCATTGCAGTTTCATTCCTGCCTATTTTTACCTTGGTTGACCAGGAAGGGCGGCTATTTAAACCGTTGGCATGGTCTAAGACCTTTTCGATGGCTATTGCGGCCATTTTAGTTGTGACCTTTAATCCAGCTTTACGAATGTTGCTTTTGCGGGTCAAGCCCTACAGGTCAAAGATTGCTAATGCTTTACTTGTTGGCAAATATTATCCCGAGGAACAACATCCTGTCAGTCGTGTTTTATTTCGCTTCTATGAACCAGTGTGTCGGTTCGTTTTAAAATATCCCAAACACATTATTGCAGGGGCAGTCATTTTGTTATTAACGACAATCCCTGTGTATTTGAAATTAGGGTCAGAGTTTATGCCGCCGTTATGGGAGGGAAGTATTTTGTACATGCCTGTGACCATGCCTGGGATTTCAGCCCCCGAAGCAGGTAAATTACTACAGACACAGGATGCACTCCTTAAAAGTTTCTCCGAAGTAGAGAGTGTTTGGGGTAAAGCTGGGCGTATGGGAAGCTCAACTGACCCTGCACCTCTTTCAATGATGGAAACAGTGGTGCTTTTAAAACCAGAAAGCCAATGGCCTAAGATTCATCGGTGGTATTCAGGATTGCCAGACTTATTGCAAAAACCATTGCTTCCATTTTGGCCTGACCATATTTCTCATCAAGAACTCATAGACCAAATGGACACAGTTTTGCAGATTCCTGGAAGCACTAATGCCTGGACTATGCCCATTAAGAATCGTATTGATATGCTCTCAACAGGGATAAGGACTCCCATTGGTATCAAAATTTTGGGTTCAGACATTAACGAAATTGAACGTATTGGAACCCAACTCGAAAGGATTATTAAAGATGTTCCTGGAACAAGAAGTGTCTATGCTGAACGCACAGCAGGAGGATACTTTTTGGATTTTGACATCAAAAGGGATGAGTTGGCCCGTTATGGTCTCTCTGTCCATGACGTACAAATGACTATCGGTTCAGCCATCGGTGGGGAAGATGTAACAACTACCATTGAAGGCCAGGAGAGATACACTGTCAATGTACGTTATCCGAGGGAACTAAGAGATAGTGTGGAAAAATTAAAACACGTTTTTATAGCCACACCTTCGGGGGCACAAATTCCAATAGAGCAGGTGGCCGATATTGTTCTGCGTACAGGCCCCGCCATGATTCGTAATGAAAATGGCATGTTGGCGGGTTACGTTTATGTTGATGTGGCAGGGCGTGATATAGGTTCCTACGTTGAAGAAGCCAAGAGGGTTGTGAGTCAACAATTACAACTACCTCAAGGCTATGACCTCCTGTGGAGCGGTCAGTACGAGAATATGCTCCGTGTGCGTGAACGGTTAAAAGTGGTTTTGCCGCTGACCATTTTTATCATTGCCTTTCTTCTATACATGAACACAAGGTCTATGGTTCAAACAGGCATTGTGTTATTGTCCGTGCCGTTTTCTTTAATTGGAGCGGTATGGCTTTTGTGGGCGTTAGGCTATAACGTCTCCATTGCTGTATGGGTGGGAATGATTGCGCTGATGGGGCTTGATGCTGAAACGGGCGTCTTACTGCTCCTATTTATGGAGTTGGCCTATAAGGAGGCCATTGAGCGTAAACAAATGAATACAGATGAAGATTTAAAAGATGCGATTGTTCAAGGTTCTGTGCGGCGTCTTCGACCCAAGATGATGACAGTCATGGCGGCATTTGTAGGTCTATTGCCTATCATGTGGTCAACAGGTGCGGGGGCAGATGTAATGAAACGCATTGCCGCACCAATGGTCGGCGGCCTTGTGACCTCATTTATTCTTGGGCTATTGGTATATCCAGCCATTTATTATATTTGGAAATCTAAATTTGAGTTAAAGGGTAAACTTAAACAAAATAAAAATCACAAGGAGGCGGTATGAATAAAATTTTAACATTAGTATTAGGATTTACTTTATTGGGTAGTGGTTTGATTTTTGCCCAGCAAACACCAGTACCAGAATCAATGCAATCAACATCATCCCAGCCAATAGATGCAGGCAATAAATTTTGTCCTGTTTCGGGAAGACAGATTGGCGTGATGGGGCCAGGTGTTACACAAGAATACAACGGCAAAATCTATCATCTATGTTGTGGCGGTTGTATCTCAACTTTCCAAAGTAATCCTGAAAAGTATAGCAAGATTGCCGATGCACAGGTGGCCCAAAACACAACAAATGGACAATAAAAATGTTTGAAAAAATAAAACAATTTTTTAGGTCTTCAACATGTAAATCCTGGTTTTTTGGTTCGACTGGTTATTTAATGTCCTCGTCCACTTGCCCTTTTTGCGGTAAGCCTGGATGTCCAGCGGGCATAGGTGTAGGAGTAATGGTAGGAGGTGTTTTTGCATTGCTGGGTAAAGGAATCATTAAATTAAAGAATTGGTTTAAGAGCAAAGGGTCACTAAATAAAAGATGCCCTATGTAAAGGCATTTACCGTTCTTATGGATAAGGTTCAGAAATCCAATAGCCTTGCAGGGCTTATTACCAGCCTGTGATTGCTTCGACCTTTTTCGGAAATGAACAATGATTCAAAAAATGAGTCCTATAAAAAAATGTGGGTCGGCCTTTTCCCCAGGAAAAAGGTTTTTGGAACTAAACACCCAGGCCCCCGTCGGGGATGGTTTAAAAATAAAAGTGCCCCATTGGTTTTCCTGAAAGTGATACCGATGCCGACTATGACCCGAGTGGTATCGCATCCCGAAGGCGTTTGTATAGTTGAGGTTCTTGAAGGGGGCCATTTTGCTTTTTAAAACTAAAGACCCCAGGGAGGGGGTATCTTGAGTTATCTTAACATACGTTTTCAATTTCTTGACGGAGAATTGAAAGAATATTAAAAAATCTTATCATTATTACTTGCATACTTTATTATTATATGGTATTCTTTAATTAGATATGGCTAAAGATAAAATAAAACATACAATCACAGTTGACCCCGACCTCATAAAAGAAGTCAAGATTTATGCGATTAAGAGGAATTTAACATACGGGGAAGTTGTGGAGAAGGCATTATTAGAATTTTTGGAAAAGCATAGGGAATAATTTCCTCATTTCTAAAGAATGAGGATTTTTTGTAACTTGTAGGTAATAAAATAAGATTGAAGGTAAGTTGTATGGTAATAACAAACTATAGTAAATATCATCCAGTTGAACGGCTTATAAGAAAGCCTATAGCGCAAGAATGGAAGCGTATAAGAGCCGTATTAAGGGAAGCCAAGAAAGCTTCATCCGTACAAAAGCGGAAAATCATTGGAGGGAACTATGGACAATCAAACAATTAAGGCGGTTATTTATGCCCGTTGTAGTACCGATGAGAACAAGCAAGATGTAGAGGTACAGCTTAAAGAATTGCGCCGATATAGCGAGGCTTACGGCTGGCAGTATGAGGAAGTTTCAGAATATGGAAGCGGTTATAAAGCTGATAATCAGCCGAGGCTTGACGAGGTTTTAGAGAGTATCCGATTAAAACGCTTCAAGGTCCTTTTAGTTTACTCAATGGACAGATTCTCCCGCCAGTCCCCAGGCAAGATTAATGCCCTCTTGGATACCATTGTTGAGAGGGGTTGCAGGTTCATAGCATTACAGCAGGGGATTGATAGCGAGAACGAATTGACTTGGCATGTTGTGAAGCCGTTGTTTACCTATTTTGCCAACAAATTTTCAAAAGACCTCGGCGAGAAGGTCAAGAAGGGTATTGCTCAAAAGAAAGCCAAAGGCAGTTATAAGGGCGGTAGACCGTCTAAAAAGACAGACCTTGCCACTATTGAGGCTTTGAGGGCAAAAGGGCTTTCATTGAGGCTTATAGCGAAGGAAATCAACACGGGCAAGCCCGAGCGTAAAAGAATCAGTTATTCAAGTATTCAAAGGCTTGTTGCAAAAACCCAGGTCAAAAACTATGCGTAAATACTATCAAATTTTAGGTGTTTCAAAAGGAAATCTTTTTGGGTCAATGGATAGACGGGAAAGAGAGGTCATTAATACCGCTGGAACGGTCAACGGCGAGGGAGAAAGCCAAAAACCTTCTAATATGGCTTCGATTTTACTTTCAATCGGGCCAATATCGAAAGCGGGGTCAATATGAAACGGACAATAATATTTACAGACTTAGACGGGAATAAAGCAAAAGTTGAAGTCGAAATACAGCAAGAAAGAAACGGTTACCTTGAGTTTTCCGCTTGTGGTGAGTACGGCGGGTCAATGGGGCAATGCTTAGACAGCATCAAGCCAAAGAATGAAGTTCAGCGGGCTTTTCTCACCTTGTGCACTCAATATCATCTTAACGGGATGAACGCAGGGACAAGAGAACAAACGGCGGTCATTAAGGCCCAGGAGCAGAAGACAGGTAAACGGCTTGACTATGACGGGGCGGTCAAGTTTTTAAAATCCGTCAAGAAATATACTGTCAAGCATCCAAAGACTGGCAAGTCTTATCAATACGGTCATGGGTGGATAGTGGAAGAATTACCTGCCGACATTGAGGAGCAAGCTAACCGCTTAATGGATGAAGTCGAAGCGCAAGAAACGGCAGGGAGAATCAAAGACCGTGACTTAGTGGAAGCATACGAAAAACATCCGCAGATAGTTTTCAATCTTTTTTTAAAACAATTTTCTACAGTAGACGAAGCCAAGAAAGTTTTGGCCGTTGGATTGAATGAGGGCTTGACCGTGCGGGAAGCTTTAGAAATCACGGTTGACAGAAACAGGGTCACTTGTCAAGGCGTGGAATATCTTGCAGGTAATGATGAAGACATGGACACGCTTTGGGATGAAGAATTAGAAAACTATATTGACGATTGCTTGTTATGTGAAATTAAAGACGAGCATTTAAAGAAATATTTTGACCATGAAGCGTGGAAGAAAGACGCACGGTATGACGGGCGGGGCCATTCCCTTAATAGGTATGATGGCGGGGAAGATGTCCAGACCGTTGAAAGTGAGGAGATTTACATTTACAGGCAATGAAGCAGGGTCAAAGAAAGGCGGGCACATGAAAACACTAAGGGCAAGGTATCAAGGTTATATGTATAATGGCACGGAAAACGGCTTTACGGATTCTATCGTCTATGTTGACAAGGAAAACCCGTCACCAGACCCGCTCAAGCGGTTGTTATGGGGTAAGACACTAACACGGGAAACAATTTCCGACTATAAAGACCGCTTCGAGAAGGTCAAGGGGCATGTCTTAGAGTTTGAGTATATCGAGGGTATGACGGCCTTGATGACAAAGCAAAATAAGGTCAATCAGTTAGACAGGGAACTAATTGACTTGATAAGTTAAAGAGAAAGGAAGGTTAAAAGACTATGAAAATTTTAATTACGGCTCTGCTTATTGCAGGGTTGATGCTAAATGCTTGTGCCTATGCAAAAGGCGGGAACGGTCATTATAAGCACGGCAAGAAATACGGCGCATACTAAGCCCAGGGTGGGAAGGTCATAAAAGACCCCTATATGACCAGCAGGTTATTTTCAATCAAGAGGGAGAATAACCGAAAGGTAGGTGATTTATGGAAAACCAAACAGAATTTAAATTTGTTGAAAAGTGTCACGGCTTCAATATCCCGAAGGCCACAAGAGAAGCAGTTATCAAATATTTACAAAATAACCGCCCTAAAATTTATGCGGATAGGAATGACCGTCTATCATTGGAGCAGGTAGCAAAGATTCTTGAAAAGCCCGATGGTATTCTTGATGTTGAAAATGCAATATGGGAAGGATGTTTAGATTATTCGTGGGAATTAGAAATACAAGCAGTCCATGATTTGCAAGAACGTTTCCCCGAATTGGCAAATATCCATGATACCAACTTACGGGAAGAATTTCTTGATTATCTTTCTTGTGATATTGACTACAAGGGCATTATCCGCAACACGCCCGATGTTGTGCTTAGAATTACCCTTCATTCAAACTTCGAGGGAGTGAATTGGGCGGAGCGGGGTAACGGTGACTTTAAGGACAGTGACTATATCAAACAGATTAAGAAATTGCTTCGGGGTAAATATGAACAGGCCAGTTTCCAGCAGGAGCTTGACAATATCATGTCCTCTTGTAATCAATTTGTCTTTCTTTTGAAAGTGCCCGTAACCAACATTATTGATATTGCCCAAAAGCAATGGGATAAAATCACCATCCCGAAGGAAGCCTGGGCAGGATTCTATGATAAATGGAATGGAAGCGGGAGCGTCTTAGAAGTCAAATTGTTAAAGGATATTAACATGAAACGTCAATGGGGGCCGACTGAATATGACAGCGTTTCAGTCTATATTGACGAGGTGGAGAAGTACAGCGTTGACGAAACATACGGCCTTTGCGGATACCCCGAAGGTCAAATTAAAGTCCATGAGAAGAAAGGGGTGTAACCGACTGTTATAGACGGTAAAATATCGTAAAAACCCCTACCAGAGGCTTAAAAAGGGCTTGTAAATGCCTTTCTGTGATAGGGAGAGGGTCTTTTGTACCATTGACGGCCATTGGCCCCGCCAGGGCCTTATTTGTGGCAATTTGACACGGGCCAGGCTGTGTTCGAGCATAAGTGATAGACAATATCATGGGGCCACAATGATTATAATTGGCCTGTTTAAATGATTGCTTGGCAAGCTGGGGAAGGAGGTGATGACCAAGAAAGAGCCAGAATGTTCTTATATTGGTCAAATATTGGAATCACTTGGTTATAAATCATTTTTGCTCATTTCCGATTTATTCTGGCAAACAATCTTTATTTGAGGATGTTTCGGCTCTATTATGACCAAAAAAGGTGGTTTAGTCGCTAAGGCGTAATACCACTCGATTTTTTTTCAAAAAACGGCTTCCGACACGGCATAGCTGTTTGGTGTTTTCACATAAAAATTAATAAATTCATTTAATAATAATGGATAAGGTGGATTATCAAAGCGTTAATTGTTTCCCTTCCCGCCTTGCGGGGAGCAACGCCAGGCTTTGCTTTCCCGCCCCCTTGCGGGTGCAAGACTCGGGGGCTAATGAGGTCTTTGGTGTACAAGAGCTTCCTTCTGGTGGCTTTCTTAGGCTCTTGGTTACAGGGGATGCTATGGGTCATTTAAGGCATAAAATTGAATAAGTAGCGACGAGGATACCGATTCCATAAAATAAATAACTTGACAAACTATAATATTTATGGTAGCAGAAACTTGACGGTGAGACAAATATGTGATATACTGTAATTGAGGGGTAAAATAGACCTTTAAGCTTGCTATCATGGAAGTGATGGTAGGTTTTCAATGTTTGCTAATATAGGATAAACCACCAAAATAACCCTGGAAGGAACGGCAGTCAACCTATGAACAATGCAGAATCACGGGATGAAAATTCCTTGTGATGTGTGCGAGCAATGTGAAATCCTATAAATTACGACTTTCCCGCTCATTCCACCCACCACGTTTAAGTGTTTCCATCCTTCCTTACAGCTTGACATCCCCCTGATTTCAAAACCAAACCAATGGTTAGGGAGCGACAACTGTATTCCAGTAGTACCAATTCTTTAAATTTTTTCTTTAACTCTCGGGCCGATAGCTTGTCTTTAAGAAAGGCTTGTTGCCAGGGTTTGATTTATCACAATGAAACTGTACCTTGAAGCCAAGGTCTTTTCCTATGTAAACGTACAAATTTAGGCATCCGTTTACAAAAATTGCTTATGGCGATTCTGTTTGCCTATCCATTTTAAACACCTCAAATAGGAGTGTGAAATGAATGTAAATCAGTTTTTAGAGACATTGTTTGGAAGTTGCTTGAGTCAAAATGGCGGCTTCATTGAATTAAGACAGTTTAAATCCACGCCCAGGCAAGTGTTTTGTCAATCAGTGGATGAAGCTATTGCCCATTTGGATAAATTTAAAATTGATGGGTATTTTGGTGTTTGCCCACGCAAAGGACATGATGGTACTAAGGCAGGCGTTTCGCATGTCGTGGCATTGTGGGCCGACATTGACTATGGGGAGGAAGGTCATAAAGGTAAAACAAAATATGAAACCCGTAGCCAGGCTCTCGAATCAATATACCAGTTTACCCCTTTGCCTTCCATTATTGTGTCAACAGGACATGGTTTTCAGGTGTATTGGTTATTACACCAACCAGAGGTAATAACAGATGAAGGAAAAGCCGCAGAAATCGAAAGCATTTTAAAAGGCATAAAGGAGGCCATCGGCGGCGATAGTGTCGGAGACCTGTCTCGGATTTTCAGAATCCCAGGCACGATTAACCAAAAGACTGATAAGGAGGGCAATAAACTTGAAGCCAAGAATGTTGAAATCATTAGATTAAAGCCTGATTTAAGGTATGTCCTTGAAGATTTTGGTAAATTTCAGAGCGAAACAAAACTGGAATCCAAGAATCCAGAGGTTTCATTTTCCGATAATATCGAAAAAATTAACCTTGATACCTTAAATATTAGCCAGGAGACAAAAGACCTGATTCTGAAAGGCAAAGTACCAGGTGATAAATATACCTCCCGAAGTGAAGCTGACTACAGAGTCATTTCCGACCTTGTAAAAGCAGGCCATAACGATGAGGTCATAGAACAAATATTTCAGAAATATCCTATCGGGGATAAATACAGGGGCAAAAAACGTCAAGGTAAGGCTTATCTTGATTATTCGATTAAAAAAGCCCAAGGCAAAATCATTGTCCCCACACAGCCTATATTCCCACCCATAACGTCCGACGAATTATGTGATGTTTTGGGGCTTACAATCAAGGAAGATAATGCCAATAAGTTGATAACATTTTTAGGTATGTTAGCGGCATATACGGATAGTTGCCAATTTAATGTCAGTTTTAATTCTCCTTCTTCAACGGGCAAAAGCTATATACCTATCGAACTGTCAAAGTTATTCCCAGCAGAAGACGTTCGGATTCATGGATATTGCTCACCAACGGGGTTTTTCCATGACTTTCCCAATGGGGATGATAATACAAAGGAATTGGTGGCGGATTTAAGCAGAAAGATTTTAATTTTTACAGACCAGCCGCATACACAGCTTTTAGAACACTTGAGACCGCTTTTGTCGCATGACCAGAAAGAAATGTTTATCAAGATAACCGACAAAACCAAATGCGCTGGGTTGCGTACAAAGAACATCTTAATCAAAGGTTACCCATCGGTTTTTTTCTGTTCCGCTGGTTTACGATTTGATGAGCAGGAAGTGACCAGATTTTTTCTTTTAAGTCCAGAAATTAATCAAGAGAAAATACGAAAAGCTATTGGGGAGAAAATTTTAAAAGATTCTAACCCCCAAGCCTATTTAGCGGAGTTGGAAAAGAACCCAGCCCGCAATAATCTCAAAGTCAGAATCAAGGCCATCAGGGATGAGAAAATTCGTGATGTTATTCTCAATGACACTGCGGCAGTGGAGAAAGTCTTTTTGCCCGATGACAAAAAATTAAAATCGAGGAGCACCAGGGATGTTGGGCGTTTTATCAACCTTGTCAAAGCATCAGCTTTGCTTAACCTTTGGAGTCGGGAAAGGACAACTGATGGAGAGATAATCGCCAACGGTGAAGATATTAAGCAAGCCATAAGACTTTGGCAGACCATAGCCGAAGCCCAGGAATATAACCTTCCCGTGTACGTTTACAATTTTTACAAGGATGTAATCCTCCCGCTTTTAAGAGCTAAGGATGGGCGTACAAGGCAAGAGATAATCCGTGAACATAAGTCATTTTATGGAACCCTCCTTGCGGATTTGCAATTACAGAAAAGCATTTTACCTATGTTGGAAGCGGCTACCCTTCTTTTTCAAGGTAAAGACCCAAGTGATAACAGGAATATGCTGGTTTACCTTGTTAAATGAGATAAAAAATAATATAGATTGGATGGTGTATGTTTTATTTCTTTAACTTCTCTTTGTGTATACACCATCAATTCTATATTTCTAAAGAGATTTATAACAACAAAGCACGGTGTTTTACCAACTGATTTTGAGGTGCTACTGACACAAGGAGCGTCTATGAAGCAAGAAATATGGTTATTCCAGAAGGGTTTTTACTTAGCACACATAATGGATGCAAAGCTGAAGCGTAAGCTTGATTTCTTAAAAAACTTCAAGCTAATGACCACATACTCATATCCAAATGGCGCAAAAGGCTGGGATTACATACTTCCCGCCCAAATGTACAAAAAAGCGGTCAAATGGATTAAAAATAATAAGGCCAAAGAGGAGGCTCAACATGGAACAAGTATTGCATGACTTTGAGAATCACCTCCTATTGCAAGGTAAAGCGAAGCAAACCATTAGGGCCGCTCTCCGTAACGTCAGAGACTTGTTACAAACGGTCAGCGACCCAGGGCATCTGACGGAAGAAATAATTGCTGACTATCTGGCCCAGCGGGAGTGCTCACAGTCAACTAAGAATCAGATTATCTGTTCGCTCCACAAATTCTTTGAATTTCAGGGCAGGACAGACCTTTCGTTTCCCAGGCAAAAGCATATACCAATGAAAGCCATTAGTCCGATAACGGATGATGAGAATAGAGCTATCTATCAGTATATCAACGATTATTTCCGACAATCATTAAGGGTCGTAACCATATTACGTTTTTTAGAACTTGGTTTAACGATTAAGGAATTGATTGAGTTGAAGTGGGATTATTTCAAATTTGAAGAAGGGTGTCTTGAAATTCCCAATAATCAAGGATTGACCCGAAAATTAACGCTGGATGATGAACTGAAAAGACTCATGGGCTGGTATTACGAATATTGCGGGGTGTATAGCAATAATGTTTTCAATTTGAGTGTAGGCAAGATAGAAAGAATCTTCGCAAAATTGAATAAAAACGTATCCCTCGGAGAAGGGCGGGCCATTTCTCCAAAATTATTCAGAATCTATTTTTTTGAAAATTGTTTGAAAAAAGGAATGAAATTGTCAGAGATTCAGAATTTACTCGGGCTTTGTGACATTAGGAGCATAAGGAGATATTTAAAATCAATGGATAAGAAGGTAACAGTAACGGACATAGGTAAAACAGATATGTTTAAACCTAATAACACAGGAGAAAAATTATGAACTCTAAGTCGTTAATTGTTTTAAACAGGAAATTAGCTTTTATTTATAACCATCCAGAACTTTGGGAGAAGCTTGAAAAGTTTTGTATCAAGCTTAAAGACGAATGGTGGAAAGAGATTTGTAAAGATTGTCAGATTTTAGAGGAGAGAAAGAGAAAACGTATGGAGGAGAATAGAAAACGCCATGAGCTAATGTGGGCACAACAAAAAGAGGCCAAAGAAAAAGTACAGATGAAAAAAGTCGAGATTGAAAGACAAAACATTGACAAATACCGAAAAATGCAATTTTCGGATTTGCTTAAAAACTATTTGAGCCAATATTTTTTCGTCTGTATTTGCGGTAAGGGCAATGCTGATGATTATCGTTTATTAAAAATTATGAAACGTGAGGTTTCCGAATTTAGAAGTCAATCGGAACAAGAAGAGCTTAATAATAAAGTTCAGAAGTTAAAAAAGCTAACAGCACCTCTGTTTCAAGAGAATTGGGTATTCAATAAATTAAACAGGATTATTTCTTGGACTTTAGGAAAGCATCAATGAATCCGAAATGAGAACAACTGAAAGGAAAACAGTTTATTAAATCATAATCAAAAAGGAGCACAAACATGACTCAATCTTTTGAAGAAATTCTCCAAATGCTCAAGGAGAGGCAAATAGCTGACGCAAAGAGCAAGGTAATCAAGAAATTAATAAGAGAAAACAACCAAGAATCCGACGGGTTTAAAAGACAAGCAATTGCTATCTGTAATGTACTCGTGGGCGGAGATGAAGAGGAGGCCGACCATGAGAAATAAGGAACGTAAAAATAAAGTAATTCATTCCTTTATAGTTGAAATCGTTGATTGTGAGTCGTGTCCTGAAATGTTAATAAATCCGAGTAATCCATATATAAATCTATCAGATGAAGAAAGGATAAAAGATTTGGTAGATATTTTTGGGATTTTATGGGCTGAAACCTGTCAAAGAAAATCCAGACAGAATACCAATGCAGGGTTGATAAATAATTGAGAATAGTATATAATTAAAGTGATGTTACCCAAACGAAACTATAATCAATTTATGGTGAATATATGAGCAAAAAATCAAATCGTTGGCGAAATGTTACTACGATACAAAGTTTTAAAGATTCATCCACTTTAAGAGTCTTTGGGATTGTCCGTGTTTCGACGGACAAACAAGCTAAGAAGGTCGGTGAATCCTTAGACCATCAGAAAGAAGTGTTACAGAATTGGGTTAAATCAAAATCAAGTCTACATGCACCACAAGAGTGGAAGCTTGTTGAGGTGTACGTTGAAAATGAAGATTCAGATGGTAAAAGAAAAGGACGTACTGCAACAAAACGAGAAGGAAGACAAGGTCTCGCAAAGGCACTTGAACTTGCCAGATTAAAAGTGATTGATGTTGTGGTCGTCACTAAATTGGATAGGCTCGCCAGAGATGTTACAGATTACCTGGATATTTCTCGGGAATTTAATGAAAATGAAGTAGCTCTTGTCTGTTTAGATTTAGATATTGATACTTCAACGCCAGACGGTCAAATGATTATGCGTAACCATGCCAGTTTGGCACAATGGCAAGCTGAACGCATAGCTCAATACAGCATTGAAACTGTCCAAAGGCATCTTGAACAAGGAAGACCAATAGGGCCGCCACCTGTTGGTTACCGAAAAGGAAAAGATGCAAATGATAAAACAACCTTTGAGATTGACCCCGTTTATAAAAAACACGTACTATTCATTGATAAGGTATATCAACGGGAAAAAAGCATCTATAAAGTTGTGGATGAGCTTAATAGAAGGGGTTATAAATCACCTAAAGGTAACACCTATTCTTTCCCGCAGGCTTCAAGAATACTCCAAAATATTAGGTACACAGCCCGTCAAGAGTATGAAGGTGAAATTTATCCTGGAAATTGGGATGCCATTCGCTCCATAGAAACACATGGTATAATTCAGAATATTTTTAATCAAAACAGAAGCACAAATCACAGCCCAACTTCTTCGAGTAATAAATACGTTTATTTGGGTAAGAGCGTTCTAAAATGTTCAAAATGTGGTTCAAGTATGATTGCCAGACCTGCAATCGGCAGGGGCGGCAAATACTACCCATATTATGTGTGTATGAAGGCATATAAAACGAATGGGATAGATTGTAAGGAAGAAAATTGTCTGATAGCAGAAGCCGTAGATAATACTCTTGTTGAGATTTTAAGACATTTGCGTTTAGAACTCAAAATTGTTGAGGGAATTGTTAGCCGTGCTAATCGAGCAACTGATTCGACCATAAATGAATTGGAACAGGATTTTAGTAGAATCCAGGGCACATTAAAAGAAATCAGAACAAAAATTTCTAATTTGGTTGAAATATTAGCTGACCAGGGCATGGCTAAAGTAGATGCCATTAAACAAAAACTTGAAAATTTAAACATTGAGAAAGACAGTTTAGAAGTTCAAGAAAGTGATATTAAAAGAGAAATAGAAGCTGAAAAGACCCAGGCCAGTACAGCAAGAGGATATATCCAAGCTCTCCAACTTTTTGATGATTTTTGCACATCAAATCAAGATAATAGGGAGCTAATACAGGCTATAATACCACGCTTCATCAATTGGGTTCAATGTGAAATAATAGATAAAGAGAAGGGCATTGGTAAGCTTAGAATTGGGCTTTTTGGAAGACCTTTTTCTCGTGGCCCAAATGCAGAAATTTGGAATGAAACCCTAAAGAAGATTGCTGAAGTATGTTACAGTAGTAAAGTGCTTAAGAGCACCACAAAACTTGCGGTAAAACCGCATAAAGAGAAGAAAATCAATTGTGCGTGTAGTATTGGGGCCTCAAACAACTGCGTCGAGAATAAGTTATATGTAGAGGAAGATAAACAGTTCGCACAGGGTAACTTGAGCGACCCCATAATTAGAAAATGGACTTGAAGCCGGGTTGAGCGCCACGATTTTTAATCCTTCGTATGAATAAGACCATTAATATCAGACGTCTTTTAGTGACAATCCTCTTTATTTTAGTCATTTCATTTATTGGTCTTTGTATTTGGATACAGGACCAATATGTTGTCCCGGTCCTGATGTATCATCGGATCTCATTAGAAGATGAGTTTCCCATGAATACCGTCACTCCCAAAGCATTTGCTAAACAAATGGATTATTTAAAAAGAAACGGATACCAGGTCATTACGGTAGATGAATTGGTTGAAGGGACCAAGGCCAGAAAGAAATTTGCGCATAATACGGTCGTGATCACTTTTGATGACGGGTATAAGGACAATTATAAAAATGCTTTTCCGGTCCTTAAAAAATACCATTTTCCAGCCGCTATTTTCTTAATTTCTGATTATGTCGGGGTCAATCGAAATCTTCTAACGTGGGACCAAATTAAAGAAATGAGCCAAAATGGCATTACTTTCGGGAGCCACACCCGTCATCATGTTTATCTTCCCGAAGAATCCGGACAGGAATTGAAGGATGAGATCCAGGGGAGTAAAAAAGTCATAGAAGAGCATTTGGGTAAACCGGTTTATTATTTTGCCTATCCCAGCGGGGGTTTTAGTGAGCCTATTAAGTCGTTAGTTGCCATGGCCGGATATAAAGCAGCGTTTACCACTAATCGGGGGTATGACCGGTATAATATTGATCTTTATGAATTGAGCCGTATCCGCATCAATAGTTGGGACATTCCCGCAGTACTTTGGGATAAATTGTCAGGTTACTATAACCTTTTTCGTCAATTGAGGCCCTCACACTAATTCAAATCAGTCTGGATGGAATTAATCTTCATTACTGCCCGGCATGTTCTCGTAATAATCTTTGGATAAAAAAGTTCCTGATCTCCGGCGTGTACTCATGCGGGAATATCCCTTTTTGGACCGCCAGGGGAGATAGTATGTGCCTTTCGAACCGCCAATTGCGAATGCCATCAAAATAATTACCGACGGACATCAATACCAATAAACAGAGAATGCCCACCGATAAGGGTTTAAGCCGGGTAAATCGCCACTTTTCCAGGTATTGCCCCAGGTAGGACAAGCACCAGGAGAGGATGAGGATGTTATACCCCAGGGAAAACCTCATATCAATACTGCCTGGAAAAGTATAATAATAAAGGAAGATCACGGCAAAAATAAAAAGGCGGGGGTCTTTCCATAATGTTTTTTTAAATGTGTTTTTATGCCGGAAGAGCCACACGATCAACGTGGGTATGACAAGATAAGTGAAAACCAGCCCATTACCGCGGATATAGGGGGCCGGCGTGATGTATGAATCAAGTTTATAGTCAGAAAGCCAGCTCGAGAGGACATATAATGGTTTAAAACCAAAGGCATGGTCCCTGATCCAAGAGTAGAACATGAGAGGCGTGTAGTATTGGGTATAGGTATCGAAGAAGTTGAAAGTGTTTGTATTATCTACGAAAGGATGTAAGAAATTCCCTGTTTGTTTCTGTATTTGGACCTGATGGGAAAAAAAATAGACCAATGAAGGCAGCAGGACAAGGGGAAGACGGACCTTCTCGCGGGTATTAAGGTACCGGAAGCCTAAAGCAAAAGCTATTGTGCTCCCAAGGATGGCAACGCAAATGCCGGTGGGTTTTGCTACCAGGCACAGGCCCGAAACAAAGACCAGCCCTGCTAAATAAGAAAAACGCCGTTCGTAAGGAGGAGTTAAGAAATCATAACATAGAAGTAAATTGATCCCAATGAGCATGCCCACGATGCTGTCAATATAAGGGGAACCTTGCTGGCACCAGAGGGCTTCCAGTGACAGGATGACAACGACGGCTAAGGGCCCCTGTAAGGTCGTAATATTCTGTTTTTGGAAAAACCGCACGAGCTGCTGCCACAGAAGAATGATGGGAAGGGCCTGCAGGAGGATGATGATAAAATCCCATTGTGTCCATCGCCAGAAGATCCCCCAAATGCTTTCAACAAAATCTGAAATGAGGGGCGTCATCATTGTTTTGTCAAAAATTTGATATTGGATAAAAAAATTATTTTTGATGCTAAGGGCGACCACTTTTGAAATGTGGTAATAGTCGCCCACCGTGCCGAATTCGATGGGGGACAATCGGAAGAAAGTAAAACCCATGCAGGCTATCAGTATGGTAAAAGCCACGCAATAATTTCTGGCCGCGGTATTACAGGTCAAGACCAACTGGATGACCAATAGGATGAAGGCGGGGACCAATAAAAAAATCAGGGCGTCAAGCCAGTTGATGCCGCCCAGGGCATAACTGAACTCAAGAGCAGTGATCGCGGCGAAGGAAAGACAGAGGGCCAACCCATTCATAAAAAAATCTTATCATCCGGCTAATTTTATTGCAAGTAATGTAATTTTATTCAAGAATATATTTCTTAATATGTTAGAATCTATCTTAAATTAAATAGAACAGGTCAAAATACGGAGGTCAGTCGTATGATGAGTAGATCGGTCAGTTCGCTTTCCAGGAACGCGCGTGGATGGGCACTAGGGTTGTCTATAGTCGCGATCCTCGCCATCCATATCAGTTATGTGTTGAATGGGGTTTATTTGCTGGACGCCTTGTGTTTGCTGCTGGTGCCCGCGTTTTGTTTGTATTTGTTTGCCTTGGTCATCTATCCTTTAGAGATCGCGGAGGTCGATGTCAGGAGGAGTTACTACCTGGCCCTTTTCCTGCTGGCCGTCTTCCTTATTATTTCGTGGATAAGCAAAAGCAGGTTCGCTGTTTCCACCCTTGATGACAGTTACCACAACATAAAAATATTAACAACCACCATCAAGAATAATTTTTTAATAAAAACATTCTTTATGACCAATGGCCGGGTCATGTTCATGGATTTTGCCGAGACCCTATGGGGTTTGTTCTGGCGTTTCACGCGTTGGGATTTTGTCATTGTTCTTTTACAGTCCTTACCTTTGGTCCTGCTTTGGGAAGGCATCACTGATTTTTTAAAGAAAAAAGACGTCCGTTATCCCGGGCTCTTGGCCCTGCCGGTCATTTTGTCCCTGCAGGTCCTTTGGTCTCAACAGGGGTCAGGATATGTGGACAGTACGGCGGGGATCTTTTGCGGGTTGGTCTTGCTGAACGTGTATATGGTCCTGAGGTATAAGGATTTTCAGCCTTCGTTCTCCAGGATCGTCGGACTGGCCATCCTTTCCGTCCTTTGTGTCATGGCCAAACCGCATCTTTTCCTGGTGGCGATCTTGGGGATATGGGTGTCTTTGTGGTCGGCAAACAGGTATTTGACGGGTTTTTTGCGGTCAGTGGTGCTTTTATGCGCCGCGGTGGGAGTTTACCATATTCTCTTTTTTTATTTCAGCCTATGGTCCGCCGGGATGTCGCTTTTGCCCTACCAGGGCAAATTTTTTACTGCTTTAGCATCCAACAACAGCGGCTGGACCGGCCTGGAAGGCCAGTATTTTACCTGCCATCCTCTTTATTATAAGCTCCATGCGAGGCACCTGGATTTTAGGATGTTTTATTTGGTGCTTGGCTGGTTCTTTGATTATAAATACAGGAGATTCATCACTCCGGACCCCTTTGTGGGGGGAAACGGCGTTTTGTGGACCTATATTGTTGTCCCGGCCATGGGTGTTTTCCTGTACCATATGGTTTTTCATTTTAAAAAGACAGTAGGCAGTTTTAAACAGCCTCATTGGCTGATCGCGGCGGTGTTGGCTGCTTATTGGCTTTTGTCTGACGGAAGCATTGTGAGCCGTTTCAGCCTTGGATTTAATATTCTTCTGATGTCCTGGGCTTTTGGGTATTTATGGAAGGCGCTGTTTGTCCCCTGGCAGGAGAAAAACAGGATGAAGGCGTATCTTTTTTTAGCGGCGTTCATTATCATTGCCGCCGGAAGCTATCGCTTGGCCATTAACGGGGACATGTTTGACAAAAAGAGGGAGGGTAATTCTTTAGAAGTCAGGTATCTTAATGTCATGGGGCACGTCCAGCCGCGGCTCAATGAATTGTAAGGCCTTCCTAAAAAGAAGTAAATTGCTTAGGAAGGGCAGTTGAGCAGTGATAAAATAGGACCATTAAGGGGATGTCTGATATCGCCTACGGCGGCGTTGTCTTAGGCGAGAAAAACCAAGGAGGGTAAAAATGAATACGCTACATGCGATCCTGGTACCATCCGCAAAAATGGTTCTTGCTCAAGTGGGGATTTTTGTCAGCAGCGTGCTTTTGGTCCTTGTCCTTTTTATCATCGGTTGGCTTGTTTCCAAATATATCATCAAAAGCGGGGTCACCCAATTATTAAAGATGGTAAGGCTTGATGAATTGTCCCATCGTATCGAGTTGGACGCTATCTTGGTCAAAGGAGGCATTGATAAAGGGCTTTCAGAACTAGTCGGCATTATTTGCTATTGGCTGTCTTTACTGATCACCTTTGTCGTTGCCTTAAACGCGGTAGGATTGACCGTTGCCGCTGACCTGTTGCAGAGGATCGTGCTTTATGTGCCCAATATCATCGCCGCCGCGTTTATTATGATCGTGGGGATGTTCGCGGCTGTTGTGTTAAGGAATGTTGTCCGGGTCGCGGCCAACAACGCGGGCATTTCCCAGTCCAATTTACTGAGCAATATTTGTGAAGTCGTGATCATGGTGTTTACCGTCGCTGTTGCCTTAGAACAGCTGCAGATCGGCGGCAGGATCATTGACCTGACGGTCAGCATTATATTAGGGTCGTTTGGGCTGGGGTTTGCCCTGGCTTTTGGTTTGGGGTGTAAGGACATTGTCGGCAAATCCGTAGGCGATTTTTTGTCCAAATTAAAGAAGTAGGCCTACGCCTTAGCGACGAACGCTTCGCTGATCCTTTTTCTTTTCAGTTTTCTGACGGTGACTTGAAGGCCGTTTTCGGAGATAACTTCGCCGCCGCTGAAAGGCTTGGCAGACCGCCGTTGGCACCAGTCTGCTAATTTCAGGTCCTCATCAGAAACCGTCCAGTCTATCCCCATTGCCTTGGCAAGCGCGGACATGCTGACCGCTCCACCGACAAGCCATTGATGGCCGTAGGGATGGATATGGTTGGGAAGCCTGTCAAATTCATCCTCGATCTCTCCTACCAATTCTTCAATGATATCTTCCTGTGTGATCATGCCGATGATCTTTTTTTCTTCATTTTCAACCAACCCGATGTGCAGTTTTTCCTGGATCATCCTTTCCAACACCTTTGAGATCGGCGTTGTATCCAAGAATTTCTTAAGGGGGCGGATAGTCCCTTTAATAGTCGGGTCTTCCGGATTGATCTTAAGTGCCGCGATGATATCTTTGAAGTTAATGTACCCCTGGATCGTTTGGGGATCGTTAATATTTTCACAAACAGGAAAGCGTGTGTGCATGTCCAGGTGGGCCCGGACCAGGGCGTCTGACAGGCTGCTGCTTTGCGGGATCATGCAGATATCAGCGACCGGGATCGTGATCTCCTTGATAGGCCTTAAGGACAGCTGGGCCGCGGACATAACGATCTTTTCCTGTTGGGCATCGATGAGCCGTGATGTCCTGGCCAAGGCCAGGGCAGCTGTAAGTTCATGCAGGCTGCTTTGGGCGTCAGGGCCGGGGCTCGTTGGTTTTTGCTTATCAATGAATTTAATAGCTGCTTTAACGATGCTCTCCAAGGTAGAAACGACAGGGTTGGCGATATAAGAAAAATACAGCATCACTTTTGATAGTCTTAGGATGACCTGTTCACTGTTTTTAATGGCGTAGATCTTGGGGATAAGCTCGGCGAAGATGATCGTAAAGGTGCTTAAGGGGATGACCAGGGTGGCCAAGCTCAAAGATTCCGCCATTACCTTGGAAAGCCTAAGGTGATTTTCAAAATAAGGGTTAAGCGCTTCGGTGACACCCGCGCCGCCGATGGCAGCAGCGATGGAACCGACTAAGGTGACCCCTAATTGCACAACAGCCAAACTTGCTTCCATGCGGTCTTTCATGAACAATGCTTCGGCAGCCCCGCTTTTTTTGGTGTGCACCAAATACGTGAGTTTGGTCCGCGGGATGGAGGCCAGGCCCATTTCATAGGCGGCAAAAACAGCATTCAGGCAGATCATGACAAGGATTATCAGCAGTTCGTATATAAAATCCATAAACGAATTGTATCATTGGTCATTTGGAATGTAAAACCTATAATGGTATGATAATAAAATGAGGGAAGCCCAATGAGATCCATAGTTTTGTCTTTTTTTATCCTGATTGCTTTCTTGGGCATGGGCAGGGCTTATGCCGGAGAAACTATTACATTAGGGCCTCAGGGGACAAAGATAGAAGGGTCGATCAAGTATACCGTCATCGGCACGTATACCGCCCGCTTTAATAGTTTTACGGGAAGGATCACCTTGGGTAAAAGGTCACAAGGGGTCCGGTCGGTTTATTTAGAAATAGAAGCAGGCAGTATCCGGTCAAACCATCCATGGTATGATAAGATCGCACGGTCACGGAGATTGTTATACGCCAGGCGATACCCGAAGATCATTTTTAAAAGCGATAAGATCGTCCATGATGAAGGCGGTTATAAGATCAAGGGCATTTTAGAAATGCATGGGATAAAAAGGAGAATGACCTTTCCTTTCAACATTGAGATCACGATCGATCAAAAGACTAAACGCAAACAACTAGTCCTTAAAGGCCATTGGAACATTAATCGAAAGGTTTTTAATATCATTTGGAACAGGTATCTTGACCATGGCGGTGTTTTGGTGTCTGATATTTTTACAGTCAATTGGGAGATTAGGGCGCATATAAAATGATGATAAAGTTCCTAGGCTCCTTACGTATTACAGTGGTTTGTTTGTTTTTACTTTTTATCCTGACCTTTTGGGGGACGATCGCCCAGGTCCAGCAGGGTTTATACGCGGCCCAAGAGCGTTTTTTTAATTCCTTCTTTTTTTTGGCCGCGGGGTTCATCCCTTTTCCCGGCGCGCAATTGGTCCTTTGGGTGCTCTTCGTTAATTTGATCTCCTCGCTGGTGCTGACCTTCAAAAAATACACCCAGTGGACCAACATAGGGCTTCTCATTGTTCATTTTGGCCTTATTTTATATTTTGTCGCGGCCTTCATGATCTTTCATTTTGCCCAGGAGTCCAGCGTGCGCTTGGCGGAAGGTGAGTCAATGAATATTTCCGTTACTGACCGTCCAACTTTCAAGCAGTTCCCCTTGCCCTTTACGATCCGGCTAGACCGTTTTAAGGCGGAATTCCATCCCGGCACCGACGTGGCTAAAAGTTTTGAAAGCCTGGTCACGATCACCACGGGCCCGTTAAAGCGCCAGGTGCGTATCTATATGAATAATCCTTTAAGATACAAAGATTACACCGTCTATCAGGCTTCCTATGATACCGACAGCACGGGAAAGCAGCATTCGACCCTGGCCGTGGTCAGGAATTTTGCCAAGATATTGCCTTATATCGCGTGTTTTGCTGTTTTTTTCGGGCTGGCGCTGCATTTTTTAATCCAAGCATTAATGGCCAGGACTAGAATATGAAGGAAGTATCTTTGCGAGCGAAGCGAAGCAATCTTTTAATTTTAGCGGTAACATTAAGCCTTTTCTTTTTTGGCACCGCCTTTGCCGGGCAGGGCATCAAAGATTTTAGTAATTTTCAGAAAATCCCTGTGCTTGACAGCGGACGGCTTAAGCCATTGGATACCTTCGCGCGCAATTTATTGACCCAATTTTCAGGCAAGGACCATTACGAAGGCCAGGAAGCCTCCGGCTGGCTGGCAGCGCTTTTTTTTGATCCCGGAGCAACCCTTAATGATAAGATTTTTTTGATCAATGATCCTGATATCCCGCAAGCTTTGGGGATCACCCCGCAGCAAGATCGACGCTATACGCCCAAAAAACTTCAGCAGAGCTATCTGCTGCTGGCAGGACTAGAGGGATCGTCGGCCAAGATCCCTGAAAAAGATCGCAGCCTGGCTGAAAATGAGATCATGCGGGTTTTTGATAATGTTAACCTTTACGCGGACCTTTTTAGTTCCGTAACAATTATCCCTTCGAGCCGGAATGAAGAATGGTTAAGCCTTGGGGACGCGCTAAAAGCAGATTTTAATAATGCGCAAACACGCCGTTTGCTTATGCTTTGGGGTGATATGGCCGTGAGTTATAAGAGGGGCAATGACACGGCGTTTAATAAGGCGGCACGCGACTACCTTAATGTTGTACGCTATTCACTGTCAAAAGGAGACCTTAGAAAAACAGATAAATTTCCTTTAGAGTTGTTTTATCAGGCCAGTAGTCCTTTTACATGGTCTATCATGTTTTATATTTTTGCTTTTATCTTCTTTGTGGTCTCGTTTACCTCGTCAAGGGCGCTTTGGTATAATTTGGGACTTTGTAGTGTCCTTGCAGGATTTATTCCGCATCTTTGGGGCCTTCTAATGCGTATCATCATCATGGCCCGTCCGCCGGTGTCCAGCCTTTATGAGACTTTTATTTTTGTCGGACTTATTGCCGTCTTTTTAGGGCTTTTGATCGAGTATTACGACCGGCAATGGCTGGGCATTGTCATAGCATCCATCAGCGGGACAGCGTTGCTGTTCATTGCCAATAAATACAGCGCCGAAGGGGACACTCTGAAGGTGCTGGTGGCTGTGCTGAATTCCAACTTTTGGCTGGCCACCCATGTGACAACCATCACCATGGGTTATGCCGCGACCTGCGTCGGAGGTCTCTTGGGGCATATATGGCTCCTGCAGGCTGTTTTTAAAAAGGACAGCCAAACATTAGATAAAACCTATAAAACGACACTTGGTATTTTGGGCGTGGCACTGTGCCTGACATTTTTAGGGACCAATCTCGGCGGTATTTGGGCTGATCAAAGCTGGGGCAGGTTCTGGGGCTGGGACCCTAAAGAGAATGGGGCCTTGATGATCGTGCTTTGGACAGCCTTGCTTTTTCATGCCAAGGCTGGGCAAATGATCGGCCCGCGAGGCCTTGCCATTGGCGCTGTTATTGGTATGATGGTGGTGATGTGGGCCTGGTTTGGGGTGAATCTTTTAAGCGTGGGGCTTCATTCCTATGGTTTTACATCAGGCATCGCAACAAGCCTCATCATTTACGCTGTTTTTGAAATCTCCTTTCTCTTAGCCACTACTTTCTTTATTTTCAGAAAATAGGGTCCGTATACTTTAGTACAATTGATTTATTTTCAGTTCTTGTTTAAAATAATAGTCTGTGTCTATTTTTAAAAAGGAAGATTATGAAGTGGCAATGGTTCCCTTGGAAGTATCTGGTAAGGAATATGGCGCGGCGCAGGGGTTTTGTGGACCCCATCAAGGTGCTTGCCCAGATGGAAAATTTTATGCAGCCTTCAGAGGTGGCTGCCCCGACGGAATTATTGCGTTTGGGCGTGGTGCTGCATGCCCGGGGGCTGATGAACAGCCTGGCCATCCAGCATAATCTTGACTGGATCTGGCCGTATTGGGTGGAGTGCCAATACGATCCCCATAATGCAGCGTTCATTCCACGATCTTTTTCTTTGACCCAAATCAATCTGACCCACCGCAATTGGACGGCCTTAGGCGTCCCGGGAAGCGGTAAATACCCCATCGTCGATCCCCGTGGTTTGGTAACACCTCATTATGACGGCTGGTCTATTGATGCCTGGATCATTCCTAAAGAAGGGACTGCTCTAATTCCGTCACGCGCGCCGTCGGCCATCCAAGACATGAGCGTTAAGGGCAATTTGACCATCACCACAGAAACCAGCCTTAACCAAATAAAGCTCCAAACAAAAGCACAGGTCATTGGCCCGGCACAGTCACCTGTTTGCCAGGTCCAGGTGACCGGGTATTCTCCGTCCGAGGCATGGCTGGTGATCTCGCTGAGACCTTATAATCCTGAAGGGGTCAGTTTTATCCATGATATTTCTTTGCTGGATGGGCATTTAGGATGGCTGGTTGATAAAAAATTCCCGGTGAATTTTGATACAGCCGCAGATCAATGTGAATTTTCCTATTACCGTCATGGGGATGTTTATAGCCGCCTGCCGTCCCAGGAAGACAAAACCAAGGTCGCGTGCGCGGTTGGCATGTCCACTGCCGCGGCTTTATATAAACTTAAACCAGGTCAGGAGAGGCAAATTATTGTTGAGATACCATTGGTGGACCTTTCTCTTGAGAAAAAATCTCATGATGGCTACGAACAAATGGCCCAAGCGGCATGGGACAAAAGCATGGAGGGAAAATGTGCCCTGCAAATTCCTGATGAGCATTTCCAGTTCCTTTATGAGGCGGCCCTGCGCACCATGGTCCTGCATTCGCCCGACGAAGTTTATCCGGGGCCTTTTGTTTACCGGCGATTTTGGTTCAGGGATGCTGCGTTTATTTTATATGCCATGCTATGCGCCGGCTTTAAGGAGCGGGTGTCTAAGGTCCTGGAATGTTTCCCCTCAAAGCAGACGCATCAGGGGTATTTTCTTTCCCAGGAAGGTGAATGGGATTCCAATGGTGAGGCTTTATGGGTGATGCAAAAGTATTGTGAATTAACAGGAGAAACACCGCCTGAAAAGTGGCAACACATGATAGACAAGGGCGGCCGCTGGATCCATCAAAAGCGCCTGAGATCTGATCCGGGATCGCACCACGCGGGTTTATTGCCGTCCGGCTTCAGCGCCGAGCATTTTGGCCCTAATGATTTTTATTATTGGGATGATTTTTGGGGTGTGGCAGGTTTGGATGCAGCAGCTTTTTTTGCCAAGGCGTATGGGGACAAAACACAGGCCCTGCATTTAAAGGAAGAAGCCCAAGAATTATCCGGATGCATTGACAAGAGCCTTGGGTTTACCGCCGAGCGCCTGAAAAGACCCGCGGTCCCTGCTTCTCCCTATAGGCGCCTGGATACTGCGGCCATTGGCTCCATGGTGGCTTCTTATCCTTTGCGTCTCTGGCAGGAAAATGATCCCAGGATGATGGATACCGTTGATTTCCTGATGAAGAATTGCATGTTTGAAAATGGGTTTTTTCATGACATGACCCATTCAGGGGTCAATCCTTATTTGACCCTGCACTTGGCCCAGGTGCTTTTGCGCGCTGGTGATGACAGGTTCTTCGATCTGGTGACAGCCATTGCCAAGATCGCTTCCCCGACGGGACAATGGCCGGAATCCGTCCATCCTATTACTAAAGGCGGGTGCATGGGCGACGGCCAGCATGTATGGGCCGCGGCTGAATGGGTGATGATGTTAAGGAATTGTTTTGTGCGTGAGGAAGGAGACCGGTTGATCCTGTGTTCCGGCATTTCCCGCGCCTGGCTTGCGGAGAAAAAGACCATGTCCTTTGGTCCGGCACCGACGCAGTTTGGTGCTATCCGGATCACGATAAAATTTGACGCGGGCAAGCCAGTAGTGGAATGGAGTGGAAAATGGTTTTCAGCACAGCCTCCCATCGAAGTCCGTCTGCCTAAAGGCCTGGAGGCATGATGAAGATCCTGATGATGACCAATTCATATTTCCCGATGCTCGGAGGCATTGAACAATCCATCCGTTCCTTTAGCCAGGCTTATCGAAAAATGGGGCATGAGGTCCTGATCGTGGCCCCGACCCCGGCGAACGCCCAAGACGCACAAGAAAATGTCATCCGCATCCCGGCCATTGAGCATAAAAAGGAGCCTAAATTCTTCATTAATTTGCCCTTGCCGGGCACTTTGCACAAGATCATGCGCAACTTTGCCCCAGACATAGTACACAGCCATTATCCATTCTTCATGGGTGATTACGCGCTGCGATTAAGCCGGCAGCACAACATCCCCCTGGTTTTTACTTACCACACCATGTTTGAACATTACGCCTATTATTTGCCCATTCCACCCAGTGCTGCTAAACGTTTCACTATTAAATTAGCAGCCGGGTACGCCAATTGGGCCCAGCAGGTGATCGCCCCTTCAGAAAGTGTCGAGGCGATCTTGCGCCACCGGGGTGTGAAGGCCCCTATTGAAGTTGTCCCCACCGGAGTGAATATTAAAGCGTTTGCCAAGGGCAAGCCCAAAGAATTTCGCCGCCATTATCATATCCCAACGGATGCTTTTGTGGTCGGGCATATCGGTCGCCTGGCCCCGGAAAAGAATTTAAAATTCTTGATACCTTGCCTGGTTGAATTCCTTAAACATCATCCCAAGGCCCATGCCTTGATCGCGGGGCAAGGGGCTTCTGTTCCCATGATCCACCGTAGCTTCCAAAAAGCCGGTTTAGAAAAGCGTTTAACCATGGTCGAACCTTTGCATGATCAGGAACTGGCTGATGCTTATCATGCCATGGACGTGTTTACCTTTGCTTCTTTAAGCGAGACCCAGGGCATGGTCCTGACAGAGGCCATGGCATGCGGGACACCGGTGGTTGCACTTGACGCGAATGGGGTGAGAGAAGTGGTCAGGGATCGCCGCAATGGACGTTTGATCAAAACATTGGACCGCGGCCAGTTTGTCAAAGCGCTGCAGTGGTGTCATGGCTTGTCTCCGGCAAAAAAACGCGCGCTGGGCCAACAGGCCAGACAGACGGCCAAAGAGTTCAGCCTTGATCGATGCGCCCGGCGTATGATCAGTATCTATAAAAGCCTTCGGTCTAAAGAGTATGTTCCTTTAAGCGATAAGGACGATTCCTGGCGTGAATTTGTAGAGCGTATTAAAGCGGAAGTGGACATCCTTAAGAATGTTGTCGAAGCCGGGGAGGCGGCCATTAGCATGGTTAAGATCAGGGACATTAAAAAGATAGGAAAATTGAGTGATGAAAAATCCGTTTAATCGAGGTATAATTTCAAAATGCATTTCTTCCTAAAAATTTTAGCACTTGCCGTCATCCAAGGGGCCACGGAATTATTGCCGGTCTCAAGCTCAGCCCATGTCATTGTCGCGGAAAAATTAATGGGGCTTGATCCCGCCAAACCGGAGATGACGCTTCTGTTGGTCATGCTTCATACGGGCACCATGCTGGCGGTGATCGTTTTCTTCTGGAATTCCTGGAAAAAGGATTTCCCGGTCAAGTTGATCATAGCAGCAACGGCAGCGACAGCTTTGGTGGGTTTATTTTTAAAATTTTTGATCGAGAAGGTCCTGTTAAAAGGCACTGCTCACGCCGAAGTTGAGCAGCTTTTCGGTAATCTGCCTTTAATTTCAGCAGCGCTTGCAGGGGCAGGTGTTCTGATACTCTGGGCAGGATATAAGGAAAACCAGGCATCAAATAAGAAAACTACTTTGGGTTTAAAGAATGCTTGTTTGATCGGACTGATCCAGGGGATATGTTTGCCCTTCCGTGGATTTTCGCGTTCAGGGGCAACGATATCTGCCGGGCTTATTTTAGGCATTGAGAAAAAAAGGGCTGAAGATTTTAGTTTCGCCCTTGCCGTTGTCCTGACACCGCCGGTCATCCTAAGGGAAGCTTTAAGGTTTTTAAAGGCACAGCACACGTCCGTGCATCATGCAACAAGTATGGCAGGCTTATTTCTGCCCAGTGTTGTTGGGATGGTCTTGAGTTTTATTGCCGGCCTCCTGGCCCTTAAGTGGCTGTCCAATTGGCTAGAGGCTGGCCGTTGGTATTTATTCGGCATTTATTGTTTATGCGCTTCCATTGTCATTTTCTTCCTGTATTGCCAAGGCTTATAATTGGTATTTTTGTGCCGGCCGACGGCTGGGCCCCAAAATAAATCTGTTAATTTTATTTAAGATAATATATAATCAACAAAATTTAATCAGGGGAAAAGCTTATGAATTTATCTATGATCGATGTGACCAAGGTCAATGGTGCCAAGCTGGAAACATCGCCTTATGAGCATATCGTGGTTTCAGGTTTTATTAAGGAAGAATGGAAGGACAAGCTGATACAAGCTTATCCGGCGGTCAAGGCAGCCGGAAGTTTTCCTTTGTCCACCGTGTCCTGCAGTAGCGAATTTAAGCAATTGATCGATGAAATGAACTCCGATGATTTCAGGCGTGCCATAGAATCAAAATTTTCGCTGGATCTCGCAGGCAGGCCGACGATGTTCACGGTCCGCGGCAAATGCCGGCTCAAGGACGGCCAGGTCCATACGGATTCAGAGACCAAGATCATCACGGTGCTCCTTTACATGAACCCTTCCTGGGAAAACCAGGCAGGAGGCCGGCTTCGTGTGCTTAACAGCAATAGCCTTGAGGACATCAAAACTGAAATTTCTCCTGATATCGGGACTCTCCTTGTCTTTAAGCGTTCTGATCATTCTTATCATGGGCACCTGCCTTTTGAGGGCCCGCGCAAGGTCATTCAGATGAACTGGGTGACTGACCAGAAAGTCGTCGATAAAGAACAAAATCGGCACCGATGGTCCGCTTTTTTTAAAATATGACAATATCATCATGCTGGGTAGTGACGGAAGGCCTGGCCGGTCTGCAAAACCAGGCCATTGGCTTGGCCCAAGCGCTTGGCTTGCAGTATGTTTTAAAGGAAGTTAAAAAGCCCAAGGGCTTGCGGCGGTTATTACCAGCCGGCAGGCATGACTTTACTCCTCCGTGGCCGGACCTATTGATCACCTGCGGCCGTCAGAGCGGGCCTGTGTCAGCGGCCATCCGCCGTGCCAGCGAAAATAAGACCTTTACCGTCCATATCCAGGACCCTTTTATGGATCCCGGGCTTTTTGATGTGGTCATTGCGCCCGCGCATGACAAGTTGCAAGGCAGTAATGTTTTTGTGACCCAGGGCTCTATTCACCATATCACCATGGAAAAACTTAATGGCGCAGCCGGGCATTTTCGTCCTTTGCTGGCGTCTTTACCGCGTCCTTTGATCAGCGTATTGGTCGGCGGTAAAAATAAGCACCAGGGTTTTTCTGACGCATCTGCCCATGATTTTGCCGGGAAGATGCTGGCCGCGGCAAAAAATACCGGCGGCGGTCTTGCCATTTCCTTCTCACGCCGGACAGGTGCCCGCTATGAGGCCGTATTACGGCAGGACCTCGCGGGAGCTTCTTCCTACATTTGGGACGGCCAGGGGGAAAATCCTTACTTTGGTTTGCTGTCCCTGGCGGACATCATTATTGTGACCAGTGATTCTGTTTCCATGGTTTCCGAAGCTTGTTCGACGGGCAAGCCGGTTTATATCTACGAATTGCCCAATGGCGGAGGCCGGCATAAACAGTTTTGCGAGGGGCTGGTCAAAAGCGGTGTTGCGCGCGCCTTTACAGGCCATATAGAGATCTGGAAGAACACGCCCCTGGATGAGACCCGGAAGGCTGCTCATTTTGTTTACGAACGTTTTTTGGAGAAAGCCGGAAAGGAAAACAAATATGCAGGCGTTAGCACAAGAAATATCCCTTAAAATTAAAACATTTAATAACACCGGGGGCAGTTCCGCGCTTTTTAAGGCGTTGGGTCATCCTTTGACTTCTCCCAAGATGCATGACCTGATCAAATCGTTGTCGTCTTTCAAACGGGTTGCCGTCTATGACCTGTTGGGCCAGGCCGCGGAATTTGAGGCTCTCTATGATATTTCACCGATAAAGATCACCGGCGTTTTTGTCCAGAACGTCGTCGAAGCCGGCAAGCAGTTATTGGGCAGGAATGCCCAGCCGGTCACTGATCTTAAAAGCACTGATGCTGATGCTATTTTTGTCACTGCTTTTGATTCCGCGCGGCTGACCGCCCAAATCCAGCATCTTTTGCCTAAAGGGGTAAAGGTATTTTCTTTTGACGATGCGCGCCTGGCTGACGAGTTTCTGACCAATACCCGCAACTATCTTGACCCTTTGAATTTTGCCACTAATTTTGTTTTTTTCCGGGAAGAAGAGGGACATCATACGCGGTTAGTCACGGCCAATTATTGGGCCGGATATAGTAAGATGAATGTCGGGCTATGGTGCTGCCTGTTTGATAAAGACGGCAATATGCTGGCGCAATGGAATGAAAAGCTGGAAAAATCCATCCACATGATCACCCTCGATAGTGTTGAGATAAAAAAGCGCTGGGGTCTTTGCGATTTTACCGGCAGCCTGTTTGTGCATTTCACCGGTATTGCCGGCCATGATGTGGTCAAATACGCGCTGGATGTTTATGGAGATGATGATTCTGTGTTGTCCTGCACTCATGACGCCAATTCCTGGCCTGCTGACCTTTACGCCGGCTTGCCGGCGCCGCACGAAGGAGAACAAGTTTTGCTTTGGGTCCAAAACAGCCACCCCTGTCCTATTCCGGTCGGCGGCATGAGTTTGGGCCTGATGGGTTCTGATGAGACAGTTGCCTTTGACAGGCCCATCGCGCCTTTTGCTACTTGTCCGGTAGATGTGGCCAAATTATTTCCTCATGTCAGGTGGCCCCGGCAATTGGAAGTCCATGCCGGGCGTTATGTGGTCAGGCCGCGTTATGAAGTTGTTGATAGAAAAGGCCGCCGGTGGATAGCCCATACCAACGTCGAACGCACGGACCTAAAAAGCGACCTGGATATTGCCACCATCAGCAAAACCATGGGCAAGGGGTATATATTGCCGATCCCGATATTACCCGTGGACCGATGGCAAAGTATTGTTTTGCCCACACCTATGTCAACCTGCCAGCAGGACGTTGCGCTGACGTTGCTGGTTTATAACAGCAATGGCCGGCAGATGGTCAAACATCCGTTAGGAAAATCGGACCGGGGGTCCATCAAAGATATCCACATCACCCAATTATTAGGCAAGCGTCCGGAAAGTGATTTCCCCGGCGGTTTTGGTCACGCCGAGTTGATCTATGATTTTTCTCAAGGGGGCGAAGCCGATGGTTGGCTGCATGCTTTGATGCGTTACGAGGACACTAAGAGCGGGTATAACACTGAGACCAGTTTCGGGTCGCATATTTTTAATACGGTATTAGTTTACAAAAACGAACCGCAGTCATACACGGGCCGGCCGCCGGGCTTAAGCACGCGCCTTTTTTTGCGCCTGAGCAATAACGAAGACACAGACACGATATGCCATTTGATCTATCCGGCGTCCACCCCATGGCACGCGCAGTCTGAAACAGACCTCATCCTAATGGATAACGAGGGGACAGAGATCTTAAAAAAGACCGTCCACATCGTCTGCAGCGGTTCCTTGTTTTGGCGCTATCATGAATTGTTTAGTAAAGAAGAGCGCGAGCTTGCCGGTCAGGACGCGTATATTATCATACGCGATACCACTTGCCGCTTGTTCGGCTATCACGGGCTTATCAAAGGTGAAAAATCCTTCTGCCTGGACCACATGTTCGGCTTTTGATCTATGGCAATCCATCCACAATCCTTCCATTTCCGGGCATTGATCAACAGGCAGGGAAAACTGAACGTCCACGGCACGCGTGAGCGCCGCAACCCTTTTACGGACCTGTACCATTATTTCTTCTCCCTGTCCTGGCCTAAGTTTTTTCTTCTCATCGCGTCCATCTATTCCGCGACGAATTTGTTCTTTGGGGTCTTGTATTTTATTTGCGGGATAGATACCCTCGCAGGCACGCATGCCGTCGGGTTGGAACGCTTCAGGCACTGTGTTTTCCTGAGCATTGAGAACATGAATACGGTTGATTACAGCCGGGTCGGGGAAGTCGGAATGATCCCGGATGTCCTGATGACCATTCAGGCGTTTTTGGGACTGTTGACCCTGGCTGTCATTACCGGCTTGTTTTACGCCAGGTTTTCACGGGCCACGGCGAGGATCATTTTCAGCAATAAAGCGATCATCGGGAAACATAACGGCAAGTTATGCTTTTCTTTCAGGATCGCCAATGAGCGTTTAAACCAGATCGCTGAAGCGCATATGGCCCTTTATTTTACTAAAAATGAAGTCAGTTTAGAAGGCGAGAGCACGCGTAAATTTTATGATCTTAAGCTGGAGCGCAACCATACGCCTTTGTTCGCTTTAAGCTGGACGGTGCGGCATTATATCGACGATAAAAGTCCTTTATTGGGCATGGATGAAAAGCAGATGCGCGAGGCCCAGATGGGTATTGTGGCCTCCCTGACAGGCATTGACGAGACTTTTTCACAACCCATCATTGCCCGTCATTCTTATTCACTGGAAGACATCGTTTACAATAAACGCTTTAAAGACATCATTACCTGGCAGGATAAAAAAGTGCACATTGACCTAAAAGGTATCCATGACCTGCACGAACACCCGCAAGACTCCGCAATAAAGACCGGAGGGCAGGATTGATAATAGTGATCGTCCTGTCCTATCTATTGATCATTGTTTTTTTATTGGGCATCCTTCCGGCGACTCTCGTTAAGAAATGGCGTCCGGCTCTTGGCATGTATTGTGTTTTGATGTCCCATGCCCTGGGTGTTTCGACGTGGATGATGTCTTTTTTATTTGTCATCAAGACTTTCGGGCTGGGCGGGATATTTTTGGCTTTTTTATTCCAGTTCTTGGCGCCCATCGCCATCGCAGGGGCCATGCTTAAAGGCTCTTGGCATATCGCCGGGCATTTGTTATTATGGATCAGCTTTACTTACGCAATGAGGTTTTACAGCCAGTGGCTGTTAAATTTAAATACCCGGAACAGGGAAAAAAGAGATATTATTGATGTAGAGGTCACCGAAGTCAGGGGACATTAAAAGGCTATTATGGAAAAATGGTTTTATTTGATCGGCGGCGGCGTTTTAGGCACCCTGGCGCGGCACATACTTTCGAGTGTGGTTTATCATAAGGTGGGCAGTGGTTTTCCTTATGGGACCTTGGTTGTTAATCTGGTTGGATGTTTTTTGGTCGGGATCTTTGATACTGTATTGCAGGCAAAATTCCATTTTAGTTCCATGTTAAGGATTTTTTTAATGGCTGGGTTTTGCGGTGCCTTTACGACTTTTTCGACCTTTATGCTTGAGACGGGTAATCTGATCAGGGACGGGGAAACATTAAGGGCATTTTTAAATATCATTATTAGTGTTATAATAGGGTTTATCGTTTTCCGGCTTGGGGTTTTAGTAGGCGAGCTTATCCGATAAGGACAGTATGGTCAAAAAATGTGGCATATTGATGATCGTCTTTGTTTTATTCGGCCCCGGTTTTTCAGGGGCCCAGGAGGCCAAAGACGGGTCTGGTAATAAGGTCCTGGATGGCCAAGGGACATTGACCACTGCTCATGGGGAGCAGTATACAGGTGAATTTAAGAATGGGCTTTATGACGGCCAGGGCGTCCTGCTTTATACAGACGGAAGCAAATATGAGGGGCAATTTAAAGAAGGTAAATTAAATGGCCAGGGACTTATCACCTATGCTGACGGCAGCCAGTATAAGGGGAAATTCAAGGATGGAGATGTTGATGCCACAGCGGTGGTTGCTGTCAATTCTTCAAATTAATGAAAGGACCAAGTATGTCAACTAAAACAAATGTCATGAAAGTATTTTTTGGGTTTTTAGCACTGGCTTTATTGGCGTTTCCAAGATCATCTTACGCGGATTGGTCGATCGGGATCGGTGTGGGTGACCGGCATGAAGACAGGCATGATGACAGGAGAGACCATCGCGATGATCATTCTTTTTACCGGTGGCATGATCATCCTCATTATGGTTATCGCGAGCATTTCCTTCCGGCCGGATACACCGTGGTTTTCGCCGATGGGGCGACGTACTATTATTATGATGGACTGTATTACGCCAGGGAAGGTTTTGACTATGTGCTGGTCAGTCCTCCGCTTGGGGCGTATGTCAGTGAGATCCCGCCGGATTTTCAACCGGTCAGCATTAACGGCAGGATCTACTATACCGATGGCGGTGTTTACTATATTTTAACGCAGCATCATGGTTATAAGGTCGTTCCTCAGCCGGTGGTGTATGCACAGCCACAGGTCATTGAGACCGAACCGCAGCAGATTATTGTCACTCAACCTGTCCAAACGGTTGTGGCAGCCCCTGTGCCGGCACCTGCGATCGATGCTTCTGCGGATACCTTCCCGGTAAATATCCCCAATAACAGCGGAGGGTTTACAACGGTTGTTATCAAGAGATCAGGGAACGGTTATGTAGGCCCTCAAGGAGAGGCTTATGCATCGTTTCCTACGGTTGCCCAGCTGAAAGCCATGTATGTAAAGTAATAGACAAGTAGGATTTAACTATCCCTCATTGAAAAAGAGGACGCTTTAAAGCGTCCTCTTTTTCATTTTATCTGCCTAATCACAAAAATTTGCTTTTTGGCGAAAAACCGTATATATTTGAAATAGGAACAAATGGAACATTCAGAATAAGTAGAATGAATGGGAGCTAAATATGAGTACCGAAAAGAATGGAAAAAGACCACTAACTACAGGGCAAATAGCTAAATATTGCCATGTTACCCACCGGGGGGTCCTCAAATGGGTTGAATCCGGCAAATTAAAGGCATACCGCACCCCTGGCAAACACAGCCGGGTGAGTGAAGAAGATTTCTTGCGCTTCCTTAAAAAGTATAATATGCCGGTACCGGTTGAATTACAGTCGCCTGTCACGCAAAAGAAGGTCCTGATCGTTGATGATGATCGCGGTATTGTGCACTCCTTGCAGAGATTATTGATCATGGAGAACAAGTATATTGTGGAAGCCGCGTATGACGGGTTCCAGGCCGGCCGTAAATTTTCCGATTTTAAACCCGACTTTATTATTTTAGACATTTGCATGCCGGGCCTGGATGGTTACCAGCTCTGTACCTATATACGCCAGGACATGGACAATAAGCACGTCAAGATCCTGGCGATCTCAGGGATGAGTGAGCCCCAGGAGATCAAAAAGATCATGGACTTGGGGGCTGATGATTATCTGCAAAAACCATTTAGTAATGAAGCCTTACAGCAGAAAATTAAGAACATCTTATGGGGGCAAGGGACATGAAAGCCGCTGTGTTGATAAGTCTCGGGGCGTTTACCATGCTTGTCATGCTTGTCGTGATGGAGCATGGTAAGGATTATGCGGCCCAGGTCTCTTTTATCAGCGTGCTTTGCCTGCTGCTCTTGTCGTGGTTGACCATCTTGCGCAATGCCCGGTGCGCGCAGGAATCTTTGGCAGAAAAGAACGGCCAGCTTTCAGGGCGTATCAAGGAGTTAGAAGGGCTTAACGATGCGCTCGAAGGCAAGATGCAGGAGCGCACCAAAAGTTTGGTGACCCTTCAGACCCAATTATTACAGGCAGAAAAATTTTCCGCCATAGGCCAGCTGGCAGCCGGGGTCGCCCACGAGATCAATAATCCTATCGGTTTTATCAACAGCAATTTACAGACCATGCAGCAGTACGCGGCGCATTACTCGCGGCTGCTGGGGGTCCTTAATAAATTGGAAAAGGCGTTAAAAGACAAAGACCAGCAGCGGGTCGCTGAGGTGGTGAGTTCCTGGGAGAAGATCCGCAAGGAGACTAATTTTGCTTTTATGGACGGGGATGTCAATAACCTGCTTAAAGAATCAATGGAAGGCGCCGGGAAGATCGGAAAGATCGTCTCTGACCTGCGCACCCTTGCCAGCCCTGACCGCGGCAAGATGGTCGCCGTTAATATAGAAGCACTCATGGAAAGCATGCTGAATATTGTCCACAATGAAATTAAATATAAGGCGGAATTAAAAAAATATTATGGTGAGGTGCCTTTGATCGTTTGTAATCCCCAGAAGATCGGCCAGGTATTTATCAATATATTGCTCAATGCCGCCCAGGCCATTGAGGGCAAAGGGGTGATCACGGTCCGGACATACGCCAGGGAAGAATATGTTTATATTGATGTCACGGACACCGGCTGCGGGATAGCCCCGGACAATACCACCAGGATCTTTGATCCGTTATTTACCACTAAAGCCCCGGGAGCGGGTTTGGGTTTAGGCTTGAGCCTTAGTTATGATATTGTCCGTAAGCACGGGGGGACCGTAAGTTTTAATTCTAAATTAGGAGAAGGAACAACGTTTACAGTGATGCTGCCCTTGGCAGTGCCGGTGTATGACACATCACTGCAATGGAGAGACTATGAAAGAGATTAATGTCTTATTCCTGGATGATGAGCAGAATGTGCTGAATTCCATCATGCGCATGTTCGTGGAGGAGCCGTATGGTGTCGTCGTCGCCGGTAATTTGAGAGAGGCGATGGCCATTATGGCGCGTGAAAAAATAAAGGTGGTTTTAAGCGACCAGCGCATGCCGGATATTTCCGGCATCGAGTTTTTGAGCCGCGTCAAAGTACAGTATCCTGACGCTGTCCGTATATTGTTTACGGCTTATGCTGACCTGTCTGCCGCGGAGCAGGCCATCAATATCAGCGAAGTTTACCGTTTTGTCAATAAACCATGGCATCCGGAAGAATTAAAAGCAGCGGTGGCCGGGGCCATCCACCATTATGACATGGTCCGGGAAAACCGCCGTTTATTTGAAGAAACAAAAGCCAAGAATGAGGAACTTGAGTCGGCCAATGCCAAACTCAAGGCCTTACACGGTGTCCAGAGGGAATTCAGTTCGACGCTGTCCCATGAGTTAAGGACACCGCTGGCCTCGATCAAAGCGGCCATTGACATTGTCATCAGCGGCACCGCCGGAAAGCCCACCGCCGAACAAAAAGATTTTTTAGGCAGGGCCAAGTCCAATATCGACCGGCTCAACCGTTTGATCAACGATATCCTTGATCTGGCGCATTTGGAGTCCGGCAAGATCACCCTGGAAAGGCGGCCGGGTGACATCAACAAGATCATCCAGTCGGTCTCGGAAAACCAGGAATCAGTGGCCCGGGCCCGCGGCCTGTACCTGAAGGTGTCTTTGGACCCCCTTGTTCCCGTGCTTTCTTTGGA